>JAJRSF010000028.1 GCA_024278935.1 Candidatus Zixiibacteriota bacterium
GTTTTAACACTATGATAAGTTGATATTTATATAAGAGTTTGATATTTGGGATAATTTTATGGTGGGGGGTCGGTTTTAACACTATGATAAGTTGATATTTATATAAGAGTTTGATATTTGGGATAATTTTATGGTGGGGGGAGGATTTGAACCTCCGAAGGCGTCGCCGACAGATTTACAGTCTGTTCCCTTTGACCACTCGGGAACCCCACCAAAATATGAATTACTCTGAATTGGTTTCTCCACTAAATCAGAGATGCCAAGTATAAAATATTATTTGGATAAAATCAAATAGTATTTTAATTATTTGAAACTTTTAATCCAAAGCTTCAATATATGCCTCTAACTTGGCTTTATACATACATGTCGGCATGCTTGCTACCAATTTAACTAACTGTGATTTATCAATTGTCTGATTCAAATATGCCGTTGTTTCAATAGAACCAAAGGAAACATCATTTTTCGATGCTGCATATTGAGCAACTTCTAAAACAGAATCAGGATTACCGGCATCAAACCAATTAAAAGTTTTACCTAAATTGACAAATTTCAAATCTTTACAGTCCAAATAATGCTGAATGACATGCAAAATCTCAAGCTCTCCCCTGTCAGATGGCTCAAGCGTTTTGGCTACTTCGGCGACCTGCTTGTCAAATATGTACAACCCGATTATCGCAAGGTCAGACTTTGGAATTTTTGGCTTTTCTTCCATGTGAGTAACATTGCCATTTTCGTCAACCTCAGCAACACCAAACGCCTCGGGATCATCAACCGGAAATCCAAAGATAAGCGAACCGGACTGATAATTTTTGACCGCTTCGACTACTTTATCAACCGGGTCAAAAATATTATCACCCAACAGCAGTACTACATTGTCATCACCGATAAACTGTTCGCCTAATACAAAAGCGTCAGGAATCCCTTTGGCAATCGTCTGAATCTGATAAGAGATATTGATCCCGTAATCTGAGCCATCCCCTAAAAGTTGTTTGAACCCAGGAAGGTCTCGTTCTGTGGAAATCAACAGCACATCTTTGACACCCATTGCCATAAGAGTCGAAAGTGGGAAATAGATCAATGGTTTGTCATAGATCGGCAGAAGTGGTTTACCGATAACTTTAGTCGATGGGAATAATCTTGTCCCTTTACCCCCGGCTAAGATTATTCCTTTTTTAATTTTATCATTCATTATGCTCTATATCCTTTAAGTTCTAAATATTCTTCTAAGGCATCTTCCCAATTTTTCATTTTGTAAAACTTTGCCAGTTTCGAATTATCCATAGCACAATACTGCGGACGTTTGGCATGCGTATGAAAAGAAACATACGATACCGGTGTAAGATCAGTATCTAAATTTGTAAGTGCAAATATCTTTTTGACAAACTGAAACCACGAACATGTACCGCTATTACAACAATGATAGGTGCCGTAGTTATTGTAGTTTGTCACTATAATTTCTTTGATAGCCAATGCAACATCTTTGGTATGCGTCGGTGAAATAATCTGATTATCTATGACCTTTAAATTCTGTCCTGCTTTGGCGGCATGAATCATTTTCTCGACAAAATTTATGTTTGGATTATCTGATTTCTTAGAACCAAACAGCGATGACACCCGCAGAACAAAATGTTTCCGAGTATACGCTTTCACATACTGCTCCCCGACAAACTTTGATTCACCATAGACATTCAATGCATTCGGTTCGTCTACTTCCTTATGTAATTTGTTCTTCATGCCATCAAAAACATAATCGGTGCTAATATGTATGAAAGTAATATTGTTCTGTGTGGCAAACAAAGATAATTGCAGTACGAAGTTGGCGTTTATAGCAAAACTTTTCTCACGGTTATCTTCGCATTGATCAACTTTATGATAGGCAATGCAATTTATAATATAATCACAATCTTTATACATAGAAAGTTTTTCATCTACACTATCAAAGTCAGCATCAAAGTCTGCTCTGGTAGATGCAATAATTTCAATTTCAGCCGATGACGTAAACCGTTTTATATCTGTCCCGAGCTGACCATCAGCTCCTAATAAAAGTATCTTCTTCATAATTATTCTATGTCCAAAATTCCGCCGTATTTTTCTATCTCTTTAATCCGCTTATGCCACTCAACTAATTGCTGATACCATTCAAGCGTAATGGTCGAATCATCTTTTTGAAGCGTCCCACTTTTGAGAGCATCTAATATTTCAATGACACCATCTTTGATAGTATGCTTTGCTTTCCATCCAAGTGTCGTTTCAATTTTATCAAAACTAAGACGGTAGCTTCGTATATCAGGATCACCGTACCATTCAATCTCTATTTTCTCTTGCATAAAATCTGAGACAAGAGTGACAATCTCAGTTGCCAAATCTTTTATCTGAAAATTATGATGAGCTGATCCGACATTAAAAATTTCATTATTTATTTTAGAAGGATCCGTTTCAAGAAGCAGACAAAACATATCGGTCGTATCTTGAATATGCAGCATCGGTCGGTATTGCGATCCGTCACGCATGAGCGGGAGTTTCTTATTCGTATAACAACCATATGTCATGCCATTCACTGCTAAGTAAAATCGCATACGTGGTGACAATCCATAAATCGTCGCCTGCCTGACAACTGTCACAGTAAATTTCTCATCGGCAAGAAGTAACACCCCAAGCTCGGCTTGTTCGTTTGCTTTGGCATACACAGTAAGTGGGTTGGTCGGATTGGTTTCATCGAGAATCTCTGCATGGTAACCATAAATCGATGCACTCGACGGTAGAATGTACTGCCGTACTCCGCACTCTTTGGCGAGTGTTGCAGTATGAATTCGGCTTTCGGCATTTATTTCAATCGTTTGCCTTTTGAAAAGTTCTGCCGAGGGGTCGTTTGAAATTGCGACCAAATCAATGACTGCATCAATATCTTTGAATGCAGCTTTGGTTAATTTTCGAGAGTCATCTTTTATAACTTGTAAATTTTTATTCTGAACTGACTTGTCATCACCAAAGAAAAACCGATCAACAGCAACAACTTCATAATTATTTGAGAGTAATTTTGGGACTAAAACAGAACCTATATACCCACCTGCTCCGGTGACTAATATTTTCTTCATGAGTTTTCACCATAGACAAAAGGTGTTCCGATTTCTGTATATGGTAAAGCATCTTTATCTTTACCTGATAAAATCGGCGATGATACTTTCCACCCAATGCCAATCTTTGTATCGTTGTATTGAAATGTATTGTCAGAATCAGGGTCATACTTTTTGTCTACTTTATAATGAATCTCGCAATCAGGCTCAAGAGTCTGAAAGCCATTTGCAAATCCAACCGGAAGATACAAAAGTAATTTATTGTCCGATGAAAGTTCAACAAAATCAAACTGTAAATATGTTGGAGAATTTTTGCGAATATCTATAAAGTAATTTCGAATTTTCCCTTTAAGAACACGAATCAATTTTATTTGAGCAAAAGGAGGTGCTTGAAAATGCATCCCCCGCACAGTACCTGCATCTTTGCTGTACGAATGGTTATCTTGCATAAAGATGGTATTTATACCAAGAAGTTTAAAACTGTCTTTTTGATAAGACTCATAGAAAAAGCCTCGATTATCCTCATACAGTTTTGGTTCTAAAATATGTACAGATTCAAATATAGTTTTAGTTATACGCATATAAATGGAATATTCAGAATTTTATTGATAAACTCAACTGATTTGTTTTAAATACTTCAGGTTTTTGGCTAACTGTCAATAGCTATTAATATTCGGGAGCATCTTTTCCGGTGATTTTATGAATCGCTTCTTTAAACAAAGTTATGTTTTCATCCGAATCAGGTGCCATAGCTGCTTTTGTGGAAGGGATTTTTGTCGAAGTTGCAAGATCAATCTTGCCTTCATACCCGGCGACTTCTCTTATATATTTATAGTATTGTATCAGTTTTTCGGCCATTTATTTACCTGCGATCAAATCAAAATAGATTTTTCTGTATGGCTCGGCGGCATCACCCCATGCTTGAGGAGTTTGAATCTTCCAGGCACAATGTGAGTCACCCTTACCTTGACAAATAGGTTCAATGGCAATCACTAGTTTCCCGAACAACGCTGAACACCAACCAGTCGCATAGCCCATTAGAGACCAACAGATAGGTTCATCTGCTTTTTTATTAAAGCTTAAATGTTGTTCAGCTTCGTATGAATTAAACCAATTACCGGTAAAAAAGAATTCATCTTTTGCACGGTCAAAATGTATTTCAGTAGGTTGGGCAGAGACTATTCCCTCCCAAGTATGGATAACAGGACCAGAGGATAATAATTCCATTTCAGACTCAAAAGAATAATTAATCTTCATTTGGACAAAATCAGCATAGCCGTTTTGATATCCAAATTTCAGGAAAAAGGCTTTTGCTTTTTCAAAACCAATTTCTTCAATTAAATTTTGTCTGAGCAATCCAATTGAATTTGCATCAAATATGACCAATCTTGAATCTTTAAAAGTCGTTTGACCTTTTTTGAAATCAAAATGGATATCGTTTTCCAGATTAAAATCTAAAGCTTTCATAACGAGTAACTCCAATAGAATTAATACTATGACATTTATATCGGATTCTTTAGTAAATATTTTAATATTTAGATAGATTTATGTTAGTAATTTTTTTTTAAAATGGCGCCCCGCAGAATTGAACTGCGGACACACGGATTTTCAGTCCGTTGCTCTACCAACTGAGCTAGGGCGCCAAGTAATACCATTTAGAAATGACAATCTACTATTTTATCGTAAGATGTCAACCGAAAATTAACTTACTTTTAATAAATATTTTTTTGTTTCACTTCGATACATTAAATATAATGAAACAGCCGAAAAGAGCAGTATTATTATTGACTCTAAAATTTGGTAGTTTAATAATGCCGAGACAATAATGACGACATTCATGCCTATTAAGCCATACCATCCAAATTTCTTACAATCATCATAGGCAAGAACGATCATCAACAACAAAAGTCCTAATACGGCAAAAACAATTAACTGCCCCATTTCAGAAAAATCGCGATCCAAAAATGAAAGTACAATTTTTACACCACCATACAATAAGAATATTCCGGAAATGATATACCCATGCCATAACGAGATTAGAAAGCTCAATGGTCTTTCAACATTTTTCTTTTCAGTCATACTTATTATCCTTTATTAATTTTCGCCTAATAATCCTGCACCGATAAAACCGGCATCATTACCCAATGATGCTTTCACTACTTGTAACTTTTCCGTAGCAGATGAAAAGGCATGTTTGTTGAGTTCATCAGAAACCATCTCAACAAATTTCAGACTACCATCTGTTATACCACCACCTATAACTACGATTTCAGGATTCAAAAGATTCACAATTCCTGCCAGTCCTATACCTAAATATGATGCCGTCTCGGCGATAACTTCAATTGCGACATCATCACCTCTTTTAAGAGCGGCAAAAAGTTTTTTTATCGATAAATTATCTATATTTGATTTCAAGACATCTTTAAATACAGGTGTCATTTTATCTTTCAGTTTTTCTTTGACTCGTCTTATAATATGCTTAGATGAACAGTACGCCTCAAGGCATCCTTTATTTCCACAAGCACATAATGGTCCTTCAAAATTTATAGTCATGTGACCCAGTTCACCACCGGTGTAATTACTACCGTGCATGATTTCACCGTTGTACAAAAAAGCGCCACCGATACCGGTACCAACAGTCAGGCAGACAACATTCTTTTTTCCTTGAGCAGCTCCAAATTTATACTCTGCCAAAGCCATAGAGTTAACATCGTTGTCAACAAAGACAGGTACATTCAGGCGTTCAAATAAGGCCTTTCCAATCTCAGTTCCTGTCCAACCTTCTATGTTTGGACATGGACCAACAACAGTTCCGTTTTTTGTATTAACCGCTCCCGGAGAACCAACTCCAAGGTATCTTATTTCAAAATCTTCTTCGGCAGCATGGTACAGGAGTCTTTCACCGATATTTGCTATAAGATGAAGTAACGCTTGAGGTCCTTTTTCAGACATAGTCGGCTTATGTTCACGATAGAGGATTTTCCCTTTTTCGTCAAATATGCCAAACTTTATATTAGTGCCGCCAATATCTATCCCCGCAAAATATTTTTTCTTGTCGCTCATGCAGAAGTTTTCTCTTTTATATATGCTATCAACGTATCAACTTTTATTGTTTCTTGAATATCTTCAGCTTTTAACCATTCTTCACGGTCAGATGTTTCTTTTGCTTTTTCTTTGCCTGCTTGCATATTTTTAACTGTCACCATACCATTTTCAAATTCATCAGACCCTGCGATAACCGCAAATGGGATCCCAACTTTATCACCATATTTAATTTGTTTGGTAAGGTTTTTTGTATCACCGGAAAATATCTCCGATGCTATCCCCGCAGCTCGTAATTCTCTGAGTAATTTCAGGTAGTCAGGCAGACGTTCTTTATCCATCACCGTCACCAACACTTGCGAGGTCGCTCGTTTCATTTTAAGAGCATCTAAAGCAATCAATGCCGCAAGCAAACGGTCAACACCAATCGATGACCCCACCGCAGGAATTGAACGACCTAGGAAACGGTCTACCAAGTTATCATATCTTCCACCTGAAAAGACAGAACCATATTCAGGTAAGTCAAGCAATGTCGTCTCCAAGACCGGTCCGGTATAATAACCAAGCCCTCGGACAATAGTTAAATCAATTTCTCGGCAAGATTTGTCAACATCCATATTCTCTAAGTTAATCAAAATCGTTCGCAACTCATCAATACCTGTTTGAGAAATTTCAATAGAACCTAAAAGTTTTTCAACATTGTTTAGTGCATCAGTATCTTTGACAGATGCGATATCTAAAAATTCTTCCATTTTACTAATCTGTGAGTTCTCAAGCTCGACACCTTTTATCTTGTCACCCGAAACGTCAATCCGTCCTGCTCCCAACTCTAAAATAACAGCATCTCTTCCCTGTTTGTCGAGTTTATCAACAACTCGCATGACATCGGATGATTTCTCTGGAGAAATCGATGCGTATTCCATCAGTCCATTTAAAATTTTCCGATTGGAAAAACGTACTTTGAAATTCTTAACATCTAGATTTTGCATGGTCGAAACCATCCCGGCAATGATTTCAGAATCAGCCAGTAAGTTTTGCGTTCCGACTATATCAATATCAAACTGCATAAATTCTCTATACCGACCAGGACCCGGTTTGTCAACACGCCAGACATTACCATACTGGTAGCGTCGAAACGGGAGCGGCAAAGTTGGGTTGGATGCGACAAAACGTGCCAGCGAAACAGTAAATTCATAACGCAATGCCATATCAACATCATCAGGACCTTTGAAGCCGAACAATTCATTAAGTGAATCTTCGTTGTAGTGCGAACCAAGAAGTGTCTCGGCAAATTCCAGCGATGCGGTCTGTAGCGGGAGAAAGCCCATCAGCTCAAAGGAGTCACGGATTTTTGCAAGCATTGCCTCACGGGCTAGCTGCTCACTTGGTACATAATCACGGAACCCTTTTAAGACCTGTGGTTTTACTTTTTGTTTTTTATTTTTTTTGCTCATAATTTTCTACATTACTACTTCTTTAAGTTAAAATTTATTCGATAATGTATGTAATTTTATTTTTATATGCAAGATTAGATATTTATTTCAGTTTTATCCAAACGCTTGATTATTTTCAATTTCTCTTTATTTTGAGGGTTACCTTAAGAAGGAGACCAAATGAGATTAAAAAAATTAGTTGTATGTACCCTTTCCCTTTTCATCGCAGTATCGGCATTTGCCAAAGATGGTGCTATCGATGAAAAACTGCTTCAAAAGTTTGAAGGCCAACTCGAAAAAATCGAAAATAAAGACCAAATAGTCAATATGGTCACTAACAATAAGATTAAAGATATTTCTTTAAATCATAAAAAAGTTATCAGTCATAATAAATTATATAGCTTAAAATTGAAATCAACCAAGATTTCCAACCAGAAAAGTTCAGGACGATGCTGGGCTTTTGCCGGTGGTAATCTGATTACCCCAAAAGTCATGACCGACCTACAGCTTTCTGATTTCCAAATATCAGAATCTTTTATCGCTTTTTATGACAAACTTGAAAAAGGGAATTTCTTCCTTGAACGCATTATTGAACTTCGGGACCGTCCTCTTGATGACCGCTCAGTCCAAAACGAATTTTCTTCTTTGTTTGGTGATGGTGGCTGGATGCATTACTTCTTGAATCTCATAGAAAAATATGGCGTCGTTCCTAAAGAAATTATGCCTGAAACAAAACAATCATCTGCGACAAGCACACTCAACAAACTAGGTAAAACGCTTCTTCGTTCTTTCGCTGCTGAACTTCTTGAAATGCATCACAAAGGTAAAAACCTTAAAGCACTTCGTAGTCGAAAAGATGAAATGCTTGCTGAATTATATCAGTTCTTAGTTTTCAACTTTGGTAAACCTCCTCAATCATTTACCTATCGCTATGAATTCAACGACAAAGATGACACAACCAAAACTGAAAAAGAAATCGTCGAAAAAGATTATACACCTAAATCATTTTTTGAAGAGTTCTACGCATCATCTCTCCCCGAATATGTTGCTATCGTACATAACCCGACTATGGACTACGACACTCGTTATCTTCTAGAAGAAAGCCGTAATATTTACGAAGAAGATGATTTTGATGTTATCAATCTGCCAATAGAAGAGTTGAAAAAATACGCCAGAGCATCAATCATAGATTCTCAAGCAGTCTGGTTTGCCTGTGACATCGGTAAAGAAAATTTCAAAACTGACGCTATCTTAGATGTTGATATTTATGACTACAACAAGACTCTGGGTCTTGATTTCAAGATGACAAAAAAAGAACGTCTTCTCTATGGTGACATCGCTCCGACTCATGCTATGGTACTCACAGGCATTGACACCGCTCTAACCGGTGAAACGACTAAATGGCTGGTCGAAAATAGCTGGGGAACAAAAGCAGGGAAAGACGGTTATTGGAATATGTATGACGATTGGTTTGATGAATATGTTCTGCTTGTTATCGTTGATAAAAACAGATTATCTGACGATCACAAAAAGCTGTTTGATTCCAAACCTAAAATGATCAAAGACTGGCAACCATTCTTTTTAGCACTGAGAAATCTGGAACAGTAAATTTATGACCATTATTGAAAAACTACAAAAGATTCTGCCATCTGACCAACTGTCTACTCAGGTTGACCACTTGAATGTTGGCTCCAAAGATGAGTCCACACTTGATGCCGTTATTCCTCTCGCCGTTGTACGGGCAAAAACTGCCGATCAGATTTGTGAGATTGTCAAAATATGCCACGAAACAAAAACTCCGCTGACTACTCGTGGAGCAGGTTCGGCGCTTGAAGGTTCTACTATTCCATCAGCTGATGGCATAGTTCTCGATGTCAGCCTTATGACCGAGATTATTGAATTCAACCCTGACGACTTGCAAGTTACTGTCCAACCGGGCATTATCTATGACCACTTAAATAATCACTTAAAGCAAGAATCTCTCTTTTTCCCACCATCTCCGGGTGGTTCAGGTGACATAGCTACTATCGGCGGAATGGTCTCAACCAACGCATCCGGTATTTATTCTGTTAAATATGGCGGTACAAAAGATTATATCTTAGAGCTTGAAATTGTCACCGGTGACGGCAGGTTTATGAAAATTGGCAATAGAGCAATCAAACGCTCTAGCGGATATAACCTCGTAGACCTTATCTCCGGCTCTGAAGGCACTCTCGCGGTGATTACCTCCATCACCCTCAAATTAGCAGGTCTGCCCGAAGGACGGCTTAAAACAGCCTTCAAGTTTGAATCAGCGACCAAAGCTGCACAGGCGGTATCTGAAATTTGTAAATATGGAATCGATATAGCCGCTATTGAATTTTTAGATAAGAACGTCATGGAAGCCTTAAATCTGCTCAAAGATTACAATCTCGAGGAAGTCCCCGCTCTCTTTTTAGAATTCCATGGCTCCGATGAGGTTGTCAATTCTAACAATGAAATGGCTCAGTCTATCTGTGAAGAACTCGGCGGTTCTCCCCTAACTTTAGCCGATGGGCAGAATCCTTGGGAAATCAGACATTATGTCACTGAATCTATTAAACATCGGAAACCGGGCTATACAATTCTTCGTAATGACGTTGCTTTCCCTATCTCAAAATTACCTGAAATGGTAAATTATTGTCATGAATTGAGCAAAGAAAGTAACATTATGATCCATGCCTTTGGACATGTCGGCTTAGGATTGCTCCACGCCCTTATTTTAGCCGATAAAAATAACCAAGATGAGTGGACAAAAGCGATTGAAATAAATGATTTGATTATCAAAAGGACGCTCGGATTACGAGGAACTATATCAGGAGAGCATGGAATCGGCATTGGACATAAAAATCTGTTCGAATTAGAGCATGGCGATTCAATTTCACTCATGCAAAAGATAAAAAAGCAGTTTGATCCCCATAATATTTTGAATCCTGGCAAAATATTTGATATATAACAGTTTAAAGTACAAAAAGTGATGATACAAGAATAAGCGACTACTTGACTAAACTGATGAGATTAAATATATTATCCGAAATTAAAGCTGGAACTTATATCACTTCTCAGACTATAAAATAAAGTATGAAAAATATTATGAAAAAAATAATTATCTTTACCTATATCATCTTTGCAGCAATGCCGATCTTGTCGCAACCTGCTCTTGAAATTGTTGACAGTAAATACAATTTCGGATTGATTCCCAACAATGCAACTATCTCACAGGGCTTTTGGTTTAAGTCTGTTGGCGATGACACTTTGAAAATATTAGAAATTAAAACAGGATGCACCTGTGCTATCATGCCACTGCCACAGGATTACATCCTACCCGGCGATAGTATGAAAGTTTATTTCCAATGGAATGTCGGTAAGCGAGTTTATAAAATCGGACGCTACCCGTATGTCTTTACAAATGCAAAAGATGATGCCTACCGTATGTCGATAACTGGTGAAGTACATAAAAAACTTGATGAGATAACACCTGTTTCATTGACCCCATACAAGTGTGAGTTGTCACGTATCAACGATAAATCAATTGATCAACTTGAGTACACTCTCACCAACAGAACTGATACAGAATTACTTGTCAAAATTGTTTCATCTTCATTTGATGATTGCACAATCACAGTTCCTGAAACTATTCCTGCCAATGGAAAAGCAGTTGGTATGATTAAGATAAATAAAGAATTTCTCGATAAAGAATTTAAAGGCTCAATAACTATTGAGTTTAACGATAAAGAGAATACACGTATGACGATTCCATATCGTCGCAAGATTTATTAATAAAAGAACTTATTACATATATATGAAAGGATTTTTTTCTCCATGAAAAAAATAACACTACTCCTTGGCGCATGCATTCTTTTATTTGCTACTGCTCAGGTTTCTGCCGCACCTCGGTTGACCATTCCTGAATCAGTTTTCAATTTTGGGTATGTACCACAAAACTCAAAAATCTCTCATGATTTTTGGCTCTTTTCAACAGGCGATGATTCACTTAAAATTCTCAAAGTAATCCCTGGTTGAGGATGCACAAAAGCTCCTTTAGATAAAAAGGAATTAGCTGTCGGTGACAGTACAAGACTTGAAATAATCTTTAGCTCTAAAACATCAAAAAACCGTGTAACAAAAAGACCTCGGATCCAGACAAACGAAGGTCCTCCGAATAAAAATGTTCAAATTATTGCAAATGTAGTATCAAGACCGGACTCTACATATCCATTAGTTATGAAGCCGTATAAACTTGACCTATCACAATTCGGTGAAAAGCTTCGGGATAAAATTGAATTTACTATTACAAATGTATCAGATCAAAAAATTGACCTTTCAATGATTTCTTTTGCATCTGATTATTTTGATGTTAAAATGCCTTCTTCGATTGCTGCCGGTAAAGCAGCATCCTGTTCTTTAAAACTTAAGAAAGATGTTATCGATAGATCTTTTGAGAAGTCATTTACTATTGAAACCAATGATGAGAAAAATACACGATTTACAATTCCGGTAAAACGGAAAATGCGTAAATCTGCTCAAGCGTCTACCGGAAAATAATATTTTATATAAAAAAACCACCTCAGTTGAGGTGGTTTTTTTTGCTCTTTTATCTATTTCTATTGATCTAAAACTTCCAAAAATCCTGTGATAATATACTCTGCCCATTTTTTACTATAGACTTCCCCGCTTACACTAGAATGCACAAGAGGATACCTATCATCTCCGTAATAATCTTCAAAGATAAATGTCGCTCCACCACCTTTGATAGAATGATAATACCAGACCTCAAATGCTCTTTCGGTACGTGGTGCTTCGTTGTCGTCACGTTCCTCCCACATTCCATACTGCATAAATATGCGACCGCGGTCAGTATTCCAACCATCACTTTTGAATTCATTCGTTGAAAAAGAATTATTGGAGTAATGAAACCTGTAGATCAAATCTTCTCTGAATTCATTTTGGCGACTTGAAGGGGTCGGATCATGTTCAGCCCAGATAGCTTTGAGGAAATTTTCTTTCCCTTTATCACCAAGATTATTCAAGGTTCTCTCTTGTTCCATCGTGAGTAGATATCTAACAAGTTGGATTTTTTGTTTCATAGTTAAATTATTATAAGGATCAGCAGTATTGGAAATATTTTGGGCAGCTAAAACTACTTCCTGAGGAGAAACTATAGAAATAGGAAGATACGATGTATCGGCAACTTGAGTCGCTAAATCAACAGCAATGACTTCAAGAGAATACACGCCATTGTGCCAACCTGCTATATCAATTTTTTCTACAAAAACAGCAGAACTTCCCGGTTTCTTACTTAACCGCGAGCCATACATCTGATAGATATTATTATCTTTATCTAAAGCATTTACTATAAGCTGATATTTTGTTCGAGACTCATCATTGTATTCTAAATTATAAATTTCACCATAGATATAAATCAGCTTATCAGAATTGGTAAAAGCAGAAACAGGATTTATAAGTAAGTTGTATCCATTTTTGTAAATAAGCGGATTGATTTTAGTTGAATCATCGCCGACATATTCCGCACTAAAAGCTGAATTTAGACCACTCATATTGATACCGTTTTTTTGTGAACTTTTCCCGACTAATATCTTATCAATAAAGAAATCGCCTTTCTTTTTACTGACAACATCGAGGATAGTTATATGAGCAGAGTAAATACCCGGCTTAACAAGTAAAGATAATTTGTTAAACAAACGAATATCAGCTTGTTGAGTTTCAGCACGAGTTGCTGTTTTTATAGTAAATATTGTTTGAGTAGAATCTATCGGAATACCATTGACATTCAGAAGTTTCACAGAGGCAATGATACGACCATAATAGCCATCATAAACAGTGTCACCTTTTATAAACTCAAAATTATTTCTATTTAATGTAAATGGAAATTCAACCAACGCAACTGAATCAAAAGCAGGATTCAGATACACGGAAGCATTGGAATAGACAGCGATATCATCGGACTCAATATCCACAGCATGTACAGACACAGATAATAACGCTAAGATAAACAGTAAAATTATAAAACTCTTTTGTTGCACCTTGAAGGCTCCTTTAATTACTAGGTCTTTGATTTAACCCGTCATACGGATAAATTAATTTATAGATACCATCTTCATTGACATCTACAAATATAAATTTTAAATATCTTGAATTATGAAAATAATGCCACTCCTGATATGGTCGTCGATTTTGTTCTATCGGGAAATCATCCAGCTGATCAGGCTCACCATACATGATAAAAATTCTCCCCTGATCAGATCTCCAACCATTGCCAAAAATAGTAGAAAAATTATGATTCGCAACCGCTACTCTGCGATAAAATTCATTCTTGGTTTCGTTTTCAAAAGTTCCCACAGTCGGATCGTTTGCTTCCCAATATGCGTTAAATGCCGAAATCCGTTCTTCCATGGTTTCTTTGCCTTTGAGAGCTTTTACTTCTTCACTAGAAGCTATCAGTTCGATCTGTTTCACTAACACATCGTAATCATGTTTGATTAACGCCGTAGGTGTCCAAAGGATTTCAAAATCTTTATACTTAGTATCTACTTTTCTATTTCTTTTCCCACGCAAGGTAATAATCAGCTCATATTTTCCAGGACGTAATTCATCAATGGATAGTTCTCTGAATTGTCTTACTATTGGAGTTTCAAAAACCGATGTCAACGAATCACGGTACAGCATACCTTTGCCTCTATGACGCAGAACAGTTTCAACTTTTACATTTTCCTCAAGCTCGTAACCTTGATACAACTCCATGTAAAAATATAATGAACTGTTACTCTCTGTACTATAACGATGCCTGACTGAAGGTATCAACTGGAGCTTACCTTTATCAAACACAGAGGCATTATCACCGGATGGAGCAATCGCCTGAACCAGTTCTATGTCAGAAATTTTTGTTCTTTTATGTTTATACTTTTTTACTTTAACTTTAAATTTCTGAATTTTTTCTTTCATGTGAACCGGGTTGTAAAGTCTGACTTTGACTTCGTATTTCCCCTCTTCCACTAAAAAATCAACCTGATTGATACGGTAATCCGTTTTTGATTTTGTCTTAGCTTTTTTTACTACTCGAACAACCTGACTGAATTTATATGAATCATATTTCTTTTTCTTTTTATACAACTCAACAGAGATTTCATATTCAGCCTCAAAAGAATTATCGATTTCTTCAAATTTAAGTGCCGCATTAAATATCTGGTAATAAATTTCCAGACGTGCTATTTTAGTTGTATCGTCTGTTTTAAATAATGCATAGTCGACAGCAAATGTGCTGTTCTTATCTTCATGACGAGTAGACTTGAAAATTTGAGCAGGAAGAGCAACAGCCAACGATAAAACTATACATAGTGCTGTAATAAGATTAATTTTTTTCATACTCTGCTCTATTCTTTTTGTTTTCTTATCTCTTATATAAATCATATGTAAATAAAAGCAAACGACAATATAAAAAAAAGACGAAATTAGGTGCTGTTTTGTTGAATGATTATTCGTATCGAAGTGCTTCGATAGGGTCAAGACGGGAAGCTTTAATAGCAGGATATACACCGGAAACCAATCCGACAGTAACAGATACAAAGAAGCCGACAAAAACCCAGAAAATTGGAAGTGACAAAGGCCAGCCAATAAGACCATTTACAATAAGCCCCAAAGAGACCCCGAATATGACACCAATAAGTCCACCGGTAGCAGACAGAGTCATTGCTTCAGTCAGAAACTGTAAAATAATATTTGAGCGTTTGGCACCGATTGCTTTACGAACTCCAATCTCACGGGTACGTTCTGTGACCGATACAAGCATGATATTCATCACGCCGATACCACCAACCATAAGCCCGACAGATGTTATAATAAGCATGACTAAATATATATTATCGGTGATCCCACCAATAAAATCTTTAAACTGATCTTGAGTTGCAAGGGCAAAATTATCTTTTTTATTAAACGGGACTTTTCGGAAATTTCGAAGAACTCCAGTAATCTCGTCAATAGCCTCATCCATATTTTCATATGAAATAGCTCTCGCCACCAAAAATAGTTCTTTCTCCCAAGGATGAATTTTACTGAATGTGGAGAGTGGCAAAGCGATTAACTTATTAATATCATCATTGCCAAAGTTAGATTTTACTTCTTCCAAAACTCCGACAACAACAAATTTATTTCCATTAACCCGAATCTCTTTTCCGACAGCTCTCTTGTTCTCAAATAAAGTTTTTTTCACATCAGAACCAATGACACATGCCATCGCTCTGGTTTGTTCATCTACTTTTGAAAAGAACCGTCCCGATTGTAAGGTCTTGTTATTCACTTTTATAAAATCAGGCCACGTTCCCATGAGTCTAGGGTTGTTAAACTTTTTATTTTCAAACTTCGCTTCATTACCACCAGGTTTGAAATAATAATTCTGAGGTGAGACCCCTTCGACAAACTCACAATTAGCTAAGATAGCGTATGCTTCATCTTCTGTAATAGGAGGTCTGTTACGATCTTCATCGGTCAATTTAGAACGGTCGACATTTTGGTCAAATTTAGTAATCCAGACCACGTTGGAACCCAAAGAGTCAATCTCTTCGTTCATTGCCCCATTTAAGCCGTCAATAATCGCCGCCATGCCAATGACAGAGCTCACACCAACCATAACCCCTAAGATTGTAAGTCCTGACCGAAACTTGTTGCCTCGTATCGATGAGAGAGCAAGCATTATCGAATTTTTTATTTCTACCCAGCTTAGTATCATATCTTACTCATAACTTAATGCTTTTATAGGGTCTAACTTTGCGGCTTTCATAGCCGGATAAATTCCGAAAACAAGTCCAATCCCGGTTGAGATTCCAAAACCGATAGAAATAGCTAATAACGATGGTGATATTTCCATCCCAAAATTGCTTACCAGAAGTGCCTTGGCGATCACAAAACCTGCAAGAACTCCGATAAATCCACCAATAAAAGTAACCAACAGGGATTCAAATAAAAATTGAACCAGTATATGTTTTTGCTTGGCACCTAACGCTTTTCGAATACCGATTTCTCTCGTTCGTTCAGAGACAGCAACCATCATTATGTTCATAACAACAATTCCGCCGACCACGACCGAGATAGATGAAATTCCTATAAGCCCAAGTCGTATTATTTTCGTAACAGAATTCAGCACATCTAAAATCGAATCCGCAGTAACCATATCAAAATCATCTTCTACATTGAATGGCACATGACGCTGTGCTCTCATAACGACTCGAACTTGATCCATCGCATCGGGCAAATCAATAATCGAATTAGCTTTGATGACAAGGCTTATACCTCGCCTTGGTGTTCCAAATTGTTTTGTGTATGCTGACATCGGAATGAGAACAAAGTTATCCTGGCTCTCTCCAATAATCGAGCCGACTTTTTTAGCCACCCCAACAACAGTATATGACTTAGCACCAATCTTTATAGATTTTCCAATCGGATCAACGGCGTTAAAAAATGTCTCCCGTATTTGATCTCCGATAAAGACAACTTGCTTCCGATAGAGATCATCTTCATACGAATGAAAGCGACCTTGAGCAACTTCGATATCAACAATATCAATATAGTTTGCATATGATGCCCCTACTAAAACACGACGCAACGATTCATCTTTATATTTCACATTAGCTCTTGTAAATGTCCGAGGCGAAACTTTTTCTACTAAGTCACAACTCTCAAGAATCAAGTCAACCGCTTCAATTTTGATATGTTTACGTTTTATTTTTCTGAGGAATTCTTCTTCAGACATTGCCATAGCAATTTTTTGAACTACAAAAGTTGTAGGGCCCAGTCGTGCTAAGCTATCTTCCACAGATGCTGCCATACCTTCTAAAGCTGAGATAATAGTCATAACCGAAGTCACCCCTATCATCACACCAAGCAGTGTCAAACTAGAACGCAGCTTATTCA
>JAJRSF010000029.1 GCA_024278935.1 Candidatus Zixiibacteriota bacterium
ACCTTTATTGTCAATCTGATATTGGAACGCTTTCCGAATCGCTTTTTTTGCTTGGATAATATTCTTTGGAGTATCAACCGAAACTCTTTCGAGATACATCGGTGTAACCAATCCGGCAAGAAGTTCTGTCATACGAATTGGATGTCCGGTTTCATTTAAGTCTCTTCCTGATGGACAAGTCGATGTAATCTGTCCTTGTAGAGTCGCTGGTGACATCTGTCCACCAGTCATACCGTAAATTGCATTGTTGACTAAAATCGCAGTAAGCTTTTCACCACGGTTGGCAGCATGTATAATTTCTGACATACCGATTGAGACAAGATCGCCATCGCCTTGATAAGTAAAGACAATCATATCAGGTCGAAGACGCTTAAACCCTGTAGCAATCGCAGGGGCTCGCCCATGAGGAGCGTCTAAAAAATCACAATTAAAATAATTATAGGCAAGCACCGAACAGCCAACAGGAGCAACACCAACTGTGCGTTCACGAACTCCCAAAGAGTCTATCGCTTCGGCAGCTAACCGATGAATGATTCCATGAGTACACCCCGGGCAATAATGAGTGACTAAATCGGTCATTCCTTCCGGTCGGGCAAAGATTGTTTTTGTATCTTGATTCATATCCGACCTCACGCTTTCTTTTTAGTTTTAGTTTTTTTAGACTTTTTAGTTACCATCTCTCTAATCTTATTGATGACTTCTTCAGGTGATGGAACCACGCCGCCGGTACGTCCGAATAATGAAACTTTTTTCTTCCCGACTACCGCACGTTCTACATCTTCAACCAGCTGACCGGTACTCATTTCAATAACGAGTACATCTTTGATATTTTTCTTAATCGCTTCTGCATAGATAGCATCTTGAGGGCAAGGGAAAAGTGAGATAGGACGGAACAAACCGATAGAGATTCCTTCATCTTCCAAAGCGTCTATTGCAGTCTGACAGATTCGAGCCATGGTACCATAGGAAACAAGCATCATTTCATTTTTATCAGAAACTTTATATCTCTCAAAACGAACTTCATTCTTTTTCATCAGTTCATATTTTTCATGTAAGTGCCAACTGCTGTCTTCAAGCTGATAAGGATCCAAGAAAAGTGATTTTACAACTTTTGGTTTTCTTCCTTTAGCACCGGTGATTGCCCATTTTTTTTCTGGAAGTTCTTCAGGTTCTACGTAGACATCAGGAAACTCAACCGGTTCCATCATCTGTCCAATCATACCATCGCCAATCATCATAACAGGGTTGCTATATTTATCAGCAAGATGAAACGAAAGCATCATCAAGTCGACTGCTTCCTGCACCGTCGATGGTGCCAAGACGAGCAGTCTGTAATCACCATGACCCCCACCTTTGACAGATTGAAAATAATCCGACTGTGCCGGTAAGATTCCACCAAGTCCGGGACCGCCACGCATAATGTTTACAATCACACATGGTAATTCAGCACCGGCCATATACGAAATTGCTTCCTGCATAAGTGAAATACCGGGGGAAGATGATGTCGTGAAAACTCGTTTACCAGTTGCAGCAGCACCAAATATCATATTGGCTACAGCAAGTTCAGATTCACCTTGTAAAAAAACTCCGCCAACTTCGGGCATCCGTTTGGCAAGGTATTCAGCAACTTCTGTCTGTGGTGTTATAGGGTAACAGAAATAATTATTCGCACCAGCTTTGATAGCTGCTTCGGCAATTGCTTCGTTCCCTTTCATAAGTACTTTAGCCATATTAAATTCTCCTTGAGCCTAGTAGTCGAAGAGTGCAAATGAAGTTCCATGAGTATGTACTTCAATTGCCACATCGGGACAGGTTATCGCACAAAGTTGACATCCGATACATCTGGAACTGTCAACCATCTCCGCATAGAAATACCCCTTCACTCCGATTGTCTTTGACATCCGAAGAATATCTTGGGGGCAGGCTCTCACACAGAGTTCACATCCTTTACAATGATTCTTATCTATTTTAACGCCGGGCATATGTATGTCCTTTATTTTTTATTCCCAAGGCTTCAAAAGCGAGCGGTTGAGAGGTAACACTGGAATATCTATATTTGTTTGTTTTATCTTATCTAATATTTTTTGCTCAGCTGATACGAAATATAATTTCAAACCTGTTTCTGCCGAGACTTCTTTTGACAACTCAATCCCACGCATGACAATTTCTTCATCGGTGTCATCCATAAGATGTGTATTTGAAATTATACCTGTAAACTTCAAACGAGATGCAGTCTCAATCTCTCCGATAGTTTTCAAACAACCGGCCATATCCGATGTAAACGGACGGTTGGCATTCAAAACTAAAATCATATCGTAGGTCGAAGAGTCAAACGATGTCGCAAGTGAACTTAAAACTCTGGCACCAACATCATCACCGCCAACATCGCAAATCAAAGTTCCTGCAGCCGTCTCAATCGCACCACGGATTTGAGGCAAAATAATCGGTAGGTCAGCATAAAACTGGGCACCTTCTGGATTGATAGGCGTGATACCTAGTTTTTCAAGTTCTGCCGACGCTTCACGAGACCGAAAATAAGGATTGGCAATGTCTAAATCCATAATTGAAATAGGTCGAGCCGTAAACGATTTATCCAACACCAAAAAACGAGCTAGATTCACAGATACTTCAGATTTTCCCGAACCATACCCGCCAACAATGATATTAACAGGTTTTTCAATTTTCGGGGATTCCCATTTGTTCAAACGATGACTTGTCAAAACTGTTTTACCTTAAAATACCGATTAAGGGCGTTTTTTCATTTTTATATTCCACATCAAAGTTCAGTTTCTCTATAAAAATCTAAAAAGACCCTTAAAATAGTCTTGCTTTAAATATCGCCAAAATCATCGATGAAGTCAAGTGAGATTGTGAAAAAAATAACGTAGAGAATAAAATTGACTCATTTCGTTTTCCTGTGTATATTTGCCAAACATGTGTGCACGAAACAAATTGTACATTTTTGTAAACATTTTATTGAAATTGTGTTTTAAAACGAAAAGAGATCTGCTTTGAAGTCAAATATATCTTTAATTTTAGTCTTATCAGCATTACTGGTAATTGTCAGTTGTAGTTCAGAAAACAAATCGGAATCAGATGCCCCGGACACCACCAATGTCATAAATCAAGTGACAGATTCAGCTTATGTAGTTCAATTACTAGCTGATACGACCCAAGTATTTACTCTTGACGGCTATTATGATAATTGGGAAACAGCTCAATTTGATAATCTGAAAATTGTCTATCCAAAAGGTCATCTCCATGCTGACAAAATGCAAGATAATGCCCAGCTATATAAAACTGTTCTACGTCGAAATTCTCAAATATTTCGGCTCCCGGAACCAACAGACCCAATTGTCCTCTTTTACTATACCGGTTTTGGACAAGGGCAGGAATTAGCGAACTCCGAATTCCCGACAGCACGAGGAGATTCAATCTATTATTGGTCTGGAAACAAATTCGGAATTACTGCTGGTATACATACTTTAAACAGGTGGACCAAAGTTATCACTCGGCATAAAATGTTATATCAAGGGATCATTCGTCTGCTCGATGCCTCTGGTCGAAACTATCATGCCATGACTCTTGACTTGATTGATTCATCAAAATATATGCCGCTTGATTCATTAGCTGTTAATGAGAGAATCAACTTTAATGCCGAGGCAACTAAAACTGCTCAGGCAGCATCGTTCATTGATTATTTTATTTATAAATATGGTATTGATAATTTTAAGTTATTGTATGAATCACAACAACCATTTGATTCGACTATCCAAGCTATTTGTAACATGGATATCAAATCACTTGAAAAAGAATGGTTACAGGTCGTACGAGAAACTGTACAGAAAAAATAGAATTAACTAAAGGAACATAATGTCCACCGAAAACTGGAAAACATCAATTACAAAAATAGGGCCCGGAACGATTCATGTGAAGGGATACAACATTACCGATGTAATGGAAAAACTTACTTACGCTGAATCTGTCTTTCTCATTTTAAAAGGAGAGCTTCCATCAAAAGCAGAAGCAGAACTGATGAATGCAATTCTGGTCTCATCAATTGACCATGGTGCCACCCCGCCATCGGTACTTTCAACTCGCACAGTCATGTCAGCAGGAAATTCGCTCAACGCCGCGGTTGCTGGTGGTGTCTTATCTATTGGCGATACCCATGGTGGAGCTATCGAACAATCGGCAAAAATTATGCAGGAATGGGCAGCAAAAGATGGTGATGTCTCAAAGATCGCTTCCGATTTAGTTGATTGGCTCAAAGAAAATAAAATTAGAATGCCGGGCTTTGGACATCGAATTCACAAGATAGATCCTCGCACTGCAAAACTTTTTGAAATTGCTGACAAACATGGTTACTCAGGAAGACATATCGAACTTTGCAAAGCGATAAGAACAGCACTCTCAGAAAAAACAGGACGAAAGCTTCCGATAAGCATCGACGGTGGTATTGCTGCCGTGATTTCTGACATGGGTTTTGACTGGCGTTTAGGCAAAGGGATTTTCATTATTTCACGAGTCCCGGGGCTGATCGCTCATGCCTTTGAAGAAAAAACCCGTGAAAAACCAATGAGAAAACTCGGACCGCTTCCGTTTGACTACGATGGTCCCGATGAACGAGAAATCGACTGATCTCGCTATTAGTTACGTTTTTCTACATATAATTAAATTTTTCTGTTAAAAAGTACTCTCTAGGTGAATGCCAATGGAGTACTTTTTTTACGCCTATTATACTTGCAAGATACTTCATTTTATTAAAACAACTCCGATACTAATAAAAGAAATTAGAAATCACCTCGGAGATATATAAAGAATGAAAATTTTAATAGCTGAAGATAATCTTGTACCAAGAAAAATATTAACAAAGCATCTCACAAGTTGGGGCTACGATGTTATCGTCACCAAAGATGGTGATGAAGCATGGGAAGTATTAAAACAAGAAGATGCTCCACCGCTCGCAATTCTTGACTGGATAATGCCGGGCAAAGAAGGTACAGAGCTGAGCCGTGACTTACGTGCTTTAAACAAAAAAGCTTTTACCTATATAATTCTTTTGACTGCCAATGAACGTTCCGAAGATATTGTCGAAGGTCTTAACTCTGGAGCCGATGATTATATTACAAAACCATTTAATGCAAATGAACTTCAGTCTCGTGTCAAAGCAGGTGTTCGGATTATCGAACTCGAAGAGAACTTGCGAACTAAAATTTCCGAACTCGAACATGCTCTAAACAATATCAAAACACTCGAGGGTATTATCCCTATGTGTGCATGGTGTAAAAAAATCCGTGATGATTCCAACTATTGGCTCCAAGTGGAAGATTATATCAGCTCGCATTCTAACTCGGAATTTTCTCATGGTATCTGTCCCGATTGTTATGATGACTACTG
>JAJRSF010000030.1 GCA_024278935.1 Candidatus Zixiibacteriota bacterium
ACAAAAAAGGTAAGTCAGGAGAAATCAGTTTAATTATTACCGGAGGTTTAAGAGTACCTTCTGATTTTATAAAAGCGATGTTTCTTGGTGCCGATGGTGTTGCAATTGCAAATTCTGCGATGCAGTCGATTGGTTGTGTGGCGGCACGTATTTGTAATACGAATAATTGTCCGGCAGGGATTGCAACTCAAAAGAAAGATTTACGGGCTCGTTTGGATGTTGATAAAGGTGCCAAACAACTGGCAAATTTCTTCAACGCTTCAACTGAACTGATGTCTGTCATGGCTCGGGCTTGTGGACATAATCGACTAGATCAGTTTAATGAGAAAGATATTACGACCTGGAAAAAAGAGATGTCTCAGTTGACAGGAATCAAATACGCCGGCATGCTGTAATTTTTTCAAGATAAATTCAATTGATAAAAACAGGTTTGTACCATCGACAATGTTGGCATTGAAACTTTCACAAATTTTCAGAAAACCTGTAAATCAGTTTTTTGAGTTAGAAGAAAATGATTAAGAATGAGATTATTACGAATTGCCAGCCTGCTCTATTTTCTTTTAGAAATGGTAGGATTATTTTTTCAGGTGTTTGTCTAACAATGAGTTCTTAATAAAATAGTTCCTATTATTAGGAACTATTATTGAAATGGTTGGTTACATTATTGTCATCGACAATTTATTTGTCTTGACAAAAATTGGATTGAGGTTATCTTTGATTCAAATAAAGAAATAAGAAAGAACTATGACGACTAATAACAGAAACTTCCATACTGAATCTTTTCTACACAATCAAGATTGTTTTTCAAATGAACTTTGTTGTTGCTGCTGTTGTTGTACTCCTAAAAACCTGTCCAAAAGTAAGGATGTCTGTTAACTTATTTCTCTAAATTACATAGAAATTTATAAGACCTTTCTTTTGAAGAAAGGTCTTTTTTTTGGAAAAAATTAAACAAAAATATAAAAAAACAAAGGTAAACAAAATGAGATTTCAAAACATTGTCGAAACTATCGGAAAAACTCCGCTTGTCAAACTAAACCGTATTGTCCCAGAAGGTTCAGCCGACATATATGTAAAAATAGAATCGTTTAACCCGGGATCATCGGTCAAAGACCGTATCGGAATGGCGATGATTCAAAAAGCTGAAGCCGATGGAACCCTTAAAGCAGGCATGACAATTATCGAGCCAACATCGGGTAACACCGGAATCGCCCTTGCAATGATAGCAGCCTCGAAAGGGTATAAATGTGTTTTGGTAATGCCTGAGTCGATGTCGCTTGAACGTCGGGCATTGTTGAAACTGCTTGGGGCCGAATTGGTTTTGACTCCGAAAGAAAAAGGGATGAGTGGAGCGATTGAAAAAGCAAATGAGTTGATGAAAGCTGGTAACAGTTTTCAGCCTGACCAGTTTAGTAACCCGTCGAACCCAGAAATTCACGCATTAACAACAGGTCCCGAAATTATAGCTGATTTAGGTGAGCTGCATCTTGATGCATTTATCGCTGGAGTAGGAACCGGTGGAACTATCAGCGGTGCAGGGTCGGTGTTAAAAGAAAAGTATCAAAGTAAAATCATTGCGGTGGAACCTACCGACTCGGCAATCTTGTCTGGCGGTGAACCCGGGCCACATATGATTCAAGGAATCGGTGCAGGCTTTGTGCCTGATAACTATGACGGTTCTATTGTTGATGAAATAATCCAAATAGAAAATGATACCGCTTTTGAAATGAGTAGACAGTTAGCACTCAAAGAAGGAATCGTGGCGGGGATTTCATCGGGAGCAAATGTACACGCCGCTATAGAGGTAGCCAAAAAACTTGGAAGCGGTAAAACAGTTGTGACAATAATTTGTGATACAGGTGAACGATACATTTCAACACCTCTTATGCAAAGTTAGGAAGAGTAATTTATGAAAAATATACTTGAAGATATCAAAGCAATCTACCGTAATGATCCTGCCGTTCGAAATATAGAATTTATTTTGTATGCCGGGTTACATGCGATAATTTTTCACCGTATAGCCCATCTATTGTGGAACATGAACCTTCCATTTATACCTCGTTTGATTTCGCAATTGAGTCGGTTTTTTACCGGGATAGAAATTCACCCCGGGGCAACAATCGGTGCCGGCTTCTTTGTTGACCATGGGGCAGGATTAGTTATTGGTGAAACTGTTATCATAGGGAAAAATGCAGTGCTGTTTCACAATGTTACTTTGGGTGGTACCGGAAAACATAAAGGGAAACGTCATCCGACTCTTGGCGACAATGTCTTGGTAGGCACAGGTGCAACGATTTTAGGGCCTGTGACGATTGGTGACAATGTTATGATAGGGGCGAACTCTTTTGTAGTCATGAAAGATGTACCGTCAAATACTACTGTTGCGGGAACGCCGGCGGTGATTCTGAAACGAAATGGTATCAATGGCGTGCAGGCACTTCCCCATACTGATCAGGGACGTAAGTACGAAACGATTTATGCATATACGCCCGAGTTTTATATATAGGGAAATACTTCGACTCCTCTCAGTATGACGTATTTATACTATGTAGGTCAGGTCTTTCCGAGACCTGACAATAACAGTTTTATGAAAAGATGAGATTGCCACGACTCGTCTGCTGTTGCAGTCTTGTCTCACAATGACTGCTGATTGGTTGTGCTTCAGTCAAATGGAAGAGGCAGGTGGTTTTCCTACTTAACCAAAACAAACACACCCCTTAATCCCCTCTTAAAAGAGGGGAAATGACAATTATAAAAACATAAAACAAAACGGCTACTTGAATGAGGTAAGTAGGTCAGGTCTTTCCGAGACCTGACAATAACAGTTTTATGAAAAGATGAGATTGCCACGACTCGTCTGCTGTTGCAGTCTTGTCTCGCAATGACTGCTGATTGGTTGTGCTTCAGTCAAACGGAAGAGACAGGTGGTTTTCCTACAAATTGGCAGAACCACTAAAGAGCTTTTAAGCTCGCTGGGTTCTTCCCTACATAATTATTTTAGGAGCATGGTTTTGATTGATTTGGTTTGGTCTTCGTATGATACTTTGAAAAGATACATGCCCGATGACTGCTCGCTAGCATCCCAGTTGAGAGAATGTTCTCCTGCAGATTGGTTATTATCATAGAGGGTCGAAACTTTTTGACCAAGCATATTGTAAATGTCAACTGTGAGATGTCCGTTTTGTGGAATCGAATAATTGATTGTTGTGGTTGGGTTAAAAGGATTCGGATAATTTTGCAAAAGAGTGAATTGCGTTGGAAGTTCAGGCGGAGGGTTTAAGACAAGCTCTTTGTCAAAAAGAACTGATTGTAAAAAGATATATGAAATCGGGTTATCATCAAAAAGTTCAGTGGCATAGGCATATGAAAGTCTGTCCTCAACTTCGTCATAGACAAAATCTGAAATTTCTGAGACTTTCCCTTTGAATGGAATTGTTACAGAATCTATAAACTGGAACTGGTCATCAAAACGCATGATAGTTCCATCGTTGTTTTCACCTATGAGAATAGCAATGCAGTAGTCGATAGTTTGTAGTGGGATTATTTTTTTATATGATTGATCAGTATATAATGACAGGTCTAAAATATCTTCAAACCGCATCGTTTCAAAATTAATTTTCTTCAATTGATTGCTTTGTCTTAAAGCAAAAACATAATCATCTTTAACTTTGCCAAGAAAAATATCATCCGGTTGTTGGTCGCTTTCGGTGACGTCATGTGAGTATAAAGAATAAATAGACTGGATTTTATTTTTATAAATGACATAGCCTTTATAGCCTGTTGCCCATTGGCTACAAGTAAGGTTCTCAAAGCTTGTGCAGAAGATCCATGACTTGACAATAAATAGAGAATCGCCGTAAGGCAAGATTGCGGTTTGTCCGTTTGCTGAGAAATGTAAAATTGGTGAGTAGAGGTCATTGGATTCTAAGTCTAAGGAGCGTAAAAAATATTCATATTTATTATTGTTGGGATCGGGTAACTCATTTTTTAAAATCTGACAATACGTGCGGTCTCCTGTTTGAGCAAACAAAGGTTTTCTATTATTCGGAGAACTAACGGCATAAAAGCTATGCATCTTATCAAGATTTTCTTCGGTAGGAATATAGGTGTCGTATATAAGGAGCTTTTGAGTATACAAACTGTCGTGAGTGCGTTCATCTTCAAATTGATCATAATAGAACAGAATGTTTTTATTGCCAAAGTGATACATGGTAGGTAAAAGAGGGTTTTGCGTTGAATCAAAAAGGAAATATTCTTCGGTTGTGTTAAACTGTGGTTCGGTCTGTAGACGGATAGTTTTGATATTGTTGCCACTAGAACCATTGATATGATAGGTAAGGGTATACCCGCTTGAGTCAAACAATAAGTTTGGGGAGTGTTGGCTTTCTGAAAGATCAGAGAGAGATTGCCCTACAACCACCGGGTCTAAAAAAACTATTTCCTTGGCTGCTGCCGAAGCAATCAAAGTGAATAGGCATAAAAATAGATACAAAATAGTGCGTTTCATTTTATAATAAGCTCTTGTATAAGTTGTTATTGTTCGCAGGTAAGATATAAGATTGTACGAATCTGTCAAATTTAAAATAGAAGCAACTTGTTATTCATTCTCCAGTTCGATGCCCAGCGAGTCTGCCACCCGGTTGACATAACTAAAATAAGATGCTACCTGTGCAATGTCATGAATGCCAGTTTGCGTAAAACCGTTCTCAAGAAGTGGAGCGAGATCCTCTTTTTTTATCGAGGCAGGCTGTTTGGCGATCTTTTCAGCATATGTTAAAATCAATTTGTCTTTATCAGTTATATCCGCAGTCTTATAATCTTGCACAAGTTGATCTTTGAGAGATTCATCAACACCACCGAGAGAATGCAACGCATTCCAATGATGGGTGATTCAGTAGTGGCATTCATTTATTGCCGAGACAACAACGGCAATCATTTCACGCTGATGTCTGCTCAGTTCTGATTTTTGAAACATGATTGCACGGTAGAGATCGATATGGGCTTCCATCGCTTTTGGGTTTGACCCGGCAATACGAATTATGTTGGCAGGTATTTTTGTTTTACCGCCGTATCTGTCATAGAGCTTTTTGAGGTCATCGGATGCATCGTCATAATCTATGTAGTCTATAAAAGCCATGGGTCTGCCTTTCAAAGGAAATTCTATTTATTTAAATAATTAAGAATCAACGTATTAAGTTCTTCTTCTTTATAACTATGTAATCTCAGTTTTGTTTCATCTGAATTTTTTTCAAGCGTTTGTATTGCTTCGGTTTTGTCGTTTGTAAAAAGAGTCGTTGGGCAAGCAACTGCTTTGATGTTTTCAAGTTCTATATATGGAGGGGCGTAACCTGCATTTTTATCATACCACCAATACATGACAGAGTTGTAAAAAGGGAACCATATTGAGCCATGTTTTTCTTTGGCAGCTTCTATTATGTAGTCTGTAATTAGTAACGGTTCTATTGTGACTACTTTTTTTATTCTTTTGTCATCGTGTGCAACAGCAAGGGCAGCATCGGCACCTAACCCGGTACCTACTATGTATAGAGGCGGATGTAAACGCCCGCGGATTTCAAGGTAGCTGATAAGTTCTTGCAAATCGATTGCTTCTAATAAACCAAAGCCGTGATGTTTGCCGGATGACAGCCCGGTGGCTCTTTGATCGTAGGTGATGCAGTCGTATGAATTATTTATAAGCTCTTTAATTAAAGCAAGTTGGGTTGTGCTAGACTGCTCTGATGCCGGTATGACTATAACAGTTCCTTCGGTTGTGTCGGTAAGGCTGTCTGAAATTGAGAGACAGGCAAGAGATGTGAGGGCATCGGTGTCAACTCGAAAACTGTCGACGAGCCATGTTGGGTTCTCAAAAGGTGTTATGTCGTTTTGTGCTAATGAATCGACGTTGTATTCATCGAGATCTATTCTTGCAAATAAAGTGTCAGAATTTATGAGTGGGTAGACACCATAGGTTGCAATTAACACGATTACAATAATGATAAATAAAATAGTTTTTATTGTTTCTTTGGTTTGCCAAGAAAGTTTTGCCATCAGACTGTCCTTAATTTCTATGTAAAGTCTTTTCCTAAATATGTTTATCTAAAATCAGTATGACAATTATATATAGTTTTATGACAGTGACAAGTTTAAAAAGTGATAGTGAAAAATAATAATTGTAAGTAATATGTATTTCTCTGCACACTTAAAAGAGTGCAGGACAGTTCTTCTTACGGGTTCATGGTTCTTTTTGCTGTGCAAAAATTGCACAATCGGCTGTTTCTTCTTGAATAAGAGGTTCTTAGCTCTATAAATATCGAGTTTTTTATAGTTTATAAAAAGTGGCATGTCGGTTGCATGAAGAGATTGTATGTTGAATGAAAATGAATTAACAGAAAAATATTATAAGAGTAATCATTTGATTACAAAAAAATTGTACACTGCTATTAATAGGATTTTTTAAGAGGATGCACTCTTTGTGTAAAACAAAAAATGATAAAGGATTAGCAAGAAATTATTTTTTCTGTTGACAAAATTATACTTTAGCTATATATTCTGCTCGGATGATAGGTGTAAGTAATAACATATAACAAAAATAATAATCTTACAAACCACAGAAATATTGCTCTTCCGAGCAGTTCAAATCTATATAATACTTCGTTTTTTGCCGTCGTGGGGGCGGCTAAAACACACTAACAGGATTACTTGTTGAGTCAACTGTTAAAGGACTAACAGCTTAATAAAGTTACCTCAAACAGCGTACAAACTAATTACGCTTCGGAGTCATTGAGTATAGAGTACTAGCTAAGGGATTAAACAAAAGAAACCAGCATTAACCCTCTTGAAGGAGTTATATGACCTTTCCGCTTAGAGCTTGTAAGTTAATTTGTCTCGTCGTTATTATATTTGTGACTATGATGTCATTTTCAACGACCGCAGAGGCTATTCCTAGCATTACAGTAAAAGTTGCTGACACTACAGCGATTCCCGGTTACCTAAACGCTACAATTACAATTTTTATGGACAACCTTTTTGATGAGGTTGCTGCTTTCAATTTGTGGATTCAGCTAGAACCTCAAGACTTGATGGTTTTCAAAACAGACATCCTTACAGTTATAGACACTACCTATTGGGTATGTGATTCTCTCGATGCTATGTTGAATTGTGCTGACTCAACAAAAGTTGATTCTCTCTCTCCTTGGGAAATGCAACATATTGGTGAGTTGCTGGTCGCTGTTGGTAGTTTTGATACAACCGGAACTTTGATCTCCGGATGGAAATATGTACAGACACGTTCGATCTCCGGAGTTGGTACTGATATCAATATTGTCGCTATCTCTGATTTTTCAAATGGCTCTCAAGTTCCTCCTATCCCAGCTGGTCAACAAGGCGGAGTTCTTCTACGAGTTCTTGCCGATATCTTCCCGATGGACGACACTGTAACCGAACGTACCGCAAACTTGATTGTGCAGACAACAACTGATCATTTCTCGATTTCTCGTCCTAATGGCACTGCGATTAACTGGATGCCTTTTGAATATATTGATACCCTTTGTTATGAATGTACGGTGTTGGTTGGAGAAAATTGCTTAGAGTATACAAGAATTGGCGGTAATTTTGATCCTTTATTATGCGATTCTATGCATATCTTTTTAGACACAACCTCCATTTGGGACTCGACCAATGTAGTTATAATCAACGGTTCTCTCACAAATCTTCTTTCGTTTGTATGTGGTAATTTAGACAGTGCTCCTGATGGCAATGTTGATATTTCGGATTTAATATTTATAGTAGACTTTATATTTGGTAGCCCAAAAGGTCCAGCCCCGGTTCCATATGAGGCGGGCAATGTTGATTGCTTGGGTGATATTGATATTTCAGATTTAATATTTTTAGTAGACTTTATATTTGGTAGTACTAAAGGTCCGGCACCTTGTACGACCTGCCCGTGATATGACATTAAATAAAAAAACTTGGTGAAAATTTACAACATGACAAAACAAACAAAAAATAAAATAGAAAAACTTTTAGCTGACTTCTGTTTGAGGTCGGTTAGAACAAACTTTTTAAAACAGTGGAAAGGAGGACGTTTAAAAAAGAGGTTAAACGCACACGCTTCTATAGTAGGACAAATAATGCACTCTTCTATAAACGTTTTAGATTTTCTAAAGGCTAGTTGGCTCTCGCCTGTGATTATTTCACAACGGTTCCCGAGGGGGAAAAAGAATGAATTATTATGTCTGTCACTCTTAATTGATAAAAACTTTAAGAATTAGGAGAAGAAAATGAAGCGTATTTCATTTTTCTTAGCTCTTGCTTTAATTATCGCGTCATTTGGAATGGTTACAGCTAGTTCTATAACTATTGACAATATGACAGGTACATGGGATGATGCTGGTACAACTAAGCTAATTCCAGGTGTTGCTGTCGTCATGGATTTTCGTGCAACGAATACTGGCGACAAAGTAAAAGGTTTTACTAATCCATTCGTTATTTATGGACCTGCTTCTGGCTATACTCCAGCTGTTGGTGATACTATTTTAGCTGGTTTCACAGGCAACTGGGATCTCGGTCTTTTCATCGATCATTTGTCCGCAAATGGTTCCGGTGCTGATACTGTAAGATTCGGTGGCGCTATTATTGGTGGCGCTGGTTTCCCTATTGGATTTGACGATGTTCCATTTAGAATTTCTACTGGTGGTGTTGCCGAAGGTGAAACACTTTGTATTGATTCTCTATCTTATCCACAAAACGCATGGAAATGGGTTGATGCTACAGCTGGTGATGTTCCTCCAGATTTTGCTGGACCTATCTGTTTCTTAGCAGAAATTCCTCCATGTTTACCTCCTTCATTTGATAATGATCGAACAACACTAACTGGTTCACATTGTGACGTTATGGTTTTTGACTTTGACGCTACATTGAATGCAACTAATCTTGACCCAGGTGTTCTTGTATTCTCAGCTGATGTAGGTACAATTGATCCAGCAACTGGTGCATGGTCTTATGCTCCAACTCTTGGTGATGTTGGTATGTCTATGGCTGTTAATGTTACTATTGGTAACGGTCTTTGTGATGCAACTCATTCTGTGAACTTAGTATTCACAAACGAAGCTCCTGTACTTGATTGTTCAGCTGCTCCAGCTAATGTTTCTGCTGGTACTGACACAGATGTTCAACTATCTGCTACAGACGACTGTGATCCATTCACATATTCAGTTGTTTCTGGTCCAGCTACAGTTGATGCTAGCACTGGTCTTTTGACTATCAATGCTCCAGCTGATGTTAATGCTCAAGATATCGTTGTTGAAGTAACTGACGGTAACGCATCTTCAACTTGTACAATCAGCATTATTGCTACTGCTGGTTCTTTATATCAAGTTGAAATTCCTTGTCTTGGTGCTCCTGAAGGACCAATTTTCCAAGGTCAACATGCTTTATTACCTATCAACCTTACAACAGGTAATACAATTGACGGTTATGACCTATTAATCGGTTATGACAACTCTGCTTTAAGCTTCCAAACAGCTACCCCTGGTGCTGATTTAGTTGCTGATGGTTGGGAATATTTCACATATCGTTATGGTGCCAATGGTAACTGTTCTAACGCATGTCCTACTGGATTACTACGTTTAACAGCTATTGCTGAAACTAATAATGGTCCTAACCACCCAACACTTGACGGTGTTAATGAACTTGCTGTTCTTGATTTCTTAGTTACTAACGACCGTACTTTAGAATGTCAGGAAATTCCTGTACGTTTCTACTGGATGGATTGTGGTGACAACACTTTATCAGCTGACGGTGGTAACACACTTATCGTTTCTGAAATCGTTTATGACGGTGACGAAGTTTTATCCCCACCAAATGGTACAGAAATTCAAGATTTCTTCTATGGCTTCCCAACATACTTCGGTACACAAGAATCATGTATCGTTCCTGTAGTTGGAAAACCAACTCCACTTCGTGACGCATCTTTCAACAACGGTTGTTTATTCATCGCTTGTGCTGATGCTATCGATTTACGTGGTGATCTTAACTTGAACAACGTTGCTAATGAAATTGCTGATGCTGTTTTATATAGTAACTACTTCATCTATGGTATTGGACAATTCTCTATCAATACTGAAGGTCAAATCGCTGCTTCCGACGTTAACGCTGACGGTCTTGCTTTATCAGTTGCTGATTTAGTATACTTGATTCGTATCGTTGTTGGTGATGCTAACCCTTACCCTAAAACTTCTCCTGAAGCTGTTAATGCAACTATCGTTGAAAGCAACAATGTACTTTCTGTTGACGCAACAATGGGTGCTGCTTTAGTAGTAATCGAAGGTAATGTAGTAGCTGATCTTAGAGCTGAAAACATGGAAATGATTTCTGCTTTTGACGGTGTTAACACTCGCGTGCTTATTTACTCACTCGATAACAACACTTTCTCAGGTGAATTCTTGAATGCTAATGGTACAGTTATCTCTACTGAACTTGCTTCAGCAACTGGTTCTACTGTTAACGCTAAGCTAATTCCAGGCAACTTTGAACTTGCTCAGAATTATCCTAATCCGTTTAACCCTAGCACAACTGTTGGTTTCTCAATTCCTTTCCAATCAGATGTAACTTTGACTATTTACAACGTAACAGGTCAAAAAGTAGCTGAATTCTCAGGTGCTTATACAGCTGGTTTCCATTCAATCGAATGGGATGCTTCTGCAAACGCTTCTGGTATCTATTTCTATAAATTAGATGCTAATAACTTTGCTGAAACTAAGAAAATGGTATTGTTGAAATAAGCATTTTCATTTTAGATTTATTTTATACCCCGGGAAAGCTTACGCTTTTCCGGGGATTATTTACCTAAAGAAGTCAGGTTTATTAGATAATCCTGATAAAAAAAGATAAGAAATGACAAATAGTTTTTGTAGTAGACAAGATTTGAAAACAAATTTTTTCTTAATAGGGATATTAAGAGATTTAACACGGATGTATCATTTTTGGGCTGGTTTCAAGGATATGAGAGACCGGTATGCATTTAATTGCGACGATTCGCGATTAAACTGTCAGGGATCGAGGGGATTCTCACTTACTTCATTACACAACTCTGAAATTCTTTCAGGAGACAAAACTACCGCCAAATAGCTAAGTTGATAAAGAACTTGTATGTAACGAATTAACAATTTTTAAAAAGGATTACTTCGGAATTACCGTAACTGAAGAAGCAATTTGAAGATAATGCAGGTCGACAGAAGAATTGTCGGCAGAAAAGTAATAATTGGTCTCAAAATTGCTCAATTAGATAATGATATGATATACTTAGCCTATTTACACAAGAAAATAATGCAGCATATTGCCTTATTATTAGGGATATTGCTCTACTTTGGGGTACAAAGCTCTGCTTTCGGGCAGGTCGATTCCTTTGGTACGTTGGATAGAATGTATATTGAAAAGGCTTCGGCTATAGCTGGAAGTGATGTTGTAGTTAGTTTTTATATGCAAAACGATGAAACTATTTCATCTGGTTCCGTTCCTTTGACTTATAACACAGGTTATCTGACATTGAATTCGATAGATTTTACAGGTTCACGAATAGATTATATCGCTAATAAGATGGTGACACCATCGCAAGCTGTTGATATAGACGGACATTTCCTGGTAACTTTCTTTACCTTAAGTGAAGATCCGGTTGTAGCAGGTGATGGACTTCTGTTTACAGCCCATTTTACCCTTGATGATTCCGCCTCAAATGGTGATCTGTTTGCTATTGATACTTTATTCTACCCACCGGGTGGAGAAATGATATTTGTCGAAGCAACCCAGGCAGTAATAATTCGACCTCAGTTTGATGCCGGCTCTGTGGCAGTAGAAAAAGAAAATTTTGTTCCATTGATTTCTGCGACAACATCGGAATCAGTTTTAGAAGGTGAAAATTTGAGCTTTGTTGTTTCAGCCTCTGATGCCAATAATGATTCTTTAGTATTTGTCTGCTCAAATAAACCAACAGGTGCTATTTTTGAAATGATTGACAACAACTCGGCACGTTTTAGCTGGGATCCTGATTTTGTCGGACCATATTCATCTGATGGTTCTCCATTTAAATTAAAGCTTCTTGTCTCAGACGGTAGCTCATCGGCTGAAACCGAAATGCTCATTAATGTTGTCAATAAAAATAGAAAACCTACAATTTCAACTGTGTCAAATATGGATTATGAATCCGGCGATTTAGTCCAACTTGTGATTGATGCTTCCGATGCCGATTTTGATATGCTGACTTGGGAAACAAGTTTGATTCCGAATGATGCTATTTTCACCGAAGGAGCCCAAGCAACTTTTAACTGGCAGACTACTATTGATGATACCGGAAGTTTCCCTGTTCAATTTATTGTGACTGACCCATCCGGTTTTTCCGATACGCTTGCAAGTGCTATTTATCTTACCGCAGTAGAATTGTATGAACTTTCAATTACTTCTGCTGAAGGTTCTCCCGATGAAAAAGTTTCTGTTAGCTTGAATTTAGATAACAAGTTGCCAATCGGTTCATTTATTCTGCTTGTGCATTATGACCCATCGGCGTTGTCATTGATTTCTGTGAGTAATGATACCAGCCGGACATCATCGTTTGAGTATTTTAGCTATACAAATAATGCTGATAACGCAGCCGGCAATATTCGTATTGTTGGAATTGCTGATCTGTCAGGTAATAATAATTCGTATCTTGCCAGTGGTACAGGTTCGATAGTTGATTTCGATTTTAGAATTTTTGGAAATTTAAGTTTAAGCGGGCTTAATATCCCGATGACATTTAAGTTTATAGATATGGACGACAATACATTTACAGATTCTCTTGGTGTGAAAGTTGTTCAGGAAGCTATTACGTATATCAATGGTTCGATACTTATAACATCTTTAGGTGAAATCAATACCGGTGATATAAACTTAAACGGTATCGCCTTTGAGATTAGCGATGCTATTTACTTTACCAATTATTTTATGAATCCGTTTACGGCACCGTTTAACCCGCTTCAATATGCCAACTCAGATATTAACCATGATAATATTGTTGCTTCGATTGCTGATTTGGTTGCTTTGATAAATGTTATTACAAAGGGTGGTCAAGGTAAGATTGCTGTTGGAGAAGGAAACAACTTAAACGCTACCCTGTTAACTGAAAAAAATGATGATGGTATTAGAATCAGTTATGAATCTGATTTTGAAATCGGTGGTCTTCTGATAACTTTTGCGGGTGACGATGTAACAGCTGATAATGTTTTAAATCTCACCGATAATATGACTCTTGATTTTGCATCGGGTGCTGAATCAAACCGTATATTAGTTTATTCTCTTGATGGTAATCAAATGCCTGACGGGAACCATGCTTTTGTACAGCTTGATTTAGAATCTGATATAGAGATTTTATCTGTCGAGGTTTCATCATCAGATGGTGTCTTAGCTACTGTTGAGACAAGCCACAAAGAGATGACTCTTCCGACTACATTTACCTTATCACAAAACTATCCAAACCCGTTTAATCCGTCTACCCAGATAAGTTTCTCATTGCCGGAACAAACCGATGTAAGCCTAGATGTATATAACGTGCTTGGTAAAAAAGTACGTGTGTTAATAAATGAATCATTTGCTGCCGGGAACCATACCGTGGTGTGGGATGGTCGCAATGATGCCGGAGCAGAAGTAGCTTCGGGGATTTATTTTTATCGTATGATGACAGAGATGAATCATCAAACTAAGAAAATGCTTTTCTTAAAATAGAGGAACTATGCAAAGAGAAAAAAATATACTTATAAATATTCGGAGGAATAAATGAGATTTATGAAATTCCCTCTTTTATGTTTGCTTATTTTATTTACACTTTCCGGTGTTGCCGAGGCACAGTTATGTGGCCCTGCTTACTCTACTTCTGAATTTTTTCAAGTAGGTAACAGTGAGGCTGCAAAGCCAGGCGATACGGTGAATATCCCGATTTTGCTTACGAATCTAAAAGGTGTTCAATCACTTCAACTTTATTTTGAATATGATAAAACAGTCCTTACACCTCTTTTCTACTTTTTGGATTCCAGTATGGTTGTTGATACTGTGAATTCAATTCCAGAAACAACATATACGGCATTTAATAACTATCTCCTTGAATATGCTGGTGGTAGAATGAATTTTACTCAAGATAATTCGGGTAATGATTTTTTATCAGCATCTGAGGAATTTGAAAACCCATCTACTGACCCGAATATTAGTCGGGTGAGATTGTTTTTAAATCCGTTTTCTCTGATTATTGCCGGTGATACTAGTTCTGTTATTGATAATGGGGATGGTACTATCTTTTTCATGCCATTTGTTGTGAATCCGGGCGCTGTACATAATACAGTAGTTGAATTTCCTATTTATGATATCGAAGTTAAGAGTCCTGTTTTTCCATACCCTGTGTTAGGTTGTACCTATTCCAGATATACTGACCCTTCTACCGACCAAACACTTCCCCATGATTTCCGCCCTACTCCTTTGCTTGGTACTTTTACAGTTGATACCTTAGCATCACCACCACCTGTTATAAGTTCATTTACGGCAAGCCCTACAAGTATTACTTCCGGTGGTTCTTCAAACCTCTCATGGAATGTGACCGATGCTGATTCGGTTGTAATCAATAATGGCGTTGGTACTTTCACTGCACTAAATAGTTCAATAGCAGTTTCTCCAACAGTAACGACACTTTATTCAATCACTGCTTATAATGCGAGTACTACACAGTCTTCCGCATCTGTTACTATCACAGTTGGTGGCACAGTTCCTGGAAATAATATTCCTACGATTGCTGCTGTTACCGGAGCTCCTTTTACTGTCAATCAGGGTGAGGCGGTTTCATTCACAGTGACAGCATCCGATGCCGACGCTTCTGATATTATTACGCTTTCTGCTCTCTCGATTCCTGCCAACGCTACTTTTAATCAGGCGGTTGGTTCAGGCTCTGTATCCGGTAATTTTTCATTCACACCTGACATTACGCAATCGGGTACTTTCTCTGCTGTATTTACTGCGACAGATAATGCCGGGGGTACATCAGCAACGTTTACTGTTATTATCAATGTCATAGAAATTCAAAATGATAGATTGTTTTCAACTTCAGCAGTAGGTCAACAACCTGTTGGTGGTTTAAGTGGCAAACGAAATATCTTTTTCCCTATAAACATGGTAACTGTTCAGACGGTATATGGTATCCAGTTTGATTTTAAATATGACCCTCTCTTCTTTGAAGTAGATTCATTTATTGTAACCGGACGTACTGCCGATTATGTTGTCTATGACAATATTGGTCAGACCCCGGGTGAAATAAAAGTTGTCACTTTTGGTTTAAATAACGAACCGATTGTGAATGTTGAAGATACAACTGCTGTTTTATATGCGGTTATGTCGATTGACTCAAATGCTACTCCGGGTGATTATGGTATCTATATTGAAAATGGTTGGGAATCAATTAACCCTGATCCGAATTTCCCATCACTTGAGTTAGTTGTTGATTCCGGTGTTATCCAAGTTGATAACCCTGGTGATGTAAACTTAGATAAACGTATCGATGTCGCCGATCTGGTGAACATAGTAGCATCGATTATAAATACATTTACACTCAATGAAAGACAGTTTGATGTTGCCGATGTTATCACAAATGACACCGTCAATGTTTTCGATTTAGTCGGAATTGTTAATTTAGTCTTTGGTATTCCGCTTAATCCAAACCCTGCTCCTCTGCTTGATAATGAAACAGCAACGATTGCTCTTGCCTACTCTCCTTTAGTAGCGGGTGGTAATGAGATGATTGTTGTTAATTCAGAGACCCCTGTAGATTTAGCTGCTGTTGAGATCAATATAGCTTATGATCCATCGGCTGTTTTACTGGGGAAACCAACTCTTGCTGCCGATGCACAAGGTATGAGTATTCAGTCCAACGATGATATGACAGGAAATTTAAAAGTTCTCGTTCATTTTACCAACCCTGTCTCAGGGGCGAGGATTGAATCCGGTTTTGCTGAAATGATTGAAATTCCAATGATTGCCAAGAAAGAGATTTTTGCGGGCGATACGGAACAACTCAGAATTACACAGGCAAATTTCTCGACCGATGCTGCCGCAAAAGTCGAAGTTGATGGATTTGAAGGTCCTCAGATACTGCCTGTATCTTTCTTCTTAAGTCAAAACTATCCGAACCCATTTAACCCGTCTACAACGATTGAGTTTTCAATCGAGTCAAATAAATATGTAAGTTTAATAATCTATAATATACTTGGTCGACAGGTAAGAAGTCTGGTGGATGAATCTATGCCGGCTGGCGCTCATTCGATAAAATGGGATGCTACCAACCAGGAGGGAGCCCACGTTGCTAGTGGGGTCTATCTCTACCGTCTGACAGTTGACGATAACACTCAATCCAAAAAAATGCTTCTTTTGAAGTAGATCAAGGAGGATCGAGATTATGAAAATGAAAAAAATTCTATTCACTATTTTTGCTCTGTTTGTAATAACAACCGCTGCCCAGGCGCAAACGGTTGCCCCGGTCTTAGCACCGATTGGTGCTCAAGGGACAACAGAAAATGTTTTACTAACTTTTGGTGTGAGTGCCACTGATGGTGATGCGGTTATACCGACGTTGACATCATTGGGTCTCCCTACGGGTGCATCGTATATTGACAACGGCGATGGAACCGCGACATTCAGCTGGACGCCAACGTTCACTGATGCCGGTGTCTATAACATGACATTCTACGCCAATGATATTGTCACCGCCGATATTGACTCGGAACAAGTAGTCATTACGATTACCGAAGCGGGTAATCAAAACCCGGTTGTTTCAGATATACCAGCACAGACAATTTTAGAAGGTGCAACATTTACAACTGTTGACCTTAATACATTTGTCACTGATGCTGATAATTTGGATAACGAAATAACTTGGACTTTCGGAGGCAACACAGAACTTACTGTTGCTATCGACGGTTCTAATATTGCGACTATCACAATTCCAGATATTAATTGGAATGGTGCTGAAAACATTACATTCCCCGCTACTGACCCGGGACTATTGTTTGCATCCGACGCTGCTTTGTTTACCGTGACTGCTGAAAATGACGCTCCTGTGCTTGCTGCTATTGGACCACAAGCTCAAACTGAAAATGTACAATTATTATTTAACATATCCGCAACTGATGTTGATGGTACAACTCCTAACTTCTCTGTAACTGGACTTCCAACAGGTGCATCCTTCACAGACAACCTTGATGGTACCGCAACATTTGACTGGACTCCTAGCTTTGTTGATGCCGGAGTTTACAACGTAACATTTACAACTACTGATGGTGTGTTAACTGATAATGAAATCGTTGTTGTCACTATCAATGAAGCAGGTAACCAAGCTCTTGTTCTTGCTGTTATTGGAGCTCAGGCTCAAACTGAAAACGTACAACTCTTATTTAATATATCTGCTACTGATGTTGATGGAACCACTCCAAACTTCTCAGCTACTGGTCTTCCAACAGGTGCTTCATTTACAGACAACCTTGATGGAACTGCGACATTTGACTGGACACCATCGTTTGTTGATGCCGGAGTTTATAATGTTACCTTTACCACAACTGATGGTGCGTTAACCGATAACGAAATTGTTGTAGTAACAATCAATGAAGCAGGTAACCAAGCTCCTGTTCTTGCAGTTATTGGAGCGCAGGCTCAAACTGAAAACGTTCAATTATTATTTAACATATCCGCTACTGATGTTGATGGTACAACTCCTAACTTCTCTGTAACTGGTTTACCATCTGGTGCTTCTTTTACAGACAACCTTGATGGAACCGCAACATTTGACTGGACTCCTAGCTTTGTTGATGCCGGAGTTTACAATGTAACATTTACAACTACTGATGGTGCTTTGACTGATGATGAGATTGTAACTGTCACTATCAATGACGCAGGTAACCAAGCTCCTGTCTTAGCTGTTATTGGTGCTCAAGCACAAACTGAAAACGTTCAACTGCTCTTTAACATATCCGCAACTGATGTTGATGGTACAACTCCTAACTTCTCTGTAACTGGACTTCCAACAGGTGCATCCTTCACAGACAACCTTGATGGAACGGCGACATTTGACTGGACACCTAGCTTTGTTGATGCCGGAGTTTACAACGTTACATTTACAACTACTGATGGTGCTTTGACTGATGATGAGATTGTTGTAGTAACAATCAATGACGCAGGTAACCAAGCTCCTGTCTTAGCAGTTATCGGTGCTCAAGCTCAAACTGAAAACGTACAATTATTATTTAACATATCCGCAACTGATGTTGATGGTACAACTCCAAACTTCTCTGTAACTGGACTTCCAACAGGTGCTGTCTTCACAGACAACCTTGATGGAACCGCAACATTTGACTGGACTCCTAGCTTTGTTGATGCCGGAGTTTACAACGTTACATTTACAACTACTGATGGTGCTTTGACTGATAATGAAATCGTTGTTGTTACTATCAATGAAGCAGGTAACCAAGCTCCTGTTCTTGCAGTTATTGGAGCGCAGGCTCAAACTGAAAACGTTCAACTTCTGTTTAACATATCCGCAACTGATGTTGACGGAACAACTCCAAACTTCTCTGTAACTGGACTTCCAACAGGTGCTGTCTTCACAGACAACCTTGATGGAACCGCAACATTTGACTGGACACCTAGCTTTGTTGATGCCGGAGTTTACAACGTTACATTTACAACTACTGATGGTGCTTTGACTGATGATGAGATTGTAACTGTCACTATCAATGACGCAGGTAACCAAGCTCCTGTCTTAGCAGTTATCGGTGCTCAAGCTCAAACTGAAAATCTGCAACTTCTCTTTAACATATCTGCAACTGATGTTGATGGTACAACTCCAAACTTCTCAGTGACCGGACTTCCAACAGGTGCATCGTTCACAGACAACCTTGATGGAACTGCGACATTTGACTGGACACCATCGTTTGTTGATGCCGGAGTTTATAATGTTACCTTTACCACAACTGATGGTGCTTTAACCGATAACGAAATTGTTGTAGTAACAATCAATGAAGCAGGTAACCAAGCTCCTGTCTTAGCTGTTATTGGTGCTCAAGCACAAACTGAAAATGTACAATTATTATTTATTATATCCGCAACTGATGTTGATGGTACAACTCCAAACTTCTCTGTAACTGGACTTCCAACAGGTGCTGTCTTCACAGACAACCTTGATGGTACCGCAACATTTGACTGGACTCCTAGCTTTGTTGATGCCGGAGTTTACAATGTAACATTTACAACTACTGATGGTGTCTTGACTGATGATGAGATTGTAACTGTCACTATCAATGACGCAGGAAACCAAGCTCCTGTCTTAGCAGTTATCGGTGCTCAAGCACAAACTGAAAACGTTCAACTTCTGTTTAATATATCCGCAACTGATGTTGATGGTACAACTCCTAACTTCTCTGTAACTGGTTTACCATCTGGTGCATCGTTTACCGATAACCTTGATGGTACCGCAACATTTGACTGGACACCTAGCTTTGTTGATGCCGGAGTTTATAACGTTACATTTACAACTACTGATGGTGTGTTAACTGATAATGAGATTGTTGTAGTCACTATCAATGACGCAGGTAACCAGAACCCAATAGTTTCAGACATCCCTGCACAGACAGTTTTAGAAGGTGCAACATTTACAACGGTTGATTTAAATACATTTGTATCCGATGTAGATAATTTAGATAATGAAATAACCTGGACATTCACAGGCAATACCGAATTATCAGTTGCTATCGACGGTGGAAATATTGCGACAATCACAATTCCTAATATTGATTGGAATGGTGCTGAAAATATAACATTTACCGCAACCGACCCGGGACTCTTGTTTGCTTCCGACGCTGCTTTGTTTACGGTGACAGGTGTTAATGACGATCCTGTTTTAGCGGCGATTGGTAATCAGTTTTCTACAGAAAATACACAACTTCTTTTTAATCTTTCAGCAACAGACATAGATGGAACTATCCCATCATTTACAACTTCGACTCTTCCGTCGGGTGTTGTTTTCACCGACAATGGTGATGGAACAGCGACATTTGACTGGACTCCAAACTTTACCCAAGCCGGAATTTACAATATTACTTTCCGTGCTGAAGATGGTGTTGCGGTTGATTCTGAGATTGTTGCGATTCAAGTATTTGAATCAGGCAACCAAGCTCCTGTATTGGCAGCTATGGGTGCTCAGGCAACAACCGAGGGAATCGCTCTTAACTTTGGCGTTTCGGCAACCGACCCTGACTTAACAACTCCAACCTTGTCAACATCGGCACTTCCATCGGGAGCATCGTTTATTGACAATGGTGACGGAACCGGTTCATTTAGTTGGACTCCGTCATTTGTTCAGAATGGTTCTTACGATATTACTTTTATAACATCCGATGGTGCTTTAAACGATGTTGAGATTGTAACTATCACGGTTAATGAAGCAGGTAACCAAGCTCCTGTGCTTGCTGTTATTGGTTCGCAGGCTCAAACTGAAAACGTACAATTATTATTTAATATATCCGCATCTGATGTTGATGGTACTACACCAACATTCAGCACAACAGGTTTACCATCTGGCGCTTCATTCACAGACAATGGTGATGGAACGGCGACATTTGACTGGACACCTAGTTTTGTTGATGCCGGAGTTTACAATGTAACATTTACAACTACTGATGGTGCCTTGACTGATAATGAGATTGTAGCGATTACAATCAATGAAGCGGGTAACCAAGCTCCTGTCTTAGCAGTTATCGGTGCTCAAGCACAAACTGAAAACGTTCAACTTCTGTTTAATATATCCGCAACTGATGTTGATGGTACGACTCCAAACTTCTCTGTAACTGGTTTACCAGTTGGTGCTGTCTTTACTGACAACCTTGATGGAACCGCAACATTTGATTGGACTCCAAGCTTTGTTGATGCTGGAGTTTACAACGTTACTTTTACAACTACAGATGGTGCTTTAACTGATAACGAGATCGTTGTTGTCACTATCAATGAAGCCGGTAACCAAGCTCCTGTATTAGCAGCAATTGGTGTACAGGCTGTAACTGAAAATTCACAGCTTCTGTTTAATATATCCGCAACCGATGTTGATGGAACAACTCCAAACTTCTCAGCTACTGGTCTTCCAACAGGTGCTGTCTTCATAGACAACCTTGATGGTACTGCGACATTTGACTGGACACCTAGCTTTGTTGATGCCGGAGTTTATAACGTCACTTTCACCACAACAGATGGTGCTTTAACTGATGATGAGATTGTTGTTATTACGGTTAATGAAATTGGTAACCAAGCTCCTGTGCTTGCTGTAATTGGTGCGCAGGCTCAAACTGAAAACGTACAACTCTTATTTAATATATCTGCTACTGATGTTGATGGAACCACTCCAAACTTCTCTGTAACTGGTTTACCATCTGGTGCATCTTTTATAGACAACCTTGATGGAACGGCGACATTTGACTGGACACCTAGCTTCATAGATGCCGGAGTTTACAACGTTACATTCACGACTACTGATGGTGCTTTGACTGATGATGAGATTGTAACTGTCACTATCAATGAAGCAGGAAACCAAGCTCCTGTTCTTGCTGTTATTGGCGCCCAAGGTGCTGTTGAAGGAACCCAGTTACTCTTTAATATGTCCGCAACTGACCCGGATGCAACTACCCCGACATTCTCTGTCACAGGTTTACCAACCGGTGCCTCGTTTGTTGACAATGCTGATGGTACCGCGACATTTGACTGGACGCCAACGTTTACCGATGTAGGTGTCTACAATGTTACCTTTACAACTACTGATGGTCTTCTGACCGACAATGAAATAGTTGTAGTAACAATCACTGACGCAGGTAACCAAGCACCTGTGCTTGCTGTTATTGGTGCTCAGGCTATAACTGAAAACTCACAACTACTCTTTAATATCTCAGCAACTGATGCTGACGGAACCACGCCAAACTTCTCAGCGACCGGTCTACCTGTAGGTGCGACTCTAACTGACAACCTTGATGGTACCGCAACATTTGACTGGACGCCTGGCTTTGTTGACGCCGGAATTTACAATGTTACTTTCACCACTACTGATGGTGTGTTAACTGATGATGAAATCGTTGTTGTCACAGTTAATGAAATTGGAAACCAAGCTCCTGTATTGGCAGCTATCGGTGCCCAAGCACAAACTGAAAACGTTCAACTACTCTTTAATATATCTGCAACTGATCTTGATGGAACCACGCCAACCTTTAGCACAACAGGTTTACCATCTGGTGCTTCTTTCACCGACAATGGTGATGGAACGGCAACATTTGACTGGACTCCTAGTTTTGTTGATGCCGGAGTTTACAATGTTACTTTCACAACTACTGATGGTGCTGTAACTGACGAAGAAATCGTAACTATTACAATCAATGAAGCCGGTAACCAAGCTCCTGTCTTAGCGGTGATTGGTCCTCAAGGAATTATTGAAGGAACCCAGTTACTCTTTAATATGTCCGCAACCGATGTTGATGGAACTACTCCGACATTTAGCACAACCGGTTTACCTGTCGGCGCATCGTTCACCGACAATGGTGATGGTACCGCGACATTTGACTGGACACCATCGTTCACCGATGTAGGTCTGTACAATGTTACCTTTACCACAACTGATGGTCTTCTAACCGATGATGAAATCGTCGTTGTGACAGTTACTGACGCAGGTAACCAAACTCCTGTTCTTGCTACTATAGGTGTACAGGGAACAACTGAAAACGTTCAACTACTCTTTAATATATCAGCAAGCGATGCCGACGGAACCACTCCTACTTTTACAACGTTAGGACTCCCGGCTGGTGCATCCTTTACAGACAATGCTAATGGAACCGCAACATTTGACTGGACTCCAAGCTTTACCGATGCCGGTGTATACAATGTTACATTCTTCGCAAACGATGGTGTCGCTTCTGATTCTGAAATTGTTGTACTTACCGTAACCGAAGCAGGCAACCAAGACCCAGTCCTTGCGGTCATTGGTGCTCAAGTCGGTTCTGAAACGGTGCAACTTCTTTTCAATATGTCAGCTACTGACCCGGATGCAACTATCCCAAGCTTCACTGTTAACGGCTTACCTGTTGGTGCCTCATTCATAGACAACACCGACGGTACTGCGACATTTGACTGGACTCCAAGCTTTACCGATGCCGGTGCCTACAACGTTACCTTCTTAACTACTGATGGTGTCGCATCGGATTCTGAAATCGTTACTATAACAATTAACGAAATTGGAAACCAAATACCTGTCTTAGCTGCTATTGGTCCAAGAGCGATTACCGAGGGGAACTTGCTCACATTTGCTTTATCCGCATCTGATGCCGACGCAACTATCCCGAGCTTTACAACTTCTGCTTTACCTGTCGGGGCTGTCTTAACTGACAACGGCGACGGTACCGCATCATTTGATTGGAACCCTGCTTTTAACCAAGCAGGTATTTATAATATTACTTTCCGTGCTGAAGATGGTCTCGCAGTTGATTCAGAAATCGTTTCGATTACGGTCAACGAAGCAGGCAATCAGCTTCCTGTGTTAAATCCAATAGGTCCTCAGGCAGTTGCTGAAGGAGTTCAATTACTCTTTACTGTTACAGCAACCGACCCTGATGGAACGACTCCGGTTTTCTCAGCTACTCCGCTCCCAACAGGAGCAGTCTTTACTGACAATGGTGATGGAACCGGTTCATTTGATTGGACGCCGACATTTACCGATGCGGGTGTCTACAACGTTACTTTCAGCATCAACGACGGTTCCGGTCCGATTTCTGAAATTGTGACTATAACTGTGAACGATGCCGGCAACCAACTTCCTGTTCTTGCCGCTATTGGTGTACAGGCGATTGATGAAAATGTTCAGCTTCTCTTTAACTTATCAGCTACTGATAACGACGGAACAACTCCGAGCTTTACCGCTACAGGACTTCCGGTCGGCGTATCATTTATTGACAACGCTGATGGAACCGCGACGTTTGACTGGACGCCAACATTTACCGATGCCGGAATTTACAATGTAACTTTCTTTGCCAACGATGGTGTTGGTTCTGATTCTGAACTTGTTGTTATCACAGTTAATGAAGTAGGCAATCAGCTTCCTGTCTTAACTCTAATTGGTGACCAAGCAGTTGCTGAAGGTTCTCAACTTCTGTTGAATATCTCTGCGACTGATTTAGATAATATTCCTGTCTTGACAACTTCGTTACCACTTCCTGTTGGTGCTTTGTTTACCGACAATGGTGATGGAACTGCGACCCTTGACTGGACACCAACGTTTACTGATGTAGGTGCTTATCCGATTACATTCTATGCTAGCGATGGTATAGCAACTGATTCTGAGCTTGTTACGATTACGGTCAATGAAGCAGGAAACCAAACTCCTGTCCTTGCCGCAATTGGTCCACAAGCTGCTACAGAGACTGTTCTGTTTAACCTCGTTGTGACCGCAACTGATGCCGACGGAACTATTCCAACATTAACAACATCAACTTTACCTGGTGGGTCAGCCTTTGTTGACAATGGTGATGGAACCGCGTCGTTTGACTGGACACCATCATTTGCCCAAGCAGGTATTCATAATATTATATTCTACGCATCAGATGGTGTAGCCTCTGATTCGGAACTTGTATCTATTACCGTAGGCAATGTAAACCAAGCACCAATTTTGGATCCTATCGGAGCAAGATCGGTTCTTGAAACTAAACTGCTTACTTTCTTAGTGACTTCATCGGATGCCGATGGAACCAACTCTGCATTAACAACAACTGCTTTGCCAACCGGTGCTACCTATGTAGACAATGCCGATGGTACCGGAACATTTAGTTGGGTGCCAACATTTGGACAAGCAGGATTGTATGACATTACATTTTATGCGACCGATGCTATTGATACTGTCTTTGAGATTGTAACAATAACAGTTGTTGCTGATAATATTCCACCTGTTCTAAATGCTATTGGACCTCAAACAGTTGTTGAAGGTGGCACCTTAGTTGTCGCAGTTTCTGCTACTGACCCTGATGGTTTGGCTCCTGCACTTCGTGCTGAGATAATGCCTGAGAACTTATCATTTGTTGATAATGGTGATGGTACCGGTAGCTTTACATTTAGTCCGAACTTTATTCAATCCGGTTTATCGCAAGTTACTATTGTTGCTGATGACGGATTTGATATTGATAAAGAGGTTGTCATTATTCAAATATACGAAGCAGGTGAACAAGCTCCACAGTTTGATTCTATTCCGGCTCCATTGGTGTTAGAAGGTGAGCTTATTGAAGGTGTTATTACTGCCTTTGATCCTGATACATTACCGGTTGTAATCTTTGCCGATACTACTACAGTCCCTGCCAACTTTACTTTGGTAGATTCAGGTAATGGTGTTGCATCGTACAGCTTTGCTCCAGACTTTACTCAGTCCGGTCTCTTTGATATAAATATTATTGTGACCGATGGAATTCTTTCAGATACAATCGTTGTAACCTTTACTGTTACCGATGCCGGAAACCAAATGCCTCTGCTTGACTTTGTTGCCGATACATTTACAACTGAACTTGTCAATGTTAACTTTGTGGTAACATCGACTGACCCTGATGGTGACTTCCCGATTATATCTGCTCTATTACCAGTTGGTGCGAACTTAACTGACAATGGTGACGGAACTGGGATTTTCAGTTGGACACCAGATGATTTAAGTGACGGCGTATATGATATAATGTTTTATGCGACTGATTTTGTAGACCCTCTTATGGTTGATTCGCAGTTGATGCAGCTTACTGTTGTTGATACAAACCGAGTACCATTCATTAATGTTCAGTACAATGGTTCTACGATTGACGAAGGTGATCTCTTAGAATTTCTTGTAGAAGGTTTTGATTTAGATGGCTCTATTCCTACTATCAGAGGTTACTTAGATGGTGATGATACCTTAGCAACAAATATGACCTTTTTTGATTCCGGTAATGGCTTTGGTGTATTTACATTTATTCCGGATTATACCCAAGGTGCTACTCCTATTGAGACTTTTTATAATCTTCGGTTTGAAATCTGTGATGGTGTAGACCCTTCTCTCTGCGTAGAATCACAACTTCGTACGGTGCGTGTTGCTGATAAGAACTTTGCTCCGGATATAATCTTCCCGGATGGTGCCGGACCGTTTACCCTCAACGAAGGGGAAAACCTGAATATTTCAGTTGCTACTCAAGATCCTGAAACCGGACTTGTGGCAGACTTTAGAGCAGAGAACCTTCCATTGAATGCTACCTTTAGCGGAACTATCAGCATACAGACTTTGATGTTCAATCCTGACTTCACTCAAGCAGGTCAGTATTTTGTAAGCATAATTTCTGTTGATAATTTAGGTGCTGCCGATACTGCTATCGTTGAGATCAATGTCTTGGATGCCGGTAATCAGGCTCCTTTGTTTACGACAGTTCTTGTTGATACACTTGATGTCTTTGTAGGGCTTAGCACTAATATGCTTATTTCTGCTGTTGAACCTGACGGGGAAGCAGTTGTGATTACCGCGACTCCAATAATGCTCAATGCGTTCTATGTTGATTCGGGTAATGGACAGGCAACATATTTAATCACTCCTGATGTGAGCCAACTAGGCACAGTAACAGAAGTCACATTTATAGTTACTGATCCGAACCTTGCTGCTGATACTCTTGTTACAAACCTTCGAGTCAGCACCTTCATGCGAGGTGATTTAGATGATGATGGTAAGTATACTATGAACGATATTGTTCGTGTAGTGAACTATCTCTTTAGATCAGGCACGGCACCATATCCAGAAACTGCCGGCGATATAGATTTAAGTGGGTCAATCAATGTAGCTGATATCGCATACCTTGTTAACTATCTTTATAAGGCAGGACCTCGTCCGCCGCAATAATTGCGACAAATTAGTCTTGATATATCATTGAAATATCTAAAAAGCCGCTTTAAAAAGCGGCTTTTTTATTACTAAATAAGAATGTGATATTATTTTAATATTTTAATCTTTAATAATTCCAATATTCCTTGACAATTCCAATTAAAAATGTATTTTTATTGTAGCCCTCTTGGACCAGGGTTTTTTGTTAGCTGTGTGTCTTACGTTTATTTCTCGCAAGAGAACATAAGAATTATTACAAATTTAAACGCGAATAAGAAATAAGTAATGGATTCTGTGAGCGAATCAAATCTTGTAATTATCTAATGTTCAAACGGACGAAGTTTCCTATTAGAAACATTTAAACATTTTAACATGGTGATGTTGTATGTTTAAAAAATTATGGTTTGGAAGCTGTTAAGAGTATGGTTGCGGATAAAGAGTATTTTATCTCTTTATTAAACATTTTAAAAATTTTAATTCGTACTTTCTTATTTCTCACATAGGATGAAATAAGTTGGGAACTTTAAAAACTCTCGAAAGGAGTGATGAATGCTAAGGAGATTTTCAACTATATTTACCCTCTCCTTCCTGTTGGTTGCCTTTATGGCAGTAACAGCATTTGGTGCCAAATCTGCGGTTAGTAAACGTTCAAAAGGTAAGAAAACCAGTCAAACTGTGTACTATTCTTATCCTGATGAAAATTATCGCGAAGATGGCGGCAATACCATTGATATAGGAAAATCAAGCTATTCTAGTAAAGCTGCGACATTATCTCCAGGTTCTGTTATTGGTGATACATGGTATGATTACCAACATAACAGTTCAATGGGTCGTATGATCGATTGGGGTAATGATCCTTCCACAGGAAATGCGTATATCCATTTCTCATGGATGAAATTACCTACTGCTGTAATTAATGATCGTCACTATGCGTATACTCACTATAATGCGACTACTGGTGATTTAGCTCCAATTCTTAACCTTCAAAATCCTGAAGATTTTGCTGGTTATGTAAATGTTCCATCTAAAAATTCTGGTGCTGCTGTTTATGGTGGTCATAATAAACCAAACGGCATAACAACATACCAGGATCATTTTTATTATAACTTTGCTCCAGGAAACCCTTTCTGGTTTGAATCACGTGTACCTGATAATGTAGCATCTTATGGTTCACCTTTAACAGCTCAATCAACTATCTGGCCTAAATTTGCTTATCAAGAAACTGCTACTGATACAGTGATTCATGTACTTTCTCAAGTATCTGATGAAGATGAAGCAAGTGGTCTTTACTATTTCCGTAAAGTCGGTGGCAATGATAATGGTACTTGGGATTTCCCTCCATACGTTGTTGATACTCAAAACGTTCTTGGTCATGTTATAACAGCAAGTAAAACTTCTGAAAAAGTTGCTCTCGGGTGGCTTGGTCGTGTTCCTGCTGATGGTGACTGTGACACATGTTCAAACAACGAAGCTATTGGTCTTCTTTGGAAACAAACTGAAAATGATGTTTATTATCAGATTTCTAATGACTTAGGTATTACTTTTGAACCTAGAGTTAATGCTACTAAATATCATTACGAAACCGGTGTAACCGGATGGCGTGCAAACTCTGAAATGTCAATTCTTATTGATGCTGCAGATGAAGTACACGTTGTATGGACTGGTGTTATTTGGGGTGACAGTTTTGAAAACTTAAGACTTGACAAAGCTGCTCGTATTTTCCATACATCTGAATCTATCTTAGCTGGTGGACATGCTCCACGTATTGCTGCTAACTCAGATTGGGAACAAGAAGATACTATCAAATGTACCTCAGGTAAATTTGAAGCTAACGTTTCTAAAGTACAAGTTTCTGAATGTGATGGAAAAATCTATGTTCTGTTTGTGCAGTACAATGATTTCCCTAATGGCATTTATGATGATTGTGCTCACCGTGTATTTGTCGATCCTTCTGAATATGAAAGTTCTGCTAACGGCGATCTTTATGTAGTTGTATCTGGCGATGGTGGTGTTACATGGGACATTCCTCGGAACTTAACAAACTCTAGAACACCTGATTGTGAACATGGTGTTTCCGGTGATTGTGAATCTGATGCTTGGCCTTCAATGACTCGTTATGGTCGTGCAAATAATGCTACTGAAACTTGGGCCGGCGCTGTTATAGTCGATCCATCAAATACTTTCACTGGTGCTGCCGGTGAATATTTCTTAGACGTTGTCTATCAATCAGATATCGATCCTGGTGGTTATGCTGCTGGCGTTGGACCTGAAGGTACTCAACAAAATAACAATATGCAGTGGTTCCGTCTCGCTTGTGTCGAGCCTGTTTCTTCTGCTCAAATTGCTTTATCCCCTACTAAAATTCAACTTCCTACTTGGGTAAAACCTAACCAAACATTAAGCCTTAACCTTGAAATCACTAACTCCGGTAACTTTGGTCTTACTTATGCAACATCTATTGAAGAAGACAATGGTACTCCTGGATGGTTATCTGTTTCTGGTTTGGGTGGATCTGTTCCTTCAGGTCTTTCTAATGTTGAAAATGGTTTCCTTAACTTAAATGATGGTGGCGTTCAAACTACTGAAGCTACACTGAATGGTAGAGTTGTCTTTACATCTAATGCTCCTAACACTGTCAACCTTGAAGTTACTCTTCTTGTTGCTGATACTGTTGTTGCTGCTAAAATCGATACTGTTGTTGGTTACTTATCACTATCAGTTGGTTCTGATGGTAAGTATGGTCACTTCGAACCTCGCGTTGGACTTGACTATAAAGCTAATGGTGTTGATTGTGATACTACTCTTTTTGGTTCTTCTTCTTACCTAGGTGAAGGTTCTCCAATCATCTTGTCTATTACTGGTTTAGATACTAATATCGTAGCCTCTGCATTTGATAATAGCTGGATTGATCCAGACGGATTCAAACCTATGGCTGCCGGTAAAACTGAGCCTGGTGCTGGTTCTGAAGCTACATTTAGTTGGTATGCTTCAGGTACTTTCATTACTCCTGATTCTACTGTTGCTTTTGAGCAAATTACTTATGCTCCTACAGCAGTTGGTGCTAACTACATGATCAAAGAACTTAGAATTTGGTCTCATGATGGTGCTGCACACGCTGGTTTAAGAATCGGTGATGTAATTGACTGGGATATCCCTTCTGATTCCGGTTCTGATAACCTTTCTGGTATTGACGGTTTAGCTTCACGTAACCTAATCTATCAAGTTGGTACAGAATTTGATCAAACTGATACTCTTGATGATGGATTTGTCGATCCTTTCGGTACTGACTGTGTAGACGGTGACAGACGTTTTGGTGGTATGGCATTCTTGAAATCACAGAGCCATAATGGCACTGCATGGGTTGATGTCTCTGATGTTCCTTATTCTGCTTATACTGCTAGAAACGATTCATTCGTTTATCCAGCAGGCAGATTAGTCGGTGGTAAAACATGGGCTAATATGGAAAATACTGGTATGTCAGTTGAAACTGAAATCACTGATCAACATATGGTCATGTGTTACGAGCCTTCATTACCACTTGGTGCTACTGATACAGTTAGATACTTTGTATCATTTATTACTGTACAAGATGGTGTCCAATCTGACTTAGCTGATGGTGCTGATGCTGCTGAAGCATTTGCTATCGCTAATGACTACTGGCCTTCATACATCAATAGTGGTTCTTGTTGTATTGGTGATCGTGGTAACGTTGACAATGATCCTGGTGATCAAGTTGATATTTCTGATCTCGTATTTATTGTTGACTTTATCTTCACAGGTGGAGCTGCTCCAGAATGTGATTTGGAAGCTAACGTTGATGGCGATCCAGGAGAAAATATTGATATCTCCGATCTCGTTTATATCGTTGACTTTATCTTCACAGGTGGAAATCCTCCTCCTGCATGTCCGTAAGACTGATTAAATATTCTACTTTGTAGATATATAATCTTATTATAGATTAGCAGCCCGTAATTATTGCGGGCTGCTTTTTTATTTGGAAAAGTTCCCGTTATCCATTATATTTAAGAGTTACTTACCAAGTAACCGCCTTACTTTACTTATAAATGCTTGAATTTTGTAATACTAACAAAAAAATGCAAGTTATTGCTACATCTTTAGGAAGCTGACAGCCTTAAATCATTATAACTCAATGATTTGATGCCTTTATAAGTCGGCATGATTTTTGTATATACAAATATTGGATAATAATATATTTTATAATAATACTGGAGATTGGAATGAACCAAAGAGCTAGAGTAACTATTTCATCATTGCTTACATTACTGTTTTTGATAGTTTTTGTATCAAGCAGTTTTGCTATGCACTACCCGGGCATTACAAAAGCACAGCCAAAGTCGTTTAAAATCGGCGGGGCAATTACAATTCAATTTGAAGACGATATTGACTTAAAAGCTACCAACAAAATGAATCGCGGATTTGGTGCTGTTTCATTTAATTTGGCAACTCTTGATAATTTATTAAGTAAATATGAAATTATCAGTGCCAAAAAGATTTTCCCACTTGAAAAAAACAAACCGGAAATCAATTCCGGTATGATTGATTTAACTCGTTATTATGAACTTACTTTTGCTGAAGATGCTGATCTTGATAAGATTATTGCCGAACTCTCTTTAAACCCAAACCTCCGTATGGCAGAGCCAGTGATGGCTGTACCTATCTACGCAGCTCCTAATGATCCACTATGGGGATCTCAATGGGCGATGGAGCCTATTGGACCGGATCCAAATTTTTATACTGCATGGGATTATGAAACAGGTTCTGATTCTATAAAATTTGCACTTATTGATACCGGTATTTTATATAACCATCGTGACCTTTTTGGAAATATCTGGGTGAACCCGGGCGAAGATCTTGATGGCGATGGGGTCGTATTTGATGCAGATGATTTCAACGGAATTGATGATGATGGCAATGGCTATATTGATGATGTTGTCGGCTATGACTTCTTCTCCGGTTTATCCGGTGGAATATGGCCGGGCGAAGATCCTAATACGCCTGATAATGACCCATCTGACTTTAATGGTCATGGGACGCATGTTGCCGGTATTGCTGCCGCTATGAATAATAATGCTACCGATGTTACCGGTGCTGCCGGTGGTTGGTATGGTGGTCATAGATCATTGAGAGGTGTGCAAATTATCTGTTGTCGTATTGGTGCTACCGGTTCTGATGGAAATGGCTATGTTAACTCTAACGATGCGGCTACTGCTATTAACTATTCTGTCAATATGGGTGTTCATGTTATCAACGCAAGTTGGGGTGGCTCTTCAGCATCAGCCGCAGCAGCTTCAAATGCTATCGCAGCCGGTGTAACTTTCCTCCATGCTGCCGGAAATGATGACTCAAATTCTCCTGACAATATTGATAATGTACCAGGTGTTTTGTCGGTAGCATCGACTGGTCCGACTTCTGATGCAAAATCTAGTTTCTCAAACTGGGGGTCTTATATCGACGTCTCAGCTCCCGGTTCAAGTATCTTATCTACTTACTCATTTGATGGAGTTCCTGATGTTGCTACTATTGGTGGCACATCGATGGCATCTCCAATGGTAGCCGGATTGGCACTTTTGATTCGCTCTCAAATGCCTTCTCTTACTAAAGACCAAGTTGATTCTATTATTGTAGAATCTGCCGATTCGCTTGCTTTGTATACCGCAAATCCTTTTGAACTTAACGATCTTGGTTCAGGACGTATCGACGCACTGGCTGCATTGATTGATTTAGCGAATGCAAAGTTTACTGCCGATGTTACCGATGGATCTGCTCCGCTTACGGTGAACTTCAGTGACCTCTCTCCTAATTCTCCTGTTGGATGGGATTGGACTTTTGGAACCGGTGATGTTTCGACTGCCCAAAACCCACAATATGTTTATAACGAGCCGGGTCTCTATGATGTCTCTTTGATTATTGATGAAAATAATCCATTAGGTCCGGGGGAAGAACATCTTAAAAAATATATTTGGGTAAGACAAGATTCTATTATAGGTGATTCTATTGAGGCTGTCTTTAACACTAAAGTAGTCGTACCGATTTATTTGCATAACACATCGCTTGTTAAAGATGTGCAATATGTATTCTCTTACGCAAATATATACGATGTTGTTTATGACTCTATTTCAGTAGTTGGTACAAGAGCTGAATACTTTCAAAATGTAGGTCTCAATGCTCTTGATACTTGGAATAAAAGAATTTCTGTTTTCTTACAAACAAATACAACCCTTGGCTCTCAATATTTACCGGCTGACACAGGTGTACTTTTCAATATCCATTTAACAGTAAATGGAAATGGAAATATGGGTATCATGACTTTGGATACGACTACGTTCAATGGCAGGACCTCAAAAATAACTTCTATCTATGGCGAATATTTCCCTGATGGATATAAACCTGGTATTATAAATATCTCAGGTTGCTGTATCGCGGATCGTGGTAATTTTGATAATGATCCTGGTGACAATGTTGATATTTCCGCTCTCGTCGGACTAGTTGATTTTATCTTTACCGGCGGATCTGCTCCGCAATGTGAAGAAGAGGGCGATGTTGATGGCTCAGGTGAAATTGATATATCTGATTTAGTTATGTTGGTTGATTTTATCTTTACATCCGGACCTCCACCAACATCTTGTTTTTAATTGAATATTACTGATTGAAATAGATAAAACCGCCATACTATACTGTATGACGGTTTTTTATGATAAAAATTCGTTATTATATGCATAGGTGCAATTAAATGCACATCATGCTGGTGCAATATCGGTTTATTGAGCCAAAAAGTACTTTTTTATTAATTTTTATTGGTATGGTATTTGTATAATAAAGAAGTGTATATATAAAATATTTTTGACAATTGTTCTCTATGATACGTTTCTTTTTAAACGCAATAATTAAAAAAATTGAATTTTTTATTGACTCGGAATTTTGATTTATTTATCTTACAATGAATACTATAGTGAAGAAAAAAATATCAATAGATAAAAATGTATCATAAAATTAGGAGATTCTACTTTAAGAAAAAAAGTTAATTGTTTGTTATATAAATTAGAAAAAGAAAAAATTTAAAAAGCTATGGAGGCTTTTAATACTATGAAAGCTAAATTTATTACACTATTTCTTGCGATCTTTTTGTTATCGTTTGGAACCTCATTTGCCCAAGAAGTATCGGTTGACAATATTGATGGTTTAATGTGGCATAACCAACCGGATTCAATAATTGCCGGTTCTACATATACTTTTAACATCCGCTTTAACAACAACACGAGTGTTAATATTAGTGGGTTTACTATTCCTTTCCATGTGTACTCTCCTGACGGTGCTACTTGGACAACTACTACTGCCGATACAACAGGTTTACTTAGTAAAAGCCTTATGGATGGTGGTCTACTTATCACATATCCTGATGATGGATCTCAAGTAAATGGTTCGGGTGCTGATACGTTGACTTTTGGCGGATTCGTTTTCTTTAATCCTGGATTACCTCCTGGTTTTAATGAAGTTTCTTTAACTATTCAAATCGGACCTATAACTGATGATGCTTTGATGCACGGTAAAACAATTTGTCTCGACTCTGTTACTTTTCCACAAAATGCTTGGAAATGGGTAGAAAAAGGTCAACCTGATATTATCCCATCATGGGATGGACCACATTGTTATACTGTAGTTCATGAACTTACTGATACCGATGATGATAATTTAGTGCCTCATACTTTTGGTTTAGAACAGAACTATCCAAATCCGTTTAACCCGACCACTAGAATTAATTTCTCACTTGCTACAAGATCAGAAGCAACATTGACTATTTACAATATCACTGGTCAAAAAGTGAAAGAATATTCTAGTACTTATGAAGCCGGTCCTACAACTATTGAATGGGATGCATCCAATGTTTCTTCTGGTGTCTATTTCTATAAATTAGTTGCCGGTGATTTCACTGACACAAAGAAAATGATGCTTTTAAAATAATTATTTTCTCATAGATTCAAAAAGTATGTATACAGAAGCTCTCCTTTGTGAGAGCTTTTGTTTTATCTATCTTAAATTGTTTATGTTAAGAAACGTATGGAGCTTTATTACGGATGAATTTTAAAAATATCAGAGGGCTATTCACAATACTATTTTTAATGTATGGAACAGTTTCTGCCCAAGAAATAAGTTTAGACAATGCAACCAATATAGGCTCGATGTGGCACAACCAGCCGGACTCTATAATGGTAGGTTCTACTTATGTTTTTCAAGTTCGAATAAACAATAACACGATAGAAAATCTGGTTGGGATTACGAATGCTTTTAAAATTTATTCACCCGATGGTGCCGAGTGGACAACGACTGTTGGTGATACTATAAGCGGGTTTGGGATGAGCCAAATGGATGGCGGTTTTTATATCCTAACGTTTGGGGTTACAGGCTCTCTTGTTGATACAATTGGATTTGGTGGCTTTGCTATTTCGGGGGATGGGTTGCTGGCTGGATTTAATGATATTACATATTCAATTACGGTTGGTCCAATTCCTTCTGGAGTAACTCATCATGGAAAAACAATTTGCATTGATTCTCTTTCATACCCACAAGGGAGTTGGAAGTGGAGCATCCCGGAGGTCTCTTTATTTCCGTCATGGGATGGACCGCATTGTTATACCATTGTTGATGAAGCAACCGACTTGGACGATGAGCCAGATCTGACACCTCATACTTTTGCCTTGTCGCAAAACTATCCGAACCCATTTAATCCAACGACAACAATTAGTTTTTCTCTGGCAGAAAGAACAGATGCAACTTTGACAATCTATAATCTCTCAGGTCAAAAAGTAATGCAGTTTTCAGATAGGTATAATGCCGGCAGTACGGCTATAGAGTGGGATGCTTCGGGTGTTGCTTCCGGTATATATTTCTATAAATTAGTTGCCGGTGATTTCACAAATACGAAGAAAATGCTCCTTTTAAAGTAAAATTCATTACATCTCTATTATTGCGATTGTATCTTGTTGGAAGGCAATGAGATAAGAGTTTTAATTTGACTTTGATGTTTGAATATTGTATAATATGTTAGACAAGTATGGGGATAATTAATTAACTCATTGATAGATAAGGCGTTATGTTAGGAATAATTGGTAATAAGTTTTCAATAGGAAAAGAGACGTATAATCCTTTTTCTGCTGAGTTGCACTACTTTCGAATAGATAAACGATACTGGTCGATCTGTTTTGAACGGATCAAAAGAGCTGGTTTTCGCATTATAACGACTACTGTTCCATGGAATATTCATCAGGATGAAACCAAAACATATGATTTTGGCGGATTTGATGATCCAAGAAAAGATTTAATTGTATTTTTAGAGCTGGCTCGTGAGTTTGGATTTAAAGTTATTTTACGTCCCGGCCCATTTGTAGGTGGACAGTTAGAGAATGGTGGACTTCCGAAAAATCTCTTTAATGACATCAAAGTATTTGCCCGTGACGCTCAAGGGAACGAACAGAAACTGCCCAAAGACAATGGTGTCGAACAAGGTTATCTTCCGAGTTATCTGCACTCTAATTTTCAGTTTCATTTAAAGAGCTATTTCAAAGCGTTCATTGAAACAACGAAAAACTATGTGCATCCTCGTGGTCCTATTTTCATGGTAGAGCTAGATTACGAGACATCTTTTAACCGTATGCTTGACCCGGGTTCGGCTGACTATAACCAGGATGTTATCGAACGCTACTACGGTGAGTTTTTAGAAGAACGCTATGATGAAATCAAAAAGTTGAACTCTCTCTATAAAGAAAAAAATGATTCATTTGAAGAAGTACAACCACCTCGACAATTTACAGATTTAGATATAAAAGTTCTTCCAAAAGTATTTGATTGGTTTAGGTTCAGAGAATTCATGCTGAATACATATCTTGAAACTTTGGAAGATATTTTTAAGTCCTATGCGGTCGAACCATTGATTTTCCGTTCGTTATATTTTAACAAAGGAGAATTACTTCCTGCCTTTAATCTGGTACCGGAAGATCGTTCACCATTTTTAGGTTCCAATGTTTTCCCTGATGGAAACTATTTTGACTTATCAGTCAAAGCGAAGTTCTTGAAATCGGAATACGGTTTTGCTTATGCATCATCGTTTACCTCCGGTGCTGCTGCGACTGGACCTAGTCGCGAAGAAGAGATCGCACCAATCACCAACAATATTCGTCGGTTCTATCTGGCGGCAGGGTTGGCGTCTGGTTTTAAAGGTGTGAATCACTATATGTTTGTCAATCGTGAAAAATGGTATGGAGCTCCTTTATATAACGACGGTACAATTTCTGAAGGATACAACCTTATAAAGACATTCAACAACAAACTTATGGAAATCGGTCTTGAAGAGATGGAGTCCGATGAGCAGATTGCTGTTGTTGGAAACCGTTTGTATTCATGGTTAGCAAAAACGACTGTTAAAAAAGAATTCCCATATACTAAAAAAGTTGTGCAGGATACTATGACCGGAATCTGTCGTGACTTGATGCGACTAAAAATCAGTTATGGTATTCGGGAGAATCGTGATTTTGAATCTCTCAAAAAATATAAACTTCTTTTTATCTCATCTACTGAAATTATGGCAGAAAAAGAACAAGAAGCAATTGTTGAACTGGTGAAAGCCGGAGTTACTATTGTGATGTGTGGATTGATGCCGAAGTATGATGAGAACTTAAAAGATTGTCAGATTCTAGCCAACCATTTTAGAATAAAAACTTCTGTTGATTACCGTATTGGATCGATTGAACATAAAAACGGAGCATACCCGGGATATATCTATGGCTCTATTCGTTCGACCGATGACTCCAAAGTGAAAAAACTGGTCAAGTCCGATGCCAAAGTGATCGGGGTTTCCTCCTCAAGATTTAAAGGCAATTTCTACTTCTTTGCTTTTGACTTCTCATCAGGTGGCAACCATCAGAAACTTTCATTCTTTGAATCTGTACTACATGGTGAAAGTCATGATTCGCATCTGTACTGCTCTGACCCATCACTTGATATTTCATTCCAGATGGGTGAAAAAAGAGGATTGCTTTATATCGTGGCACCTCCTCCGGGAGAATTGTCAGATGGATTCGAATCCGGTTCCAAAGAAGTTATTATCAAAGCTGATTTAAAACCGTTTGGTTTTAAAGCTGCCAAGATGAAACTGATTGATCTCTTTGCCGAAGAAGTAGGCGAAGAAGAGGAAGAGATTCCACCATTGAAAGTTACCGCAAAAGAACTCAAGGATGGTATTTCCATGCATGTGCAGTATCCTGATGGATTAATCTTTGTCGTTGAAAAATGTAAGTAACATTGTTGTTTCATATGATAGATAAAATAAAAAACCGCTCTTATAAAAAGCTTCAATTTATTGGAGCGGTTTTTATCTGTGCCGTTATATTGAACTGTTCCGGCATAAAAATAGAAACTCTCTATGAAAACGCTGTTATTTCAACAGCATCTCCAATAGCAACTGAAATTGGTTTACAGGTTTTAAAAGATGGTGGTAACGCCTACGATGCTGCTGTTGTCATCGGTTTTACGTTGGCAGTTGTGCATCCCGAAGCTGGTAATATCGGCGGTGGTGGCTTTGCTCTTATTCGTGACGGCAAGTCATTGGAAGTCAGGTCAATTGATTTTCGAGAGACTGCTCCAAAGGCAGCTTTTGAAACGATGTATCTGGATTCCGATAGTAATGTTATAGAAAATCTGTCGACTGTTGGTGCTAAAGCAGTTGGGGTGCCGGGAACTGTCGCAGGGCTGTACGCACTCTGGGAAAATAATGGTACGATGCAGTGGTCTGACTTAGTAACTATTGCTGCGGAAATTGCAGACAGTGGATTTATTGTAGACGCCTATTTAGAATCTTCATTTATAAATAAAAGAACCGAACTAACTCAATTTGAAACGACTGCCAGAATATTCTACCCTGGTAATCAAGCTCCTAAAGAGAACGACCTTTGTCAGCAAAAGCAATTAGCCAAGGCTTTGTATCTTATCGCTGCTGAGGGGAAAGATGGATTCTATCTTGGAGAAGTTGCCGATTCGATTGTAGCAACAATGGTCGCACATGGTGGATTGATAACGCTTGCAGATTTACAAGATTACCAACCTGTCTGGCGTGACCCGGTTCATTTCAAATTTGATTCACTCGATATTTATAGCATGGCACCACCAAGTTCCGGTGGAGTGATTGTCGGGCAGATTTTAAAACTGTTGGAACCATATGATTTTTCTCGGTACAATCCAAACTCGCCAAAATATATAAATCTTTTTTCCGAAGCATCAAAACTTGCTTTTGCCGATCGCTCAAAACATCTTGGTGACCCGTCGTTTTATGATGTCCCGATGGAACGGTTGCTTGACAAAGATTATTTAGATGGAAGAAGAGAACAGATTGAATTAGAAAATGCTCAAACTGCCGATGCTATCTCACCGGGTGGGATGATGCAGGTCGAGTCTGATGAGACAACCCATTTTTCTATCGCTGATAAAGATGGCAATTTGATTTCGATAACTTACACTTTGAATAGTCCTTATGGGTCTAAACTTGCCGTGAAAGGATTTGGTTTTTTGCTCAATAACGAGATGGATGATTTTTCGGTTAAACCGGGAGAACAAAATCTGTATGGTTTAATAGGTGGTGAAGCAAATAAAATTGAACCAAATAAAAGAATGCTTTCGTCTATGTCACCAACGATTATTTTAAAAGAGAACGAACCGTTTTTAGTTTTAGGCACACCGGGTGGTTCTAAAATCATAACAGTTGTTGCTCAGGCAATTTTGTCGTTGACACGGTTTGATTTGAATGTTGTAGAAACAGCAGCACTGGGACGGTTCCATCATCAGTGGATCCCTGATTTATTATATCTTGAAGATGGTAAGTTTTCGCCTGAAACAATAAGTGAATTACAATCATATGGCTATCAGGTAAAAGAGCGAGAACGATATTCAGATTTACAGATAATCTATATCGACCCATCACATTTTAAAACTGGTGCATCTGACCCACGAGGCAGAGGTCTTACTGCAGGTTACTAAACACCTACTTGATCTTTTATCTTACCATCACCAAGTTCTTTGTGACAGTTTTTAATTCCTAAAATTATTGCCCCAACTCCAATCAATGAAATAATCAAAAAGATAAGTGTCCCCAGATAAGGGATGGCAAAAAGTAGGTAGCTTATAAACAGTCCGATAAAGAGCTGGCTTTTGCTTAAGTAGGCAGGGTTTGATTTGAATTTTTTCATTACCATGAAGCCAATTAGGAGGGCGACGATTATTTTTCCGCTATAGATCATCGTGCTTAATGTTGCGATTATCACACTTGAGATTGGAACCATGATAGTAGAGAGTGCAAGTAGTATAGTTCCTCCGGCAGTTTCACCTTTTGCGATCAAGGTAAACCCAATAACTAAAACGGTAACTGCGAATATAAGAATTATGACAAAGACAATTAAAACAGCGAGTGATATAAATCCGACCGCAGCAGTGATAGCAAATTTATTTTGAACTTCGTAGACCATGGAACTAATATATTTTTTCCCAATCATAAGCAAGATGATACCAAATAAGAATGCTGCCAAAAATTTGGAACCGGATTTTACGGTTGTTAAAAACAGAGAATCTTCTTCGTCTTCTTCGGCTTTTTCAGGAAGGTCCCATGTTGTGTTGCCTAAGATGGTAACTCCCGAAGTTATGTCGATAGTTGCTTGGTTGTGTGATATATATTTAAAGTCACCTTTGATAAGTGCCGGTGGAATGATATGAATATTTTTACCATAAATAGTAAGATCACCGTCGATAGTTCCCGAAATATAAACACCCTCACGATTGACTCTGATACCGGTACCAACGGCAATTGTTGATCCCGAATGAATGGTTACATTTCCGTGAACGACACCTTGCAGGTAAAACTTCCACCGCGAAAATTTATATCTTTTCCAAAAACAGCATTCTTTCCAATTTTTAAGGAGTTACAAAAAAACAAGCCGGAGCGACCGATTGTGCCATCGATGATACCATCGTTCATAAAAAGTCTTAACGAACCTAGTATCTCACCAGTTTGCGAAAACTTATTTGAGAAGATGTTTGCCGAATGATGAATGGTACCATTTAAAGAGATATTTTCGCCCCCGCCAATAAGGTCGCCTTTAATCTCACCATCGACTGTGACTCTTTCACCCCAGGTGTAGAGATCGCCGTCGATAACATGGATGTTAGAAATATGTACATGCTCGGCAGTTTCAAATTCTGTAGCATTGACAGAGGCTGTCCCAAGCAAAACAGTTGTCAAAATAAATATTGCAAGGGTCAGCTGTTTTAATTTATATGTTACCATCTTAAGTCCTTTATCTTTAATAAAACTATACGTCAATTTTCTAAATCGGTTGCCCAATAATTAATGAGTTTGCTTAAGGAAAATCAAATAAAAATCTGCTTTATCGGTGTAAGTAACAAACAAACTTGTCGGGTTGATTATTTTATTGGTAAAATCGGGCTTGATTGAACCTTTTATGGGCTGTTTGAGCATATATTTTCGTAAAATATTTTAGCGGTCGAGACGATCTGACTCTTTATAAGAAAAATTAGCAAAAAAACGTGTAATAGCTTCATTTTCAATAAATAAACTCAACTATCAGCCGATATATTCTATGATAGGACATATATGAAATGAAACTCTTTTTTGACAGAAATAAGACACTTTTACCGCGAGTAGATAAAATCTATCTCATAGCTCGTGGAATGGTATTGTTGAGCCTGGTTTGGGTGGTATTTTTCAGCCAGTTTGAATCAGCTCATGATATTATATTTAATATTGTTTTAGGCACTTATTTTATTCATCTGATTATTTTCTATATGGCTACAGCAAGTAAATTTGATATTAAATTAGCCTATTTATCGACAATAATTTATGACCTTGTTTTTATTCCGTTGTTGATTATGTCAACCGGTGAGATTCATTCATCCTATTTCTTATTATATCTCTTAACCGTTTCGGTAGCTGCTTATGTGCTGACAAATATATTTTCATTCTCAATTTTATTGCTCGTAACATTCTCATACTTATTTTCTGTTTCGCAAAGTTTTCAACTTAATGATTTATTGAATGTAACTTTAAATATTGGATTTTTCTGGGTCTATTTTGTTGCGATAGTTTATGCCTCGGAGTTTATGCATAAATCGGAAAAGCGTCTGCTCAAACTTCTTGATACCCTCAATATGCGAACATCAGAACTTGAAAAAAATCAGGCACATCTGGAATTGATATATGAGAACTCCAGAGTCCTGGCATCGATTTTAGATACTGATTCAGTAGTGTCAGAACTAATGAATCTACTCGGGCGACTGCTTCGTTTTGAAGGCTATGCAGTTATATTTCAAGATGCTGATGATCGTTTTTATTATCGAGCCAGATTTCAGAACAAACAAAATAATTTTCAGATAGAAGCATTACCTGAATTTGCTGTTGAACTATTAGATAAAATTGGTAAGCAAAATTCAACTATTATGATAAAAGATGTCACCAAGCGTGATGATTATAAATTACTCAATAAAAACAGTCGTTCAGTTATGATTGTACCGATGACGGCTCATGATGATTTACGTGGAATAATTATTGCGGAAGCGAGCAAAGCAGGTGCATTTAAAGATAAAGATTTACAAATGTTGTCCGCAGTAGCACGTTCGGCTGCCCTTGCTTTGGAAAATGCTGAACTGCATAAACAAACAGAAGCACTGACAGTCACCGACGGACTCACATCGACTTACAACTATCGTTATTTTGCTCGAAAGTTAGAAGAAGAAAAACGAAGAGCATCACGGTATAGCCTGGCATTATCACTGATCATGATTGATATTGATTTCTTTAAAAAATTAAACGATACGCATGGACATGAATCAGGCAATCTTGTTTTAGTCGGGTTGGCAGGAATTATTAAAGAATGTGTTCGTGATGTTGATATATTTGCCAGATATGGAGGGGAAGAGTTCGCTATAATTTTACCGCAAACACCGCTTAAAGATGCTCTGGTCATTGGCGAACGGATTCGTCAGCAAGTTTCAGAGTTCCCTTTTAAATCGGACAAAGGTGTAGAGCTTAAAGTCACCGTTTCTGTTGGTTTGAGTTCGTATCCTGAAAACGGACGGTCGCACGAAGAATTGGTATCGCTTGCCGATCAGGCAATGTATCGGGCAAAAGATAATGGAAGAAATTTAGTTTGTACAAATTAAGAAGTTAATGCATTATTTGTATAATGCATAAAAGGAAAATATGAAAAACATAGAAAATCTCATAGGGCAACTCTTTATAATCGGATTCAAAGGTGAAAGACCATCATCATCTTTTCTGAATTTTCTCACCGAAGAAAAAATCGGTGGTGTAATTTTATTTAAAGATAACTGTAAGACGCATCAACTTGTTCGAAAAAATATAAAACAAATAATTTCAGCAACATCAAATAAACATCCCTTTATCGCAGTCGACCAAGAGGGTGGACGAGTATGCCGTATCTCCGGTGCGCCGGTTGAAATCGCATCTGCTCAAGCGTACGCAAACAAATATGGTATTTCCCGATTTACTGATGACTACACTCGCTCTATGATAGGGTTGGAATCTCTTGGCGTGAATCTTAATTTAGCACCGGTATGCGATATTTTTAGAAATGATAAAAACAGTTGTCTTGATAGTCGCTGTTTTGGAACAACTGCCGATGAAGTTATCCCGTTTATAACTAAAGCGGTGCAGATTTCTCAGAAGTCTCATATTCTCTCCTGTCTCAAACATTTTCCGGGTCTTGGCGATGTCTCAATCGACCCGCATGAAGAAACTGCTGTCAGTTATTATGATGAACAATGGTGGGAAAACAACGAACGGCTTGTCTTTGAGCAAGGGATTTCAGCCGGAGCTGATATGATAATGACAACTCATATCAGATTGCCAAAATTTGATACGGAGATTGCGACCGGTTCATCCTTGATTGTTGAACGGATGCTCAGACAAAGACTAATGTATAATGGCGTTGTGATTACAGATGATTTACAAATGAAAGGTGCTTCTGTCTTGGGTGAAATCGGCGAACGAACAATCAAGGCATTTAACGCAGGGCATGACTTACTTTTGTTTGGGCAAGACTCTGATTCTGCCATGGAAGCGTATGAACATTTTCGCGGTGCGTATAGTCGCGGAGAAATTTCAAAAGATAAAGTTATCAAATCACTGGAAAGAATTTCTGCTCTTAAGTTCAAGATAGCAAATTCCGTTTTGTTTTAATATACTAAAGAGGTTATGCTAAACATTTTAAAAAGTAAAAAGTGCCTGCTTGTCGGGTTAAATTCGGGAACATCGGCTGACGCCTTAGACATGGCAGCTGTAGAAATAACTCGAAGCCGAAATAGTTACAGCTTGAAGTTCATCTCAGGTACAGAAAAAAAATATCCCTCCCAACTTAAAAATGAAATCCTTAAAATAGCTGATGATAAAAACCCTTCGATAGATGATATTATTCAGTTAGATAATTTGCTGGGTCAGTTTTATAGTAAAGCAGTGAAAAGTTTTATTACGAAATTACAGAAGAAAAATATGATTGTCGATGCGGTGGCATCGCATGGTCAAACAATACGGCACCTTCCGAAACGAATAAAAAAACTCGGTTCAAAAGTTAACGGAACATTACAAATCGGTTCTGCCGAATTTATCACACAACACACGATGCTTCCGGTTGTCTCTGATTTTAGACAGGCAGATATCGCCAGAGGTGGCGAAGGGGCTCCGATTACGACACCTGCGATGTATAAAATGTGTGCTGATTCAAAAGAAGAAAAAATGATTATAAATATCGGTGGCATGTCGAACTATTTTTATCTTCCTAAAAGATCAAGTCAGGATAAAACTATCGCCCAAGATTGTGGACCGGGCAATGTGCTATCTGATTTGCTTATGCGAAAACTGTTTGATAAACAATTTGACAAGAATGGAAAAATTGCTCGGAGTGGTAAGATTTCAAAACGATTACTTACTATTCTCATGGCTGATTCTTTTTCGTCACAGAAGGAAAAATCAACAGGACGAGAGCAATATGGCAAGCATATGGTCAGTTCAATTATAAAAAACTCAAAAAAACTTAAACTTTCATCTGCTGATATAGTGGCAAGTTCGGTAGAGTTCACTGCATTTTCGATTTTTCAGTCAATAGGAAAACTTATACACCGTAAAAAAATTGAAAAGTTATATTTGACCGGAGGCGGAAGAAAGAACATCTTCTTAGTAGCAAGAATACAATCATATTTTCC
>JAJRSF010000031.1 GCA_024278935.1 Candidatus Zixiibacteriota bacterium
TCGGTTATTATGAAATCATACCATGAAATTTTGCTGACATTTCAAATATAAATGATGCTGATTAAGTGGCTAAAAGTTTTTTCTCAATAAAATAGCTCTTTTCCCTCTGAAAAGAGTCCTTTTAACAGCTTAGAAGAACTTCCTAAGTTAATGTCGAGTACTGTAAATGCTTGACAAACCATACTAAAGTAGGTTTTTTAAAAGATTACTGAAGATATGTAACCCAGGTAGAAGGAGCTGTTTTGCACACTGAAGAGAACGCAAAACTTGTATATAAAAGTTTATTTGATAAGTGTTATAATTACCATGATGCCGATGCGGTAAAAGCAGCAGGGCTGTATCCCTATTTTCGGCCTATCCAATCTGCTCCCGGCGATGAGGTGGAAATTGACGGCCATCCTTGTATAATGATTGGTTCAAACAATTACCTCGGATTAGTTAATCATCCGAGAGTGAAAGAAGCTGCCGCTGATGCTGTGAAAAAATTTGGCTCCGGCTGTACTGGTTCACGATTTCTAAATGGTACCCTTGATATTCATATAGAGCTTGAAGAACGTTTAGCTCAATCTGCCCAAAAAGAGGCAGCACAGGTTTTTTCGACTGGTTTTCAAACGAATCTTGGTGTAATCTCTGCTTTAGCTTCTAAGGGTGATGCGATAATTATCGACCGTCAGGTGCATGCCTGTATTGTGGATGGTTGCCGTTTGTCTTATGCGAAAGTTTATAAATTTGCTCATAACGATATGGAAGATTTTGCCAAAGTCATCGCACAGGTTCGTACGATGGTCAAAGGTGGTATTTTGGTTGTTGTTGATGGTGTCTTTTCAATGGAGGGAGATATTATTAATCTTCCTGAACTTGTTAAAATTGCCAATCAATACGATGCCAAGGTTCTTGTCGATGATGCCCACGGTGTTGGTGTGCTGGGTAAAACCGGTGCCGGTACTGCGGAACATTTTAATATGATTGATGATGTTGATCTTACTATGGGGACATTCTCAAAATCGTTTGCCTCGCTTGGTGGTTTTGTCGCCGGAGATCATAAAGTAATTGACTATATAAAACATCATGCCCGTTCGCTGATTTTCTCGGCATCGATTCCTCCATCAAACGCTGCAGCTGTTATTGCCTGTTTGGATATTTTAAAGGAAGAACCGGAACGTCTTGAAAATGTTCTTAAAAATGGGAAAATGATGAAAGAAGAATTTATGCGGCTTGGTTTTAATTGTGCCGATTCAGAGACTCCTATTGTTCCTATAATTGTTGGTGATGATATGGCTGCGTTTGTCTTTTGGAAAGAACTGCTAGACAATGGTGTCTTTACGAACCCGGTTGTCTCGCCTGCGGTTCCTCCCGGACAAGCTATGATACGTACTTCATACACTGCTACTCATACTCAAGAACAACTTGAAAAAGTTATCGATGTTATGGCAAAAGTCGGGCGTGCAAAAGGATTGATTTAAAAAGGTTATAATGGCAAAAATAGAAGTAAAAGAAGTTTTCTCTTCTGCACAGTTACTGAAATTTATCGAATATCCAAATCTGCTTTACAAAGATGACCCTAACTATGTAGCTCCGCTCACTATGGAACGTAAAGAATTTTTCGATAAAAAGAAAAATCCGTTTTATAAGTTTGCAAAAGTACATCTGTTTATAGCATACGACGGGAAAAAAATTGTCGGTCGTATTGCAACCTGTGTGAACTATCAACACAACGAATATCATGAAGAAAATATTGGTTCATTTGGTTTTTTTGATTGTCCCGATGATTACGAAATTGCATCAACACTTCTAAAAGTAGCGATGATTACTTTGAAAAAAGAGGGTGTTGAAAAAATGCGGGGACCTCTTAATTTTTCTACCAATCATGAATGTGGATTTTTAGTCGAAGGGTTTGATTCTCCGCCGGTTGTTATGATGACATACAACCAACCGTATCTCCCAAAACTGGCTGAAAAATTTGGGTTAAAAAAAGTTATGGATTTGCTGGCTCTCCAGATGTTTTCATCGGACCCGATCCCTGATCGCATGCAAAAAATTACTGATCGTTTGGCTGAAAGAAGTAAAATTACTGTTCGTGCTATCAATATGTCTGACTTTGATAATGAAATTAAATTAGCAATGGAAGTGTACAACAAAGCCTGGGAAAAAAACTGGGGCTTTGTGCCGATGGACGAAGATGAGTTTATGTTTACTGCGAAAAACCTTAAAGAGATCGCCGACCCGAGTATTATTTTGTTTGCCGAGCATGAGGGAAGACCTATCGGTTTTGTCCTAGCACTCCCTAATATAAATCAGGCACTCAAGTATCTTAAAGGTTCTCTCTTTCCGTTTGGTCTGCTTAAATATCTATGGCATACAAAGATCAGAAAAAAAATCACAGGTATGCGTCTGGTGACATTTGGCGTTATTCCTGAATTTCATAAACGTGGGCTTGATTCTTTAATGTTTGTAAATATTTATAATGCCGGGATTAAAACCGGGCTGGTCAATGCGGAACTTTCCTGGATTCTTGAGACCAATGAAATGATGCTCAAATCTGCCGAACATATGGGTGCTAAAGTTTACAAACGGTACCGTATCTCCGAAATTAATTTGTAGGATTATAACTTCTATAGGAACAGGCAGGCCAGTTCCCTACACACAATCTACCTGTTTTTGAAATGCGTTGTCTGGAACCCATTCCTGACAATAAATATCTATCTATTTTCGACAGAATCTAAATAATTCTGAAACAAAGCTCTTCCAAAAGAATCATACAAACAGAAGATAACTTTTTCAATATGCTTGGCATATCGGCTGTATTCCTGTACTGCGTTTATCATATTGAAGGCACACGCCTGCATAGGAAAATTTCCAACGCCGGTACCAAATGCGGGGAATGCGATAGATTTGATTTTCAGTTGTTCGGCAATATTTAGCGATGCGACTGTCGCTTTGCTGATAAGGCGTGCGTTGGTTTTTAAATTCTGTCCCATCACGGCGGCATGGATAATGACTTTAAACGGAAGAGTTCCTGCTGTTGAAAAAACAGCCTCGCCGGGCATAACTGGTCCTTTTGCGACCGCCTCTTTTTCTATGTAATCACCACCTGCAGATTTGATTGCTCCTGCGACTCCTGACCCCATCCAGAACTCATTATTAGCAGCATTGACAATTACTTCGGTGTCAACAGTTGTGATGTCACCTTGTATTATTTCAATTTTATAAGACATGCAATTAGTATAATTATATTTTCATAGTGTGAGCAATATTAAAATTAACTTATCTTATTGGCTGCCACTTTAGTCCAAACGATTCTGCTCCAACATCAATTGAATCTACTTTTTCAAAACTATTCCCATCGATAATATATACTCGTCCTTTTGTAACTGGTGTATTAATACAAGCAGCATAGACATGTGTACCGTCATCGGAGATATCAATACCAAACGATGCCGGTGTTTCATGGGCAATAGATTTGACAATTTGTAATGGGTTCGTTTGTATGACATATATTTTATTACTCAAACGAGTGGTCAGGAAAAGATGGGAATTATCAGGTGAAATTGCAAGTAGAGTCGGTCCCGAAATAAACCCGCCAGTGTTTGGAATTTCAACCGAATCAATCACAACTCTGTTTTTAATATCAAAGACACGGACTTGGTTGATGTCAACACAAGCGACATAAGCAAGAGAATCATTGTTATCGATGATAACTCCAAACGGTCCGTATTTTATAAAATCGTCAGGGTAGTCAACATCGGGGTCAACAGACACAGACACAGTTGTATCTGCTGTGGGAGTAAGAGCGTTAGGATAAACAAGGGTTAGTTTATTTGAATTTTTATTTGTCGCAATGACAACAGAACCGTCGGATGTAATTTTTATATCATGGGTTACAGTTCCTGCCTGCATAGAGTCTATCAAAGTCAAAGTTGTTAAATCGTATTTGTAAATTTTTGTGAGAGAAGATGTCGAGTTTGATGAAAAGTCACAGATATATCCATAACGGCTGTCTTCGGTGATTGCGATCGCGGTTGGTTGAAATGGTATCGTAATAGAATCTATGAATGTGTTTGTGACTGCATTGTATTTGGCAAGATGTCCGATAGCTTCTAAGGTTGTGATATAAAAATTTTCTCCGTCGGGTGAAAACTCTATGTAGTGTGGCATGTTGACTTTTGTGTCTATAGAATCAGTGCGAGGTAATGTTTTCGTGTCATAAATATATCAGGTATTGTCGCCTTGATTGAGTACGTATAGAGAACCTTCAGGGTAGTTGTTACTGTTGACCGGGTTACTACCGTTATCGCCACACGATAAAAATGTCATGAGTGCTATCATTGGGAAAATAATATATATTTTTTTCATCTGAATATCCTATCAATAAGTTCTATAAGGTTATACTTATGCTATGAGTTGTTGAGTTCATGTCAATAATTGGAATAGGAAGCAAAGAATCAAGTCCGAGTTCTCTAAATAAATATGGAGCAAAAGAACGGAAACGAAGAGTTACTTCAATTGTTAATTCTTCCCCAACAGCACCTGCAAATTCTGGGGTAGCAAAACTATAGTTTACCACTTTTGTTTCTCCAGGTTTAATTGATGGGTTCACAAGAGAGTCAACATCCCATACCGAAGCATCGGAACCATCGGCTTTAAGCATTGTCGCTTGCGCATTAAACAAAAACGTATCTCTTTCAAGGAATCCAGAATATCTATCCATCAGGTCATCGTTGGCATCAAGTTGCCCGCTTGAAAAAACAATTTCATCGTTACTGTTACGGACAATAATTGATAGCCACATCTGACGATTAAATGGAACACCCGACGGAACGTTATGCCCGGTTTTATCATTAGTTATATTTACATCAAAAGAATATGTCTGCCCGAATTGAGCGGAGTTTGGACCTGTCACCGTCATAGACAAAGCGTTTTGTAGCATTGCCGTAACTTTTACTAGTTGTTCTGGTTTGTTTGGAAAGTCAATCATGGCAACATCGGCGCCGATGAAATCATGGCGATGCAAAGTCCGGTCGGGTCCACCTACAAATGCAGGTCCGATGTATGTTTCCATATGGCAGTCATTGCATGTTTTACCGGTCAGAGCAAATCCGCTGGCACGCCATTCCTGAAAGACAACTTCAAGTGGCAAGCCATCGTCGGTTACAAAATCGTGGCATGAACCGCAGTATTCCGATGAGGCATAGAGGTCATTGTATTTTGATTCATGGAAAGAATTTGGGATCGGGTCTTTTATTGTGCCATGTTTTACATCGCTAGGTGCTAATTCAAAACCTCCGTTAGATAGTCGGGTAATAGCGGTAATGGTATGGCAGGCGTCGCATCCGATTCCTTCTTGGGAAACCGGGTCGAGATCATCTATTTCAAATGGTCCCCAAGTAATATCTCCGCTTCGTAAACCTATTGGTGAGTGACATGGCGAACAGGCACCATCAAGTGCATTTATATATTGCCCCTGTCCGACTTCACGGATTGCGAGCCAGCTTGGGTCTTTGACAGAGTAAGCGTGCATAGAACCTGACCATTCATCATAATGTTGAGGGTGACAGCCTTGGCATGTTTCCGCAACTGAAAAATCGGAGGCAAGAAATGGTACCGATAATGTGTCGGGGGTTTCTTCGGGGTCGACTATTGTCTTCTTGTCTCTTTCGCAACTAATAAGTAAAATATAACTGCATAGAATGATAATACAAATTGTTAAGAATTTTCTATTTTTCATAACAGTACCTTTGTTGATCAGATTGAATATGGATATAGTTAGTTTCGTTTAACTTAAACGATACAATAATCCATGATGCAAGTCAAGGGCAGATATTGCGTTATGAAGTTCGGGTAGATGTAATTGCTATATGAAATTTATAATAGTTCAATTTTCATAACAGTGATTGCTTCGCCCAATAACAGGACTCGGTCATCTTGATGAATGATTGTTAGTTCACCACCACGTGCCGATGCTTGGTACGCCTTGAGTTTCGGCTTGCCTAATTTCGTAGACCAGTATGGAGAGAGAGTGCAGTGTGCCGAACCTGTAACAGGGTCTTCATCGATACCTGCCCCCGGGGCAAAAAAACGGGAGATAATGTCATACTTGGAAATATCAGATTGTGCTGTCACAATAACGCCACGTACTTGTAATTCTTTTAAGATTGAAAAATTCGGTTTCAACTTTCGCAGAGTTTCAGCAGAAGCAATTTCGATAAAATAATCAAAGCGACTTTTTCCAACAAATGTAGCGGTGACGTCAAAGGCTTCTAAAAGTTTATCAGGAACTGATTGTTCTGTTGGCATTGTAGATGGAAAGTTCAGCTCAATTTTGTTGGCTTGTTTGTTGGCAGTCAGTTTTCCTGACTTTGTATAAAAATTTGCTGTTTGATTCTGGTCTAAAATATTTTGTTCGTATAATATATGTGCTGTTGCCAAAGTTGCATGCCCACAAAGATCAACTTCGACTGACGGAGTAAACCAACGGAGGTTGTAGCCATCTTTTTCGGGGAACAAAAAAGCCGTTTCGGACAGATTGTTTTCCATCGCGACTTGTTGCATCCAGTTTTCATCAGCAGCTTTTTCAAGGAGGCAAACAGCGGCAGGGTTGCCTGCGAATCGTTTATTGGTGAAAGCATCAACTTGGTAGAGTGTATGTGGCATAATTGTCTCCAATTTTTGAAATAATTTATTTCTTTTTTACAAGCTTTAAACCAAAACTAAAAAATATAACGCCAATTCCTAATCCAATTAATAATATAAATAAAACACCTAGTAAGTAAAATCTATCATATTCAGTAGGATCTGAGTTTTGAGTAAAATCTAAAATAAAAACTATTATCCCTTGGATGGCACGAAGAGAAAATAAACTTGATATTATAAGTAGCAGTATTCCCAAGGCTTTTTTCATTGCAAATCCCTCATTAAACAAGCATTTCACGAAATATATAATATATTTGAAAAAATATCAACTAATTCTACAATACCTCAATTTAAACTGACAGCCCCTGTCAGTGGGTGTAATTATAATGAAGCTGGCGAGACGATCAATTAACCTTTCTTTTTTGTCGTTTCGCTTTTTAAGTGCGAGATCGTTATACCATTATGCGGTCTCGCCTCATAAAAATGTTGAACCGAAAGGAGCAATATGCTCTCAAAAGTTATCTCATCATCGACTCTCGGAGTCGAAGCATATACAGTTGAGGTCGAGTCTGATATACAGCAACAGCTCCCCGCTTTTATAACTGTAGGCCTACCCGATGGAGCAGTGCGTGAGTCAAAAGAACGAGTCACTGCTGCCATAAAAAATTCTGATTTTTTGTTTCCCGCCAAACGTGTCACGATAAATTTAGCCCCTGCTGATATTCGCAAAGAAGGTTCTGCCTTTGATCTGCCTATTGCTGTCGGAATTTTATCTGCTACTGGTCAAATATTAAGAGACCGATGCGACGAATTTGTTATGCTTGGTGAATTGTCGCTTGATGGTACCGTGCGACCTGTCCCGGGGATTCTTCCGATGGTTATGAGTTTTAAAGCGAACAATGGTATCAAAGGAATCTTAGTGCCTCACGAAAATGCCAAAGAAGCAGCGATGGCAAATACAATTCCGGTATACCCGGTTAGGTCGTTAAAAGAGACGGTGCATTTTTTAGAAGATGAAAGCACTATTAAAAAATTTGAAGTTGATATCGATTCTGTTTTTGATCAAGCCTATAAGTACCATCTTAATTTCTCCGATGTAAAGGGGCAGGAATCTGCTAAAAGGGCGCTTGAAGTAGCTGCTGCGGGTGGGCATAATATTATCATGGTTGGTCCTCCCGGCTCTGGTAAGACGATGCTTGCCCGTCGTATGCCAACAATTTTACCGAAGATGACAATTGAAGAAGCACTTGAGACTACTAAAATACATTCGGTGGCGGGGAGGCTTCCGAATGAATCTGCCTTTATAGCGACTCGTCCGTTTCGTACTCCGCATCATTCGATTTCATATGCCGGACTTATCGGAGGCGGGACAATTCCGAAACCGGGGGAGGTATCGCTGGCTCATCATGGCGTTCTCTTTTTAGATGAACTGCCTGAGTTTAAAAAAGATATTTTGGAGATGCTTCGTCAGCCGATGGAAGATAACCAAGTGACAATCTCACGAGCCTTGATGACCCTTACCTATCCTGCCGGATTTATGCTGATCTCTGCTATGAACCCATGTCCGTGCGGATACTTCGGTGACCCGAACCATGACTGCAATTGTTCGACCGGTGATATCCAACGCTATATGTCAAAAATTTCCGGTCCGCTGATGGATCGTATCGATATTCATATCACAGTTCCAGCGGTGAAGTTTGAAGATTTATCGTCGGATACAAAAGGGGAGAAATCTGAAATTATTGTTGAGCGGGTTAATCAATCTCGCGAACAACAACGTGAACGGTTTACAAATGAGAAAAATATATTTTGTAACGCTCATATGGAGTCGCAGGATATTCGGAAGTTCTGCCCTATCGACGAAAAGTCGCAGGCGTTATTGTCTATGGCGATTTCAAAACAAGGACTCTCGGCACGAGCCTATGACCGGATTATAAAAGTTGCCCGTACAATTGCTGATTTGGCAGGATGTGACCGTATTGAGATGGGTCATATCGCCGAAGCAATCCACTACCGCACACTCGATAGAAAACTATGGATGTAGGAGCTACAACGTTTTGTTCAATATAGGGGTTTCTACTATAAACTGACGTTCATCGTAACCTGTGATTTTGTAATACTCGTCGGTGACAAAAAGTTGAAACGGAGCTGGGGAACCATTGTCAAGAGTGAGAGAGTAGGTTCCATTGGGGAGTTGTCCTAAATTGTCTGAACCGGTAGCATAACCAGGCACCATAAAACAACTAACATTATCTTCTGTTAAAGAATCAAAATGTATGATAAAATTATTTTCTGATCTGTTAAGAGTCGTATAAATTGTGTAGCAATAGGTTGGAGTCCCAACTTCAGAAGTATATCCAATAAGTAAATTTGTCCCCGCATCATCGCTCTCTTCTTGCATTGAAATTTTTATTCTCGTATCAACATTAAGAGCTATGTCAGGGTTGCAATAAGGAGGACGGTCACCGTTGAGGAAAATAATATCTACTAAAGCAATTAGGTCGGAAATATCTATTGAACCGTTACCGTTAACATCTGTTTCTTTGGTGCATTTTATTGGACTTATCTCATAAATAATCCCTGAAAAGATAAGATCGACTATAGAAACTAAATCTGTAATATCAATATTGTCATTTGTATCGTTATCAATATTTCCTCTGACGAAAATACAACACCCTGCTGTATCAGAATCAGATGAGTATTGTGCATGTATCTGTTCTGTAAAAATTGTTGAGATAGAAAATAGAAAAACCATTATAATGAATAATCTTGTAGACAGCTGTTTTGATAACATCTTGCATTCTCCCATTTAGCGATGTTCTAATCAGACTTTCAACTTCTGTATGTATAGTTTCTAATATACCAAAACAGGTTAACCTGTCAAGGAATCTTTAGTTGTGTAATATATGTGTGTAGAAAAAAAGTGGAAGACGAAATGTCTTCCACTTTAAAATGCTATAACAAAAACTTTGTTGTACTACGTACTAGTCAATCTTAAACTGTGAAACCATCTCACGCATCTCTTCAGCCTGACGGCTTAATTCTTCCGCAGCAGTTGCTGAGTGTTCGGCTCCTACTTCGGTTTCTTTATTGATAGTTGAGATATGGTCGACATTTTTTGCGATTTGTTCAGCAGCATTAGATTGTTCTTCTGATGATGCCGCGATACTTGGTATCATCTCCATCACTCTTTGAGACATGTTAACAATTTCATTTAAGCTGTTACCGGCGTTGTCAGTAAGTTCTCTTCCTTTGTCAACTTCTTGAATCCCGGATTCCATAGAATGAACAGCTTCTTCTGTTTCTGCTTGAATGCCTTTAATCATTTCAGTAATTTCTGTGGTAGCGTTTCCGGTACGTTCAGCTAATTTGCGAACTTCGTCGGCAACAACAGCAAAGCCACGACCTTGTTCACCGGCACGGGCAGCTTCGATAGCTGCGTTGAGTGCCAGTAGATTTGTCTGGTCGGCAATGTCGACAATGACTCCGATGATTTCACCGATTTGGTCGGCTGATACAGAAAGTTTACTGATTGAATCAGCAGACTCTCGAACGGTATCGGAAATTTTTTGCATGCCTATAACCGTATCAGAAACAAGTTGTCCACCTGAGACTGCTGTTTCGGATGCATTCTTTGATGCTTCGGTTGCTTCGGCAGTATTTTCAAAAGATGCCAGTATATTTGCGGTCATTATTTCAATAGAACTAGAGACTTCACTCATCTGTCCAGTTTGTGCCTGCACACCTTTTGACATCTGTTCCGACGATGCTGAGATTTCACTGGCAGCACTTGCGAGTTGGGTGGAGTTATCTTTTATCTGACGAACAATTCCGCTCAGATTATGAATCATAGTATTAAATGAATTACCTAAAACATCTTTTTCAGATTCTGGTGTAATCTCAACAGTAAGATTATTATTTGCAATCTGTTCAGATACATCTGATAGTTCCTGCATATAGGCAATCAGTCTTTTAAATGATTGGGCAAGTTCGCCGACTTCATCTTTGGAATTGATCTCTATCGTACAATCTATATCACCGGTTGAAACTGATTCGGCAATTTTTGTTAGAGTGATGATTGGTTTTGTCATGCGAATACCGGTGTACAATCCAAGAGCGATTACAACTAGAATCATGAATATTGAAAGCATGAGTGCTGTTGTTGCTGTTTGAGAAGCTTGTTCAATTAGAAATGCTTTTGAAAATTCGATATCGACATATCCGACAACTTCTTTTTCACTGTCGTATAAAGGTGTCCATACCGTAATATATTTATCACCATCATTGAGAATGAACTCGTTCCCTGAGATAGAGTTGTTCGGTTGATTTCCGTCATAAAGTGAAGCGACTACATTGTTCTCATTATCATATACCCAAACATTTGAAATAGTAGCATCTTTATTGGTGCCATCAGTTTTTAATAGAGCAAGTGTTTGGTCAAGTGCTGCACCATCGTCAAATAATATAGTTTGCATGCCGAGTGATAGATTTTCAGATAATAATTTAGCAATAAACTCTGTGTCATTTAACAAAATGTCTGAACCTAGACTGGATGCTTGGTGAGGTGAATAAAATGCGACAAAACTTCCAAGACTTATTCCTATTATTGCGATTAGCCCCACAATTTTAGTTTTCATTGATGTTAAATTCATGTTTGCTCCTAATGTCATTTATACTTCGATGTTATTTTACTGCTTTAGCAATTTTTAAAATAGCAGGTTTCCAGTTGAGACCTTCTGCTTTAGAAGCTGTCATATTAACGAGCAATTTTTGTCCGCCGGTATCATTCATACCAACGCCAAGTGAAATACCTTTTTTAACTAAATCGGGATTATTCGTTATGCTGATAATTTGTTTTGCCCGTGTATACGCAATTGCTTGTTCTACTTTTTTAGAATCAGCAATAATCAGAACACTTACTTTTTCAGTAGGAACGTCGCCACTAGAAGTAACCACGGCAAGCTTACACTTTGCGATTGAAGAGCCAATTGATTTTTTTAATTCGTCGGCTAGTGCGGATGAACCGATAACATGAATTGTTAAATCTCCACCGGTCGCCATTAAACTTTTCTCAAAAGTCAACATTTGCATAATTAGACCTGACGCCATATCGGGCGGGGCTTCTGCTGCTTTTGTGATGGTTGTCATGGATAGGTGAATTAGGCCAACCAGGAGAAAAATGGGAATAAAACTAGAAATTCTTTTCATCAGATACTCCATATATAAATCAATTTATTATTATTCAAAAATTTTTATAAAATATTGCTCACCCCTTAAGCATATCTGTATATTGTGGTTTGAAGCAAAACAGCTTATTTCTAAATGTTTTGCAACAGACCTTACTTTTTGTTAAAATCGACTAATGGATAAATTTCTTTAGAGGTTATACGGTATAATTTAAGAATTTGAGAACTTTGTTGTCTGCCAAGAAGTGTTTTTTATAACTACAAGGATATCAAAGGGTTACATCTCGCAAAATTGGTGTTGATTTTATGAACAGAGACCTGCGGATTGTTTCATTATGGATAAATAAGCCTAAGTATAAAAGACAGGGTAAAAACTAAAAGAGAGAGGCCAAATTGCGTCATAATTATTGTTATAATTAGTGCATAGCAGATTATAAATATGACCGTATATTTAACTGGTGCAACTCATATAAATTTTGATAAAATTTATATGAGATTTAATAACAACTTTCAGGATCCGGTCCATCTTGGAACATAAAAGAAACAAAGTAAACCAAGTCTGATATATCAACTTCGTTATCATTATTAACGTCAAACTCTATCATACAATTTGCTGTACCCTCAAGGAAAATAAAATCAACAATTACTACTAGGTCTGAAATATCAACATCTTGATTTGTGTCACCGTTCGTGTTACCTCGGATTCCGATACAACAACAGGCATCACCGACCCCATCGTTACTTGCGTCAGCTTGGTAAGGATTATATATGTCTGGGCAATTGTCAACATCAGAGCAGTACCCATCGCCATCGGTATCATCGGGCGAATCAAGCGGACATGCATCGCATGCATCACCAATACCATCACCGTCAGAATCAAGTTGATTTGGGTTGTATACATCTGAGCAATTATCTATATCAGGGCAGTACCCATCGCCATCGGCATCATTGGTCGAATCTAGCGGGCATGCATCGCATTCATCTCCAATACCATCATTATCAGAATCAAGTTGAGATGGGTTGTATACATCGGTACAATTGTCATCGTCAAGGCAGTACCCATCACCATCGGCATCATTGGTTGGATCAGATGGGCATGCATCACACTCATCTCCGATACCATCACTATCAGAATCAAGTTGGTCAGGGTTGGCGACATCAGGACAATTATCATTATCAAAGCAGAAGCCATCACCATCGGTATCGTTTAAAGAATCTAGTGGGCATGTATCACATTCGTCGCCAATATCGTCGAAATCAGAATCGAGTTGAGATGGGTTATATGTTGTCAGGCAATTATCATTGAGGTCGCAGATCCCATCAGAGTCAGTATCGTCGCAGCCTGAACAACCAACGCCATAGAACCCCATAAGAGTATTGTTTATATTTAGAGGATGATCTGGATTACAAAAAGAGTTTTCATTTATATGAAAGTCACCATTTGCCGGATCACAAAAGAGAGGGTCTTCAGAAATGTTTCCATTTATGTAAGCTTGAGATAATATATGCTCAGTCCAATCGACAATGTACGAACTATATATATTCGTGTTTTGAATATCGTAATATGGATATGCTGTTGCAGCAGGAATACTATAGATAGCTTCACCGATACCACCAGAATGATAAATAATAGAATTGCGAATTGTTGGATTGCCGCCTGTTATCTCAAGGAGCCCATCTCCGAAAGATAAATTATATGCGAACGTACAATTTTCAATTATTAAATCAACACCCCCGCATGAAATTGCTCCATAATGTAAAACATTACTATAGAAGATAGAATTTTTTATAGTTAAGATATGATTAAATTTTCCACGAATAATTCCCCCATGAAAATTTCGGAATGTAAACCCATCTATCTCTTCATATAATCGGTTTGAGTACTCGGGATGAGTTAGAAAATTAAGAGCAACTACCGGTGTAGATCCATCACCTTCAATTATTGTAAATTCTGGACCATTGACAGATCTTATATATAAATGTTTATAAGTAACTTCGATATTCTCGGTGCCGGAAAAAGAATAGATACCATCGTTAACTAAGACAGTGTCATAGTCCATTGCGGAATCAACTGCTTGTTGAATAGTGCTAAAATCTTCAGGGACTCGAAGAGTCTTAGGAAAATAACAATATTCTGCTTCTATAAGAAGATCCATATCAGGATAATAACCAATTTCACTCAATTCCGCCCATGTAAAAATTCCGTCTTGATCATCATAGTCCTGAAATGCAAATGTTGGTGAACCGCTACCACCATCTAAAGCGTCTACTATAAAGAGAAAAGTATCAACAGCAAGATTTGCTACTTCAAAAGCAATAAAATAGAAATAATCATTTTCAAAATTTAAATCATATGTAGAAACATCTAAAATAGTAGGGTTTGGGTAATAAATTATATCATTTTCGGGAATATTTATTCTTTGAACAACTGTATCCGGTTTGCTGTCATTTCCATAATTATAAAATACGATATCAATTCCTTGAGGAGAATTATGAATTGATGTATCTTCATATAAATATATGCTCACAGTACTTAATTTCTTAAACCAAATATTCTCAAATCTTTGAGCAAAGCTTGTTTCCGGATAATCATTCGGCAAACTCCAAATAAATACAGGTGAGCTATAGTAAGAATTAGTATTACACATAATTGTATCTTGTATCGCTTTATTCTCTAAAGCATAAGAAAAATCAATAATTTGTTTAGGAAGCCTTGTTTGTGCTTCAGCTATTTGAGTAGCTATCAATGAGATAATTAAAATCAAAAACAGAAACGAAGTTATCTTACTTTTATGAGACTTATACATGTTCCACCCCGGACCAAAGTTTAAATATTTAGATTGTAAATAGTCGACAGTAATATATATGATAAGCGTTCATTTGTCAATAAAGGCTTGTCAGTAAAGGGTTTTCATTCAGAAATTAAATATATTGCAATTACATAAAAAAGAGGTATACTTGGGTTTGTAACCCTAAGCAAGCGAAGCACCTATATGTTAAGAAATGAATTAGAAAAAAGATTTTTCCCCTATGTAATAAAACCCGGCAGATACGCCGGAGGTGAACCCGGAACGGTCACCAAAGATCCAAACGGCAAAACACTCTACTGCCACGCTTTCCCCGACAAATATGAAATCGGTCAGTCGTACCTTGGACTGCAATCTATTTATCATGTTGTAAACTCAGATGAACGGTTTGTTTGCGAGAGGTCTTTTGCGGTTGATATCGACGCTGAAGAAATTTTGCGAAAAGAAAACCTTCCACTTTTTTCACTGGAAACTTTTCGTGATTTAAAAGATGTTGATGCTGTTGGATTTACTCTTTCCTATGAAATGGTTTTTACCAATCTGCTCAACATGCTCGACTTGGCAGGAATGCCGATTCATGCTAAAGATCGAAGTGATGACCACCCGATTATTATGGCAGGTGGACCGGCGGTGTATAACCCTGAACCGATGGCAGATTTTGTTGACCTCTTTTTTATAGGTGATGCCGAGGTTGGGCTTATTGAAATGCTTGAGATTTTACATGACCTCAAAGGAAAAACAAAAAAAGAAAAACTTTTGGCAATAGTTGAAAAAGTACAATCGGTCTATGTGCCGGCGTTCTATGATGACAATCAAAAACCTATAGTAGAATCAGCTCCTGCACAAATTATTGCTAGAGCAGAGCCAGAACTTAAAAAAGAATACTATCCTGAACATCCTATTGTGCCTCTTGTTGAAGTTGTCCACGAACATTTATCTATAGAAATTATGCGTGGCTGTCCACAAGGCTGTCGTTTTTGTCAGGCAGGAACTATCTACCGCCCGGTACGAATGCGACCGATGGAAGAACTTGTCGAACTGATTGAAACTCAAGTACGCAACTCAGGAACCGACGAAGTTACACTGCTGTCGTTATCATCATCGGACTATAAAGCTATCGAGAACCTTGCATCGATTGTTGCTCGGAATTTAGAGAAAGAAAGAATTTCGGTCTCGCTACCATCGCTTCGTCCCGGAACTATCAGTTCAAAACTTCTCAATGCTGTCAAACGTGTTCGCAGGTCAGGGCTGACAATTTCTCCCGAAGCAGGCTCGGAACGTCTGCGTAAATTTATTCGGAAAGATTTCCCCGATGAAGCAGTCTATGACACCGTCTCACTTGCTTTTGAAAAAGGCTGGAAGACGCTTAAACTTTATTTCATGCTTGGGCTTCCAACAGAAACTACCGAAGATCTCGATGCTATCATGACGATGGTAAAAAATATTCATCACTTGGGTACAAAAACACCGGGACGAAAAACTATCAATGTCACACTTTCACCGTTTGTTCCGAAAGCACATACTCCTTTTCAATGGGATGAAATCGTTTCGTCAAAAGATGTCTTAGAAAAAATTCTGTATATTAAACATCAAAATAAAATTGGCTCGGTCAATTATAAATATCCTGTCGTAGAAACATCGCTTATGCAGGGACTTATCGGACGGGGTGGACGGTCTATGGGCAAGGTAATCGAAACGACGTTCAAAAATGGCGGACGGTTCGACGGGTGGAACGAGTGTTTTGATTTTGAGCGATGGAAAAATGCTTTGGATGAACATAATATAAATATAGAAGAGATGCTTCGACCGATTCCATTCTCAAAAGATTTGCCGTGGTCACATATTCGCAAAGGTGTCTCTGCCGAACAGATGAAAAAAGAACGTGAGAGAACTTCGCTTGAACTCAAAGATTATGTTCCACAAAAAAGAGATGAAGAGTTCACTGAACAAACAGGGCAGGTTATAGAGTTTGGTCGTTCAAATAAAAAAGTTGTCACAAAACAGACTTTTGCTCCGACAAAAAACAAAGTACGTTTCAGATTCGGCAAAGATAGTCGTTACAAATATATGGGGCATCTTGATAACTTACGGTTGATAGAACGGGTACTTCGGAAATCAAAACTACCGGTTGCATACTCGCAAGGCTTTAATCCCTCTATGAAATTATCGTTTGGACCGCCGTTGACTCTCGGCTTTACATCGGAATCAGAATTTATGGATATAACTTTTGATTCAAACTTTATGTCGGAGATGGTGGACACACTTAAAGAGTCAATGCCTGACGGCTTTACATTGTACGATGCCAAGATACTTTTATCAAAGACAAGATCAATCTCGGCACTTTTAAACCGAGCGATTTATCGAATTAGTTTAGATTTGCTTCCTGACCAAGCAACACTTGAGTTAAAAATTAAAGAACTTCTGGCGAGAGAAAAAATAGAAGTTGAACGACATAAGAAA
>JAJRSF010000032.1 GCA_024278935.1 Candidatus Zixiibacteriota bacterium
ACCATTCCAGTCAGCGTTTGGTGTAGTGATAGTAGCAATACGATTTGTTATATCAACTATTAGCTCTGTGTTACCTGAGAAAGTCCATGTCATTTCAGCATCTGTGTTGTCAGGGTCTGAGACAAAATTATCAAGAGTGATTGTTGTAAAAGAAGCACCTTCAGCGATTGTCTGGTTTGGAATATCAGTAACAACAGGAGGAAGATTGACAACACCTGCCTGTACATCGAGAATTACATTATCATAGTTTGATTGAGCAAATGAATATTTATCGTTAGGGTTTTGTAAATCACCAATTAGTTTGATTGAGTATGTTCCGCTTTGATCGAAAAATGCAGATACATCTAAAGCTACAACATTACCAGTAAGTGATGTGGCAGCTAATGGAGATTGCAGGTCAGACCAAATTTCTACAGAGTCACCGGCAGGTTTGATGATTTTTATAATCATATCATTTACGGAAGCTTGCGATGACTCGCTCCACTTGTACCAATACAAACTCAGAAAAACATCATCGCCGCTGTTGATTGTCCCTAAAGACTGTTCCATGGTATATAAGAAAGTACGGTTTCTGTTGACGTCAGTTTGTCCTTGGGCTGAACCACCATTGTGACTATTCCATGTCAAAGTACCTGAGCCAGTCGGGATGTTTGTCCATCCTGTTGTAATGTCAGAATCAAATGTACCATTGGTGATAACATCGGCAGCAAAAGTTTGAGTGGCTAGAATTAGAAAAAAAACTAAAACAGATAGACTAAAAAATTTAAATTTGCTTATCGACTGCTTTATGTGAAAGAACCTTTTATAGATTTGCATAGGACTTCTCTTTCTAATTACTTTGTGAAAAATATAACATAATACAACGTATAGTCAAGAAATTAACTCCTCTTTTGCCCAGTTTCAATTGTACTTTATAAAATCGGTAGAATATATTATTTCTTTAATCAGCATAGAGCCATAAGGCTTTAGTAGACAGCAATATACGAACAGAGTAGATTCTTCAATGTTTTGGTTGGCTTTATAGTCTACATGTGTCGATTTTAGTCAATTTTTTGAGTTTTAAGAAATTCAATTAATTTTAAAGATATATGCTAATTTTAAAAGGAATAGTTGACAAATTTAATTATCTTTTTATTTTATACTATTAAACAAAATGGAAGAATTGTTGTGAAAATCAAAATTGTATTACTTATTTTTCTGCTGTCTATCTGTGCAAATATTAAAGCAGAAGATTCTACTTTGATACGTATTCAAACCGATGTAGATAATGTGCAGCTTAAAATTAATGACTCGTTATATCTGCTTGATAATTTTAGTAATAAATTGACTGCCAATAATTGGTTTCTGATTACTGTTGCCAAAGGTGAACTTCATTTTGTTCTTAAAAATCAAAACGAAGTAATTGATACGACAATCATAATCTCTGACCAAAACGTTTTAGCTTTAGAACTTCGATTTTTGTCTCAAACTATCGAAGACTCTCTCACAGTCGAAAATAAAAATAACCTGTTTATAACTTCTGTTCCTGACAGCGGATTTATTACAATCAATGGAACAACGTTAGATGTTTTTACGCCGAGCTATCTTTATGTTCCGGACGATTCTGTGATTGTAGAAATCTATAAAGATGGCTACGAACCTTTAGTTACAGATTTTCTGCTTTTAGAATTTCAGAAAAAACAAGTCGAATTTATTTTAAAACCGATGGTACCCGCTCATTTGAATGCCGACTCCTTAGGCTACACGATGGAAAAAGAAATTCCTCCCAAAGATATTCGCAATGCTGATCAAATTGAAGATAAGTATATGGGGATGGCGGAGACATTTTTAATCTTCCCATTTGCCCAAGGGCTTGTAGCAAAACTTGCCTTAAATGATAACAATCAGACTGTTGCTAATGTCATGGTTGGTTCCGGGGCAATACTTTCTGCAGGTTCTTACTTGTTAAGTAAAATTCTTTCGAAGAAAAAACGTAACGAAATAAAAGCGATGAACAAAGAAATTGAAAAACAGAATATTGATATAAAAAGTTCCAATAAAGAGATAGAACTTTTGGTTCGGAGTTTAAACGCTGAACGGATTATGAAATGGGAAGATGAAAATGTGAACAAAGGGGTTGTTAAGATTAAAGTTGACCATGATTAGCCTGTGAGTCTAATATGAAAATACAATTATCTTCGATGCTTTGGCGTCAGTTATAAAAACCTGTTTCTGAATTACATCAATAGCAATACCGGTGGGAGATACTAAACTTGAATCAGATGGGTACGAATTAATATATTTCCCTATCGGACTATACAAATGTACCTGTTTGTTATTTACATCCAAAGCATGTAGTCTTCCTTGATTTCGAATACCACTCGGGTCAAACGAAGTTTCATCCTTTTTTAACATCTCAATATCAACAATATTATCAAATGCAAATGCTTGAATAGCTAATTTTGTATCAGTTGTTATCGAATCAAATTGATACACATAATTTCCATCACAGGTGAAAACAGAAATATTACCCGAAGCAGCATCGCCAACATATAACCTTCCGTCACTTGAAATTGTAACAGCCGATGGGAATTGAATTTTGTGCGAGCTGTCTTTCGGAATTGTGAGAATAAGTTCGCCAAATTCGGTTATATCTTTGGTGGTAGTCAAAGATACTGCCAAGACAGATTTTTGCAAGATGTCGGTTATATAGGCAACACCACGATAGACAATAATATCAAATGGAAATAGTTTTATAAAATTATCCGGCATAGAACCAAACGAGCTGATTACTTTTCCATCTCTGCTATAAAGTATGACTCTGTTCTTTCTGTTTTCAGTAACAAGCATAGATGAGTCAGTTATGTGAAACGATGTAGGGATAACAGTGTCGAGATCTGTCAGTGGAATTGATGAAAGGAAATTCAGATTCAAATCATACATCTCTATCTCTGGTTTATTTAAAAAAGAGACAAACAGTGTATCTCTGAAATTTCGAATTCTATTCGGTTGATCACCATTTTCAAAAAGTTTTGTTTTCGAAAAAGACGGAGCCTGACTATACCAGTCAATCTTCTGATCTTCACCACAAGAAAAACAGAGAGTTGATAAAATTATAATAAAAAGAACGAGTCTATAAGTCACAATATTCCACATATGAAAAATTAATATTTGTCTTGAATAATTTCAGATATTACACGAGCGAAGTCAACCAATTTACTGTTTACAAAGCGACAATTAAAAACTACGGCCCGTCAACAGTACCTGAATTTGAATCGGTATAATGTACACCATGACAACTAGTACATTTCATAGTTGAACCTGCACCAAAAACGTAATCGTTTGATGTGTTACCATCAGATGGCTGCGGGTTGCCGTCGGTATCAAGCGGTGGATTATGAAATGTCGATGTCGCAGGAAGAGCTACGCCAACAGGATGTGAAAGCGGACTACCAGTGTAAGTTTTTACCGATGTCTGGTTGCGACTACGATGACAATCTATACAAAGTTGATCAGCCGAGTTATCCATACGTAAAAATGGAGGGTTACTATTTGAGTGTGGGTCATGACAAGTTGCACAGGTGACTTTTCCATCTTTAGTGATATGAGCTAGAAGTTCAGGGTCTTGCGGTTGATTGGCCCCTAATCCTGTATTGGCAGTATCAACATCCCAAGCGTGTGAAGTACCGGAAACACCTGGTTGTGCTTTTATCGACGACGAAAAATATTTAGACATACCCGTCCAACCACCTGGGGTATGACAGGAAAGACAGAGAGTAGAAATCAGAGCATCGGTTGAGTTAATTAATATATCTCCAAGAGACGAGTGAGTCACATGGCACTGTTCGCAATTTATGCTAGCCGCAGAACCATGGGGGTCATCGAGTGCCATCACCGAAATGGTAAAGGTCAAAAGAAGAATAATTGTCAGTAATATTTTTAACATAATCAGAACCTATTTTAGGAGTACCATTTTTTTAGTCTCAACAAATTCACCGGCTGTGAGTCGATAGAAATAAATTCCTGTTGCCGCTTGTTGACCTTGTTTGTTTTTACCTGCCCAGATGATTGAATGCTCTCCGGTTGGTAACGAGTTATTTATAAGTGTAGAAACTAATTGTCCGTTTAAATTAAAAATCTCAAGCTGTACATCCGACTCTTTTGCTAATGAAAACTGAATTTTCGTAGTTGGGTTAAATGGATTCGGATAATTTTGTGACAAGCTAAAGGTCACAGGTAGCGATGAAGTCGAGAACATCTGGAATGTTGACCAATCATAAACTGAATCAAGCGTATGCACTCTTGTACGCCATTGGAAATCTGTCTCTTCCAAAAGTTTTTCAGTCAGAAGCCAATGGGCAGTATACGAAGTAACTTGTTTTAACGAATCATAAGTTTGTTTTGCCACAACATTGTAACTTGATTGTGCAATTTCTTCTACGTTATCTTGTGCGTAAATCTCAAAATCAAATAATTTAATTTCTGTGAGAAGAGTTGTCGTTGCCGATGCAAAGAATTCTAAATTGTCAATTGATACAACCGCATCAGATTCAGGACGAAGTTGTTCCATGCTGACAGCGTTAGTTTCAGATGCCGATGCGGCGATATGAAACATCTGTATTTTCGAACTTTCTGTCGAGACAACATATAACAGATTGTTTTCATCAATAGTAAGACCGAGCGGTGTATTAAAACTGACATCCACATTTTGGTTCGGAATCATATCAAGGTATCTTCCGTCGGCTGAAAAAATTGAGACTCGGTTTTGGTATCTGTCAGTTATAAAAACTAACCCGTCGGAGTTGACAGAAATCTCACCACCTCGAGTAATTTCACCTTCTGATCCACCATAGGCACCAAATTTTTTCAAATACGTGCCATCTGGTTTAAAAATCCAAATTTCAGATTTCAATTGGTCAAACAGATAGAAATTGCCATTGCTACTGTTTTTGGCAAAGCTGTTAGGGTAAGAAATTTGAGTACCATCATCTTTTTGTAACATTATGATTTTCTTTAAAACTTTTTGTTTATCAAAAATGATAATCTGTTTTTCATCGGCATCTAAAATTGAAAAATCGGCATCAATAATAATATCAATAGGAAGATTAAATTCATAAATGTTTTCAAAATAATCAGATTGTTCGTCTGAACCTAGATTGGCATAAGCAATAATTCGGGCATCTAAGTCGCAGTAGAGATATTCATTGTCTGAAAGTTTGCTGATTGAATTTGCATCGCCTGTTATGTGTAACTTATGTTGCAAAAGTCCATTCGGTGTGAAAACTTTCATCTCTTTAGAAAATGGTTCCAACACGGTCAGGCTATTTCCATCAACAGTAATAGATGTTGGGGCTACCAGATCACTTTCAAGAGAACCGATATATTCTATTTCAACGGCAGAAATAGTTTGTGCCATAAAAATCATTAAAGAACAAATTAGTAATATTTTTATTGTAAGTTTTTTCATAATACAATCACCTTCTAATACCGTGCCGGACTATGGGCATGGTTATGGCAGGACAAATAACAACTGCCGCTATTTATACCGGTAGAACTATATTGAATCAAGCTTGTAGCAGGGTCTCTTTGACCGCTTCTTTATTAAACGCAATCAAGTGATTATTGTTTTGCGAAGAATGCGAAGCGTGACAAGTATAACATTATGTTCCCGGGATTCCTTTTAACGGATCACCAACGATATGTTCTTTATGTAACGGGAAAGATTCGTTTGATAAAATAGATGCTCTGCTATGGCATGAATAACAGAATTCATAGGCATACGAAGATTCATCCATTATAGGTTCGATATCATAATTACCACTTAACAAAAATCTATTATTGGAACCATGAGGACCTCTTGGTCCATTCGGATCATCGTTGGTGTGGCATGCACTACATTTCATAACGTTGCCGGGACCAAGTGCTTTTGTCAACGATGCTGACTTGCCGCCGGTTGTTGATGCTTTGGTCACAGGATGCTGCGATTGGTTTATCAGTGAAAATTGTTTATAGGCATTACTTGAAGATGTCTGTACTTCGTTTCTGTCAACATGACATTTAAAACAAACTTCATACTCACTTGATGAACTTTCCAAATATTGTCCTGACAAAGAATACCCTTTGACTTCAAAATATTTCTGTGAACCTACTTGTGATTTTTGATGCGGGTTGTGACAGTCTACGCATTCGGCATGATTAATCTCATTCGATGTCGAGTAGGGGAGTTGTTCATCAGGAGAATGTCCAAAACCGTCAACAACAGGATGACGGTACACTTTCTGAAATTCGTTGGCAATGTTACCAAGTTGTGCAGTTTGTGAAAGCTTGCCCGCTGCTTTCATCTCATTCTGTTGTAGTTCTGTACCATGACATTGATAACAAAAATCTTCTTCCGATTTTGCAAGCATCGGTTCATTGGATTTCCCATGACCAACATGACATGAACCACATCCTTCTAAAAGGTCTGTAGAATTAATATGCGAATATATATCTGTTTGCATCAACAAAGCAGAAAGAAGGATTACACTAAGGACTATTTTTTTCATATACATTACCTCTAATAACTGTGACATGAGACACACACAGCATCAAATGTTGATTTATTCCAAAACGGATATTTTTCTGATTTCGAATCATCATGTGGATCATGACAAGCCGTACATTGCACATACCCATCGGCATCGGTACCTACGATTTTTTCAGGGTCTTGCGGAGGCCACCGAAGATGATTGTCTGTAAGTGCCAAACTCTGTTCGTACTTTACAGAAACAGGATGCGTCCCGGAAAGGTCTAAGCCGACATTAGAACTTTTAGATACCGGTATCTCCCCACCCGGACCGACGTTGTTCATCTTTATCGGTCTGGTAACACCTTTGATAGCACCAACTGCGATAGTACCGTCATGACAAGAAAGACAAAGTTTGGTGGCACCGTTTGGTTGTTCAGCTTTGCTGTCCATAGTCGAACGTTGATAAGTCTGAGCTTTACTGTTTGATGTCTCATGGTTCCAGAGAGGTCCTTCATTAGAAGTGTTATGAGAACTATGGCAGAATATGCAGACTCTTGTTTCCGAAGTTGCTTTAATATCTCCGGGACCTGTGACAGAAAGGTTATGTTTTGAATTAAGAACCGAAACTGCCCAGGCAGATGTGCATATTGTTATAAGACATAAAAGTGTTATTACTTTTTTCATTTTTTATCCCCTAAATAGTGGAATATCTGTATTCTATTATTAAAAGTATCGGCTATATATATAGTGTCATTTTGTATTTCAATTCCTGCCGGTGACCAGAACTGTCCTTCGGCTTGCCCGCGAGAACCAACAGCAAGAAGAAGCTTGCCGTCTTGCGTAAATATCTGAAAATTGTCAGCGAGATTATCAACAACATAAATATGTTTCTCAGAATCAACAGCGATTCCTTTTAAACGGCTGAAAGTTCCTGGACCGGACCCTTCCATACCAAACGACTGCGTCAAAGTACCATCTGTTTGCAGAGTTCGGATTTTATAGTTTAAGGCGTCGTTGACTAAAAGTTTGTCATCTGTATGAGTGACAAAAGTAGGGTAGTGAAAAATTGCGGAATCATCGGCACTCGGAATTCGATTTATAAACTGACCGTCAAGACTAAACATTTTGAGACAATGATCACCTGTGTCAACGATACATAATTTCTTTTCCGAAGGTAAATAAGTTAATCCGGTTGGACGGGAAAGATTTTCAGTTATAAACGGCTGCAGTTTTTTATCTTTATAGATATAGACAGTTTTGTTTTCGACATCGGTGACATAGACATTTCCGTCAGTATCTGCACATAGCCCTAATGGATATATAAATGGGTTATCTTTGTCAGTGATAAATTTAAATTCGTTGCTAACCCGATTTATTTTAATCAAAGCCTGAATATTTTGGCAGGTAAGAAAAATAGATTCATCGGTCACGGCTATATCAAACGGTAGCGAGAGAGTTTCATTGTCATCGTTGCCGGTAAACAATCTTCCGATTTTCCCAAAGAAACCGGCTTCTATTGATAACTTTGAACATTCTATATTACCAATGTATTGTAACTTTGCTTCATCAGGAGCAGGAGGCCAAACCAGACCATCGTTACTCGCCGAAGCAAGGTTGGTACAACATAAAAGCATGAGTGTTATCAATAGTTTTCTCATTAGAATATTCCAAATCTCCGAGTGATTTTTCCATTGATCTCATGAATAGAATAACCTTCAACAGAAGATTCTTCTTCCTTTTTATATTCATGAGAGAGTACTAATGAAATCTTTCTAAACTGGTACGAGATTTTTGTTGTCAGCGATACATTAAAATTACTTTTACTCTTTGAACCCGGTTCGTCGAATTCACCTATCGATGCTACTGTTAGTTTCACAGGGTCAATATCACGAGTATCTTTGGTGTAGAACATCTTGACTGGAAGTTTTAGATATGGAACTTTAAAGTCTAATGAAAAATTTAATTTATTTATCTGAGATCCTCGTTCAATTAATGAATTAACATAAAAGTCATCAGTCGATGTTTGCGTTATAATCATATATCCGGCTGAGAAAGTAAATTCTTCCCAAGGGGTAAGGGTTAAGTCAATTTTGGCAGAACCTTTTTTATCGACTCTTGATTTGCTGAGTGTAAAGTCACCTGCGAGAGAATCTACTGTGAAAACAGTAAAAAATTCTTTTTCACGACTTATAAGAAATGACATTTTTATAGCTTTATTAAACTTTTTGATAACATTGATATTAAAAACATATTTATTTTTTATGTCATCATTTTCATCAGAGAATTTTTTACGATATCCGTACTCCAACCCGGTGGTGACATCGCCAACGATTTTATTATTTGTTATAAATGTTTTTAAATAAAATCGTGATTCAATTTCTTTTGATGCTGAAGTCTGTGTAGAATCTTTAAGTCCACCGGCAGGTAAAGCAACATCGATTACTGTTTCCTGACTAGACGTTGAATATTTTGTATCGTTTCTAGGCTCAAATTTAAATAGTCCGATTTGTTTTGAGAAATTATTTTTCATATCATATGTATACTGACTATTGTTGAACCCGGTATTATCATTTAGGAAATTCATGTTTAAACCAAAGTCCATCGTATGATTATAAAAAGATTTATGCGGGATAGAATATTTATTCGAAAGAATATGGGTGTTACTTGAAAGGACTTCATCGACATCGACCATAGTAGGTTCGCTGGTTACAGTATCAATGCCTGTGATAGAGTCAACCCTATTCGAAGATTTACTATAGTTATAGGAATACGAGAAATTTGAAAAGACACCATTTTTCATCAGATGGTTGACCATGAACGATTGCAAGAATCCGGTTGAGACCTGATGCGAAGTAGTGTCAACATCTGTTTGGTTTCTGATGATATTAGTTTGCGATGCTATATCAGAGTTGTCGCCTAAGCTATATGTCGCAGAGTTGTTGAAATTGTTTAGATAGGTCGCAAGGTTTTGGAAACCTTCTTTTTGGTCAGAATACTCGTAGAATGCAACCGATTTAAAACGTTCATTGTTATCGTATGTTAAACCTAAATTGACAGAATTAAGAGTTTGCTTAACATCGTTTGGTGTAGATGGTTCGATGAATGAATATCGTAATGTCATATCCTGATTCACATTAAGTCTTGACCTGCCTATTTTGTTATAGATGCTTGGAATAGATGCTACTTCAATAATGTAATTACCTGAATCGAGTAAAACAGTTTCACTCAAATTAGGGGATATTGTGTAAATTGTAAATGCTCCGCTATTGACGTTTTCTAAAATAATTTCAAGCGATGCATCGGGAAGATCATTGACCAGAGTTAGATTATATCTATCAGATGTAAAAGCGGTTCCTCGTTCGGCAATCGGAAGCAGATAAATATCTTTATCAACTCCAAAGTCATAGACACGAGAACTATTCGTTTCATCTTTTTTAACCGTACTTTGTAATTTCAGATTTTGATTAGCTCCGTAGTATACAGAATATCCATCAGAAGATCGATCCTGAAAATAATGCCGAACAACGCCCGATGCCGGGTCGACAAGTTCAACATAGGTACGGTTATTTGCTTCGTATTGAATATTATGTTCGTCAGACTCTGAATGATAAATTTCCATTGGAAACTTACGGTTAGGAAAGATTGAAAGCTTCCCGTAAAAATTATTTATTTCAGGTTTTATGTATTGATTCTCAGTTGATTTCTGAAAGACACCGTCGACTGTGTTTTGCGATGTTGAATTAAAAAATGAACCATTAATTTTTGTTCTGACCATGTAGTTGGCAAAATTTGTATTTATAAAAGGACCATTAAAAAAGAGGTTCAAATAATGAGATGATAAATTTGTGTTTCTGCGAGTGCTGTCGGGAATAACAGCAAGCGTATCTAACAACTGAACCGATTCATAGTTGTTTTTAAAGTTGAATCCTTTTAAATCAACAGCAAGTTCTCCAGTCATAGTATGTTGAGCTTGTGCTGAACTTATTATGCCAATAAGTAGAAAGAGAATAAGCAGTGCTTTATATGTTAACTTCGTACGCAACGGATACCTCTACTTAATATGACAACGCAAACAAAGTTGCGAGTTGGAGTTATCTTCAACAAGGAAATTCGAATAAGTATTGTCATGTGGATCATGGCAGGAAGAACATTCTACATATAGTCCTTCAGATAGAAGTTTGTCAGGATTGTTTGTAGGGATACCAGTTTTTGTGTGAAAATTACCGACATCCTGCGATGCATCATAGGTAATACCAACCGGGTGATCATTGGTCAGATCAGTCCCAACATATGCATGTGAACTGGCAGTCAGTCTACCGGTTCCATCCAGATTAGATCCTCCCGGAGAACCATAACTACCTGCTTGATCCTGACCCGGTAAGTTATTCAAAGAATTTACCGCGATAGTACCATCGTGACAGGATAGACAAACTAGCGAACCTTTGTGTGGTTGTGCTGACTGAATCATATCCATCGTATTGGAAGTATACATAATGTATGTCTGAGATTCGTTGGTCTCATGGTTCCAGAGTGCAGCACCCAAGGTTTGGTTTCCATTATGAGGAGTATGGCAGAAAACACAAATCTGTCTTGTGCCGACAAAGTATGCATTTTTACTATAGGTACTCGATGTAAAGTTATGTGGTGTTGTATCAACTCCTGCCCAAATTAGTACAGGCAGAATCAGTAAAAATAAAGTTATTGAATATTTTCTCATAATAATTCTCCTTGTCATTCTGTCGTTGCGAGGTATTTAAATACCTGAATTCGTCTGTTCACAGAATCGGCTATATAAATATAATCATTTTTATCAATAAAAATTCCGGCAGGTAATTGAAACTGACCGGGGGCATTGCCTACTTCACCAAATCGAAGCAGAAGTTCTCCTTGACCATTATAAATCTGAACATTGTTACGCATTGCATCGGTTACATAGATATTACCTTCTGAATCAATAGCAATATCTCTCGGACGTGCCATCGGACCAATGCCTTTTTTCTTTGGACCAAAGCTAAACAGGAAATTCCCATCTATGTCAAATGCCTGTACTGCAAAATGGAAAGCATCAACAACATAGATCGTATCATTCTCGTTGATTTGTACGGTCATTGGGAAATGAAATTCACCCTGTTCATCGCCACGTTTTCCAATTGTTCGTAAGTAAGTTCCATCTTTTTGATAAATCGCCACACGGTGTCCACGGGTATCAACTACAAAGAGCTCGGTTTCATCATTGTTGAAAGCTAAGCCGACAGGTGCTTCTAATGTTTTTTCGTCACCTATAAAATGCAGGAACTTAAATTCTTTATCAAAAACAACTACTTTCTTTAATTCGGTATCTGACACATAAATATTACCGATTTTATCTAATATAACATAAACAGGTTCACGTAAAGTGCCATATTTTCCGAGTGAATAGAAAAAATTCGATGTTCCCAATTTAAAGTCAAATACTAAAATTCCTTTTTTAGAAGTATCCGCGATATACAGTTTTGATTTTGTCTCAAAATTTATTCCGTATGGTTTACCGATAGGAGTTGGTTTTGCTTTGCCAATAAAGAAATCACGAATCTGCCCCAGGAACGAACGTTTGAGATTCTCGCTCCCATAAATTGACTTAACATATTTAATACGAGGCTTCTGTGGTGCTTTTGGCCACGACATATCTACCGACTCTTTTGGAGGATGAGAGCAGCCAACAAATGCAAGCAATAAGCTAAAGATGATAATGTTCAGTTTCATATAACTCATAATACGTCCGTATGGCATCCTATACAAGTGAACTCTTCGGTTATACGAAGTAAATGGTCAGAATTATTCGCATGCGGGTTGTGACAGGAAATACATTCTAAATTCCCATTATCATTTAACTCGACATTTACTTTTAGTTTTCTTTTTGGTTTTACATTATATGGATGCGAATGCCATGTCATTTTATTGTCTGGATTATGACAACCAAGACAAACTTCTTCGGAGTTCTGAACCAATACCCATTTATTAGATGTTGAGTGAGGATCATGACAAACACCACACTGACCTTGTTCAAATGGATTGTGTTTGACCCGACTATTTCTTGTGTTTTCTTCTAAGTCTTCATGACAGGAAAAACAAAGTATCTGCTCAGGGGTTACTAAATTATGTTCATAGATGGAACCGTGGGGTTCGTGACAAATATTACAGCTTCCACCTGCAACAGGACCGTGGATATAGTCTTGAGAAAATAGCCCTATCCTATCAGTATGGCAATTAAAACAGAGATTGGTTTCATCCGCTGCTGTTGTAAATCCAACCTTGTCCTTAAACTGTTGATGACAATTTACACAAACTCGCTTATCATCTTTGGTATGTTTTTTAATCTTATCTTTTAAAACTACATGACAGCTTAAACATCCTTGATCAGTAGATAAAGAATCTATACTATTATAAGTCTCTGTATGACATTTATCGCAAGCATCAGTTTTTTTAGTCTCGTGGAAAAAATATGGGGTATATATTTTTTTAAATTTTTTATGAATTTCAGGACCGTACATAATATCAATTTTTGCTTTATGTGCGACAGCATCAGATTGACCGGAATAAATTGGAATAATTGTAACTTCGTTGACCCCATAACCATAAGTTATAGAGGCATGGAAGATAGAATCTTTCACTAAAAGATCAAAAAGTTTTTCATCGTTAAGAAAAATTTCAACTATCGGTGCGTCGGTTTTACCGACAATATATATCTGTTCTGATTGAGCAGAAATAAATGCAGGAGGTGTTAAAATCTCAAGCATGTTTTCAGCCAGAACTACTTGTGAAAAAACAGTCCCCGCAATCAAAATTAGTATGATAAGTATCTTCTTGTTCATCTCATTATTTCTTATAAAAAGGCAGAGTCCCGGCAAAAGCCCGGACTCTGTCAATAATTTAATTTAACACTTAAATCTTAAAGATTGTTATCCTTAGTTAGCAGAATGACAAGATTGACATAATTGGTTAGTTAAACCGTTTTCATGTCTTAAGAAATAAGCAGCGTCGACACCAGCATTACCAGCTCTATGAACAGAGTGACATGTTTCACATACCATCATGTTAGCTGTAGCGCCAGCCCAGTCAGCACCAGCAGAACCATCTTCATCAATTTGGTTTGCCCATGGAAGTGCAGGGGTTAGACCATTGTTCATTGCGATGTCAGTTGGAACACCAGTATAGTGAGTGTTACCACCAACAGGAGGAGCACCAGCTGCATTATGACATGAAGTACAGAATGCTGAGTTAGTGTTGTCTGCTATTAGTAAGTAACCAGTAGCTGTAGCGGCAGGATCATGAACGTCATGACAAAGATTACAACCATCAGTTGGTGTTAAACCAGCTGTTGAGATTGTAGGATGCATTTGTTCTGTACCGTCAGCTATAGCTTCAGCATAATCAAATACGTCAGAAGCAGCTTGACCACCGGAACCAGCAACAGCAACAGCTGGAGCAGAACCATTATGACAGCTAATACAGAAAGCGCCATAATATGCACCAGGTTGGTTGTCAGCTAACAAAATAGGGTTAGTTAAACCAGCTGGGTTAGTTGTTTGAGCGGTAGCACCATGAGGAGTATGACACTGTACACAAGTAAATGTTCCACCGTTTGTAAAGTGGGTGATACCTGCAGTGTGATCGCCAAGACCTTCAGCACCAGAAAATGGTGTAGAACCATGACAAGTTTCACAATAGTTACCATTTGTTTCAGTAACAACTAAGAATTTACCTGAGTTGTTAGGGTTTTGTGTATGTACATCATGACATGCACCAGCACCAGAACAGTCACCACCAACAGCAGCATGTTGTTCTAAAGCTGCGTTGAAAGCAGTTGCGGTACCAACAGTTGTGATAGAACCATCATGACAAGTGTAACATAAATCTTGAACACCTGTGAAAGTTCCAGATGGGGTAGAACCCCAAAGATTAGCACCAGCAGCATTATGCGGTGTATGACATGCAAAACAAAGCTGTGTTCCGGAACCAGTTAAATCATGGTCTGAGCCGGATACAGCTGCGAATGCGGACATTGGTACGCTAAGAATAGCGATAGCAATGACAAGGGTGAATAATTTTTTCATACCTTAATACCTCCTAAGAGTACGATGATGTTGTAATTACAATGGTGAAATTTAAAATGTATTAAATTCACTTTTTCTTATCCAATCTTAAATACTAATAATTGATGAGGGACACGGTTAACAATATACCAGCGACCATCTTTAATAAACATTCCACGAGGAGTCAGCAAAATATTTTCAGTATCATCAAATGTTGTGATTGCTGATTTTACTACTCCGTCAGGTGAGAAAATTTGTACAATATTGCCTAATCCATCTGAAATCCATAAACGACCATCTGTGTTTTCAATGATTGCTTTTGGACGACCGAAGGTGCCGGCTGATTGACCTGGTTCGCCAAATTTACGGATAAATTTACCGTTTATATCAAATTGTTGCACACGGCAGTTGATAACATCTATAACAGAAATAATATTATCTTTTGATACTGAAATACCATCAGGGAAAATAAACTGAGAATCTTCAGCACCACGAGAACCTACTTCAAACAGAATTTTTCCTGTTTGGTCAATTTTCATAAAGCGATGATTACCGGCATCGGTTACAACCAAATTGCCATCATCCAAAACAACGATACCATTAGGTCTAAAACCTTCTTGCTCGTCAGTTGTATTTATTCTTATACGTTTTACAAATTCACCTTCATTGGTAAACACTTGAATATCATGATTCATAATATCAGAAATATAGAGATTATCTGATTTATCAATAGCCATAGCAAATGGGTATGAAAAAGTACCTTCACGAGCGACATCTTCTTTACCTGATTTAGTCTTTTCACCCCAAGAGAATAAGAACTTACCGGAATTATCATAACAATGAATCTTACGGTTTAAAGCATCAGATATGAAAATTTGACCTTTAGAGTCAAGAACAACATCGGTAGGCTGATTCATATCACCTAAATTACCTGCTGTTTTAATATCAAATAAGAAAGTAAGTTTGGTGTCTTCTAAAACAATTCCGCTTTCGGCAGCTTCCATTGCCTTTTGTTCATCAATACTGAAACCATATTTAATTGATTCTTCTTCAGAATATTCTGTTTCTTCAAACTCTTCATTTAAAGCAGTCAAAACATAGTAGTATGTTTCACCTTTAACAGTGCCTTCTTTATCAGCATATTTTGTTGCTTGTGCAGAACCAACTAATTCATATTCTCCACCGGCAGTTTTAGCACGATAAATATTGTAAGCCATTGAACCGTCGACATCATCCCAGTTTAAAAATATTTTATTCCGGTCTACACGAATACCAACCCACGTAGGAGCTTTAAAAGCACCAGCCTTGGCGCCGGGAATAGTTATAGATTTTTCTGTTGACATAAGTTCACCGGAACCTGTGACAGCAGCAATTTTATACTTGTATACTGTGCCAGAAGAGACATCGGTGTCAAAATATTGTGTTTTTGAGGCAGTGGTGAGAACCGTAAATTCTCCACCTTCAGTAGAGCGATAAATCTTATACTCTGTAGTGCCTTCCATTGCTTTCCATTTTAGTCCGACTTTACCTTTTACAAAAAATGCGCCAATCCAGCCCGGACCATCAGCGGCTAATGCAAAAGAGATAAAGCAGACGATTAACAAAAGAGATGTTAATACTACTTTGAAAATTGAGCGGTTATGCATGTTAAATTCCTTTTTTATAATCGAAACGTTTTTCTCTTACATTATGTTTTTATTGAGATAGCTTGTTACATTATTCACATTGATATAGGCAATTTCTATGCCGTCATCTTGTAATTCTCTATTTGTCATGTTTAATGAGATAAAAGCCGATGTTCTTGTGTTTAAAGGGCTATTCATGTTTATTCTCTGTTTCATTTTGTGCAAAAGCCTTTTACTTTGTGACAGTTCCATGACATCATTGTGAAATAAATAACAAATAAATACGAATTTGTCAAGGAAATTATACCTATTATTATCCTTTTTTCGGTTTTTTTTAAAGAAATTTAACGTCGAATTATTAATTATTTATAAAATTTGTAAGTCGATGGTACTTAAGGTTATACCAATACGTGTTAGTTGTTGTTCACTAACGAAACTTTATATATTTTTTTTGATATTATAAAAATATTGACTATTTTTGGAGAAAATGTGGAGAATAACAGGAAATGCAAGAAACATCAGATTTCGAAAGTGTGCTATGACTTCCATTTGGTTCCGGCTGGTCATGACATTCCAAACAGAGATCATTACTTCTTAAATCAGAAACTGAACGGTCTTCATGGCATGACTCACAGTCACCATCATCAAACGGTGCATGCGGAGTCGAGTAGAATAACTTCTCTACAGATGAACCATGCGGATTATGACAAGACGCACAGTTTTGAATTTCAAAATCGACAACATGGGTAGTTTTAAAATCATCGTCGTCAGCATCATGGCAATTAGTGCAGAGGTCCGGTTGGATTTCCACTAAAACTCCGCCATGCGGATCGTGACAAGTCACACAGCCGTCATCAACAGCCGCATGAGGGAACTCAAGTTCAAGCAGTTCTTCAATATCAGAATGGCAGGTGAAGCAAAGCGATGGGGTTTCGTCGGTCAGATATTTCCCGTCTTTTTCAAAATGAGGATCGTGACAAATTGTGCAAGACTCATCTTCTAATACGGTATGTTTTTTCTCACCGGTGACTTTTTCTGTAAGGTCTTCATGACAACCTAAACATAATTCGATAGAGCTGTTTTTCAATAATGCGGAATGTTCAGAACTATGTCCTTCGTGACAATTATTACAGGAATTTTCATCATCGGCAGTATGTAGATTATCCGGGGCAAAACCATCAATTATAGTTTCATGACACTCAAGGCATTGGTAAGCTATCGGCATCTGAAACGAAGTACCAAACATGGAGCCATGCGGGGAGTGACATTTAATACAATTACCATCTTTATATGGCATATGAATTATACCCTCAGCTTCAGTCGGGTCATCGTGACATTCAATACAGAGTTCTTTTACCGGTGCTGTTAAAAGCATCTTATTATCAGATGCGTGCGGCGTGTGACAGGCGAGACAGCTTGTTTCATCTAAGAGTGGGGCATGGATATCATCTTCTTCGAGATAATCTAATGTCGTGTGACAGTCAGTGCAGAGGTTTACAATTTCATCTTTAAATTCAATTTGGTTTCGAAATCCGTGAAATTGATGACAGGCTTCGCAATTTTTTTTCTCAAATGGCTGATGATTGTTCTTTTTTTCTCGTTCTTTATAAAACTTCGGATGGCATTCCAGACACGTCTTTTCCTTATCATCTTTTGCTATTCCCATCGAAGAGAATAGCAATAAAGAGAAAATTATAAGAATTACTGTCTGTTTACCAAATTTTTTCATTTTTATTACCTTTAATGTGTTTTATCTGAACTCATTAATACTGACTCAGGCGTAAATTCATTTTCTTTTAGTATCGGATTTATTTCAATGTTTGTTACTACTGATTTGGCAACTAATAAACCCATTGAAATATTTTCTAAACTATGAGGAAAAACAAAACCGTCGACTTTTTTGAAATTATCAAAATAATTCACAAAGACAAAGGTATTGGTGTCTTGATAAATAACACCTTCAGCATATTTGATAAAATGAGTTTTATTGTCGATGCCTAAAACAACCATAAGGGAATCATTCTTTTTCATATAGATATATGAAAGAGTATCATTATTGCGGGTACCATATCTCATTTCAGAAAATGGTTCTGTTTGCATAGCCAGTGGCATAGAAAGAGTTAAATAGCTAAATAGTTCGGCTTTATATTTTCCGGAAAAGAGAACAAGAGTTGTATCTCTGCCAATAAACCATGATTTGGCACCATCAATAATACGAGCTTCAATTGCCGGTTTTTGATGACGGATAATTTTATACTGACGTTTGTTGGTGTATGTTTTTTCAACGGTAATATCTTTGGCACTTAAAAATACTTCCATAAAATATTGAATTCTGCAAGAAGACAGGTTTTTCAAATGTTCGACTCCACCATAGGCAGCGATACAATCTTCGATTAATTTTTGACCTGCTTCTGATTTTTCAACAGAAGTTGCTGCAGTATATAGTGAATCGTAATTGAATTTTTCTATAGCAGCTTTTTGACCGTGGAAATTATCAAATGCAGTAACAGTACCACCTGCGAGTAAGACAATAACGAGTAAGAGTAATATTTTTTTATACATTGTATATCCTTTCATTTTTCTTATACAAAGTTTGGACAAATATAGTCACAATTAAAAATGAACCAACAGGTTTTTTCCTTTTAAGGAAATATAATATCCCCTGATGTCATAAAAGTTTGCACTGCGGACTTTTTATTTCCAACCAATGTATATAATAGTGCTTGCTGAAAAAGTGCTTTCGGGTGGTTGCTATAATGTAGTAAAATATAATCAAGATGTATTTGGGCATTTTCAGATTGATGCATATCAAGATAGCAATCGACTAAAAGAAAACGTGTTTCTAAATTTGTACTGTCTCTTTTAATTACTTTGTTTAAGAGTTCAGCGGCTTCATTATATTCTTTTTTACGAATAAGATTTCGGCTTATGAGTAGTTGCGGAAAAAGTAATGTCGAATCAATATCTGATACTATATAGGTGAGTTCGACAGCTTTTTCATATTGGGCTAACTCATACCGAATAACAGACTCTAACAAGTATGGCTGCAAATATAATGAGTCGTTGACTTGGGCTTGCTTTAAATTGTCAAGAGCTTGCTCATAAGAGCGTTGTCCAAAAAGTTTAAAAGCAGCGTTATAAAATCGTAATGCTTTTTTTACCGGTTTATATCTGTCATCAGAAACGATGACTATTTCTGATGACCTGCCCAGAAGTGAATCGAGCGAATCTATCAAATGATCCTGTGCAGTGAGGGAGAAGCTGGAAAATAGAAAGCGAATGACTACAATTTTGTCGGTAATAATTGTCGAGGGAACCGCTATCAACCCAAAAGCATCTGCAATCTTGTTTCGCTCATCTCTTAACACAGGTATAGAAATATTGTTTGATTTTAAATAAGTGTTTAAATTAAAACTGTTCAACCGACCGGTATAGATAGAAAGATATTGCACCGTGCTGTCTTGGAGGTCGTCTGATAAGTCTTGTAAAAATTGCAATTCTTCAATTGAACGCCCGGACCATTCTGCCCAAAAACAGATTAAAATTATCTTTTCATCCTGGATGAACTTATCTGTTGAAATTTTCTCAAGAGAGATAACATCTTTTCCTTGCAATTGAGGCAACTGATCACCTATAAGCAGATTCTGAAATGAAGCGTCGACCCTTTGAAACGAAAAAACTGCTACTACAATAGAGCATAGAATCATCAATATTGTACTTTTGGCAATGTTTTTCTCTTTTGAAATATTCAATTTACACATAATTTCTATTAAATAACTTCTTTCTATTATAGCAATTTAAATCAGCAGGCTTGTCTTGTGAAAAAGATAACAAGCTTATTCTCTCAGGTCAAGTAGAAAACAATCGAGACCATCTTTTAGGTTAATACTCTTATAAATATTTGCCGATATATTTCAGTAAACAAAGCTATTGATTAATTAGTCGATATCGCCTATCTTGGTCTGTTTTAAAATTATGAAATTGCAAAAAGGAAATTAGGAAATGTCAATATTATCAGAGTATCACCCTCTCAGAAAAGTCGTCGTACACCAACCGGGACACGAATGGAATCTCGTTACTGTCGAGCATAATATGCAGGAAAAATATCTTATCGAAGATGTTTTGTTCACCGAAGATGCCGCCGCCGACCATGCCGAGTTTACTGCTTGTATCAAACATGCTGTTGGCGATGATTCTGTTATCGAATTTGCCGACTTATTATCTGACATTTTAGATGACCGCGAAATCCGCTCAGACATTGTTGGAGCTATTTCTGCTCTTGAGGGAGTAGGTATTAAAACCCATGACCTGATGCTCTCCGATGAGTTCTCTCAAAAAGAACTCGCCGAGCTTATGATTGCAGGTGCCTACAAACCTGATGATAAAGATCATCAAGGCTACAGAGTTCTCTTTCCGCCGATTCCAAATTTATTATTTACTCGTGATATTGGTATTTTTTACAACGATGCTGTTATCTTAAGCCACCCGGCAAAAACTGTCAGACGGCGTGAAGGTCTCCTTGCACGTTACATTTTCAGAAACCATCCACTTTTTAAAGGTATTGAAATTGTCGATATTTTCGATGATGCCACCAGTCATGGTCTCAAAGAAAGCGTGCATCTTGAAGGCGGCGATATGATTGCTTTGGACCATGAAACTCTCTTGGTCGGTTGTTCAGAACGTACTTCAGCTATCGCAATTGAGCTGCTCACCAAACGGCTCCTAACCGAAAAAATTACCAAACGGGTTATCAGAGTAAACTTACCATCCGATCGAGCCACAATGCATTTGGATACTGTCTTTACTATTATAGGCGAAGATGACTGCGTTTTTTATCCTCGTTTCTTTTCAGAAGAAGAAGGCTCCGAGCGTTGTCCTTGTTTTACATATGAGATGGTGAACGGTCGGGTAAAGTTGGTGCATGAATCAGCACCAAACTCAATATTTGCTTCACTTGAACGTCTCGGTTATGGTTTCAGCAATAGGATTCCATGCGGTGGAAATATCCCTCATTATCAAACGAGAGAACAATGGACCGATGGTGCCAATCTGTTTGCGGTACTTCCGAGAGTTGCTTTTATCTACGAACGAAATATCCAAACGATTAAAGCTTTCAAAGATATCGGCTATACAATCATGTCACCAAAAGAATTTGTGCAAACCGATGTTGAGTTTCTTGATAAAACTCTTATCACAATGAGCGGTGCAGAACTATCTCGAGGACGAGGTGGTGCAAGATGTATGACTATGCCGTTCGATAGAAAACAATAACTGCACTTTTTTTACCTCTTTTATTCAAATCAGATAGCTTAAAGTCTACTATATTGAGGAATGTTATACTTTTTTTCAACTTTGTGAAAAAAAGTACTTGACAAAAAAGCCTATTACTATACATTCGGGTTTGAATTTGAAATATATGAGATTAAAGATATAGAGAATATAAAAATTTGATATTAACAGTCAATCTGAGCCTTCTACCGGTCACAAGGAATTGTAACTTGTAGAGGATGAAAAACTACCTAACAGGGCATAGCCCGTTTATAATATAAAAGCCTGAGACATTTACCTCAGGCTTTCTTTTATTCATTATAGTAAACTGGGTAGCCCACCATTTATGGTGGGAATTCTAAATTCTTACTGAATAGTTACAGATATTTGAACTTGTAGGGAAGAACCCTTTAGTGGTTCTGCCTTTTAAAAACGAATTATCGACGGTCGAAACCCCTGACGTTCTGCCAATATGTGATTGCTAAAACTTACGAATATGAACATATGCTTCTATGTCCAAACTGTTACGCTATTATGCAAAAGGGAATATGTACTTTGTAACATCTGTTACTAACAATAGAGAACCATATTTAGATGGTAGCTATTCAATTTTTGTGGATATATTAAATGAGTTGTCAACAAGATTAGATTTTAAACTTATCGCTTATGTTGTAATGCCAGACCATTTTCATCTATTGATTGACCCAAAAGGAAATGATTTATCTGACATTCTGAAACGCATTAAAATCAAATTTGCATATCAATATCGCAATAAAAACAATTTGTATAGAAAAACCGTTTGGCAAAAAAGGTTTTGGGATCACATAATTAGAGACCTGGAAGATTTGAACCGGCATATTGATTATATCCATTATAACCCGATTAAACATTTGAAAATGAAAAGTCCATTTGATTACGAGTTTTCATCTATTCATAATTACAAAGAATATTATTCAGATGATTGGGGGATGGATGAAGAGTTATTGTTTGATGGTGAATTCGGGGAGTGAAATGGTGGAGTATTGATGGCAGAACCACTAAAGGGTTCTGCCCTACGAAGTTTTTCAGATATTTCAGGAAAATTAAAATTGAATTTTTGTCTGAAAAATAATTACGATTTTGATAACAGGAAAAAGTGATGAACCGAGCAGTCCCTGAATTATCATAATGTTTTAGTTTTGGCATATAGTAAGTTTAGTTTTTATAAGTGATTGGGTCAATCACATATTTACCCCACCATAAATGGTGGGCTACCCAGCTATTATACACAACTTTATCTCTTTTCATCAATCTAATTTTGATCTTAACTCCAAAAACTCTACAAATACTCACATCATTCGCACTACATCGCTTTCTATGAACAACTAAATTTGAAAATGAAAATAGCTGAGATTAGAAAAAAAACGTTATTTCGAAAAACGAACCCATTTTGCTGTAACGTCAAGAGAGCAATGAAATTATAAAGAAAAAGTTGTTTTTGATTGTGGGTAACTATTCTGTCAGGGTAGCCCACCCTTTAGGGTGGGTTTCTGTTCGCTTTGGATCGTCATGTAGGGAAGAACCCTTTAGTGGTTCTGCCTTATCAAATCGGGAATGACATTGATTCATGGTTTTTTATAATTGTCATTTCCAGCCTGCAGGCTGTTCCCCTCTACAAAGAGGGGATTAAGGGGTGTGTATGTTTTGTAGGGAACTGGTCTGCCTGTTCCGCATAAAAAATAGGGTTCAAGCTAACTCGAACCCTATATAATATTCAACTGCGATGTCAGGAACCCTTTCCTGACATGCTACTATTTTTGAACTAATTTGCGGTACCGATTACGACGGTTCTCAAAAAGAGCTGTGCCGAATTCTTTTTTCCGCCACTCTTCATAGTCATTATAGTTGCCTTCAAACCAATGGACTTTGTTTTCACCCTCAAAGACTAAAAGATGAGTACAAATTCTGTTTAGGAAAAACCGATCATGCGAAATACATAAGATACAACCAGAGAATTCTAAAATCGCTTCCTCAAGCATCCGAAGGGTGTTCACATCGAGATCGTTTGTCGGCTCATCAAGAAGTAATAAGTTGCCACCCTGCTTTAAAACTTTAGCAAGATGTACTCGGTTTCGTTCACCACCGGAAAGTTCATTTGCTTTTTTCTGTTGGTCGGCACCTTTGAATCCAAAACGGGAAAGATACTGACGGATAGGAATCTTTCGGTCGCCAAAGTCAATCTCTTCGAGACCTTCGCCGACTTCCTGAATCAACGAATGTGTATCTTCTAGTGTCGAACGGTCTTGGTCAACAAAAGCAACTTTGACAGTTTGCCCTAATGTGACTTCACCTGAATCAGGTTTTTCATCGCCGGTTATCATTTTGAAAAGGGTCGTCTTACCTGTTCCGTTTGGTCCGACACCTCCAACAATAGCAGAGCGGGGGAGTTTGAAATCGAGACCTTCAATAAGCGTACCGCCGTCGAATCCTTTGGCTACATTGGCAAACTCTAAGACTTGTGAACCAAGTTCAGGTCCTCGAACGATTTCGATTGTATTACGGTTGCCGTCGACTTTTACTTTTTCTTTGGCAATCAATTTTTCATAGTCAGCTATTCTGTTTCGGGCAAGTTCTTTCCGATCGTTGTTACTCATCTTGATCCATGAAAGTTCATGCTTTAAAGCGTTGGTACGATGCGAATCACCTTTTTGAGCAGCAGCTAATTTTTCAAGTTTTTGCTGAATCCATGACGTATAGTTGCCTTCGTACGGAATTCCTTCGCCACCATCAAGTTCTAAAATCCACTTAGTGATATTATCGAGGAAATACCTATCATGCGTAACCACGATAACTGTACCGGGATATTCACGAAGCTGAATTTCAAGCCAGTCAATAGTCTCGGCATCGAGATGGTTGGTAGGTTCGTCAAGCAGAAGCAAATCAGGTTTCTCAAGCAGAGCCTTACAAAGTGCCACCCGACGTTTTTCACCACCTGAAAGAGTTCCGACAATACGGTCGTCATCAGGCAGACACATCGCATCGGATGCGTGGTCGATTTTCTGGTCGAGATTCCAGGCATCGGCAGTGTCGAGCTGGTCTTGTAAAACGCCCATACGGTCCATCGCTTTTTGCATCTCATCATCAGATAACTGTTCCGCCATTGAAGCCGTCACTTTATCGTAATCAGCAAGCATTTTGTTGATTCTCACAAATGCCGATTCAATCGTTGCCCGCACTGTAATAGCATCATCGAGCAATGGTTCCTGCAACACAATTCCGGATTCATTGCCGGGAGTCAGTTCAGCCTGACCTGTAAATTCTTCGTCTAGACCTGCCATAATTCTGAGAACAGTTGATTTACCTGAACCGTTTTCTCCAACAATACCAATTTTGGCACCCGGGAAAAAACAGAGATTTATGTTTTTGAGAACTTGTCGTTGACCATAATGTTTGTCAAGTCCAAGCATAGTGTAGATATATTGATCAGCCATTTTAAATCCATTTTTTAAAGTTATTTTTCCTGCTAGATAAAGTATAAAAAACCTCCCGAAGTCAAGCAGAATGTGATGAGAACATGACCTGAAATTACAATTTTAGTTGTTAATCAGTCCAATTTCTCTAAAACGTAAATGGTTGACAACTTAGTGAATAATCTATATCGTGTAATATGAATCTAATAAATTGTTGCTAAAAATTATAGATGGTGAGGATATGACTATTTTTAAATTCGAAAGAAAATGTATAAATAGAATTTTAATTTTCAGTGTTTTTCTACTAGCTCTTCCATCTCTATCATTTGCTCAAAAGGAATGGGTAAAAGATGCCATCTTACGTTCTAAATCAGCAACGGTCGACCCAAAAGCATCAGCCTTAATTTTGGTAAAAGATCACAGTATTCAAATTTATGATAATGGCAAGACTAAAAAACATGTAAAAATTGCAACCAAAATGTTGAACTCTAATGGTGAAGCTTTTATGTCATTAACGGAGAGTATCACAAGTTGGAGAAAAATTAAGAGTGTAAAAGGTTGGCATATAAAAGCAGACGGTAAAGTTGTTAAACTGAAAAAAGATAATATTATTCAAGTTGCCCAAGAATTAACAGCTGGATACTATGATGATGTCTTATTTTATATTGCCGAGTTTATTGATGTAAAGGTTGGTGACATTGTCGCCTTTGAATATACTCTTACTGAAAAAAGTAATTGGGATAGTTATTATCAAGCATTTTATATGCAGGTGCAGCAGCCGGTTTTATACGCCAACTATCATGTCAAGATTCCGAAAGGGTGGGACTTACATATTGGAAGTCACTTCGCCGATGTATGCACTTTTGAACAAGTGGAAAATGAATATAACTGGAAAGCAGAAAATTTAGCATTTCAACCTGAAGAAAAACTGATGCCTCCCTGGTATTACATGACTCGTTATATAAAAATTTCCTGCTACGATCCTTTACATAAACAGGATTTTAATTTTGTAGACTGGAAAGATGCCTCGGTTTGGGTGAAAAATAACTTGAGTCCTTCAGTTGATGTGAACTTACAAATTGAAGAGTATGTAGCAGAGCATATAAATATTTTACCTGATAACGAATCAAAGCTCAAAGCAATTTCCGAATTTGTACCAAATGAAATTAGGTATGTTGCCGTTGAAATCGGGAAAGGTCGGTTTGTACCTCGTAAGGCTACCCGTACATTTTTTAACCGTTATGGAGACTGCAAAGATAAAGTCACCCTCATGCGGTCGATGCTACAAGTTGCAAATATCCCGTCGGTTTCTGTCTTAGCATCTGTTCATGGCTATGTCGACTCGCTCATGCCAAGTCCGTTACAATTTGACCATTGTATCTTAGGTATCCCTGTTGATTCGATTGCTGATGTTCCTGCTATGCCAAATGCCACCGTGAATGGTTGGCTCCTATTTGACCCGACCGACCCATCGGTTCATCTTGGTGAGTTACCAATGGCATTGTATGGGAGCAAGGTGCTGATCGCTGAAGAAATAGATAGTTCTCTTATACCTCTACAATATATATCCCCGGAAAATAATCATCGAAAATTTATTGTTAATGCGCACTTAGATGAAAATGGAAATATGACATCCGATGTTACTATAAAAGATTATGGCGCCCCGGCGTTGTTGACTTCGTATTGGCATTCTAAAAACAAACCGGAAGATATAAAAAAAAGGTTCAAAGCATTGTTCTCGGAATTACTTCCATTAGCAGAGTTCTCCGAATTTAATTTTGAAAGTAATACAGACTCTTCCACTTTTAAATTCAGACTAAAACAAGATTCTTATCTTATTAAATCCGGTGACCTCCGTTTTCTTCTGCTTGACTTTGTGTATTCCGGTCGGCTCCCGCAGTTGAAGAAGAAAAAAAGATTGCACCCAATCTGGTTTGGCTCATTTAAAAAATTAGAGCTTGAGATAAACTGGACTGTTGATGAAGCTTGGGATATAGAATTAACTGCCGACTCTATGGAAACGAAAAACGAAGTTGTTACATTTAATTATAATTTATCGAAACAAGATAACAGAATTCAGATGTATTCTTTGTTTACCTCAACAGGTAAACTTATTGATAAAGAAAAATACAGTGAAGCCAGAAAATTCCGTCGTAAATTTACAAAAGTACGGAGTATGAAAATAATGCTGAAAAACAAATCAGAATAGGGGAAGTGATGCGTGCATCAAAAATTATAATACTAGTTCTTTCAATCCTGCTTATCGCGGGATCTCTATTGGCAAAAAGCAAGACGGATAATTTTAAGTGGGAACCAATCACACAAGCTGATTGGGATGTACAAGCCGACAGCTCGCTTGGAATAAAAGATGCCGCTATGATCTTTGAGAAAATCCGAATGGATGATCGGGACATGATTAAAAATAAGTGTTATTATTCGGTGTATAGGCGGCTTCGTATATTAACAGAAGATGGCAGAGAGTATGGTGATATAAATATTCCTGTGTTTGATGTTGACCAAAAGATTTTAAATGTTCGAGCGCGTACGATTCGAAAAAATGGTGACACTACTTATTTATCTGCTGATCAGATTATTGAAAAAGAAGTTTTTAAAAGTCGGAAACTAAAAGTTAAACAGAAATCTTTTTCAATACCCGGTCTTTCCGATGATTGTATTGTTGAATATCGTTGTAAGTTAAAGACTCCAAATCATGTCGGTTATTGGGGGATTCAAAAAGATATCCCATTGCTGCATGGTGAACTAAATTGGCATATATACTATGGGAAAGGGATGAGTAAATTACAATTTCAATATATGAGTTCTGTGTATGCACCAAACTATCTTTCTTTATGTATGTTTGCCGACCATGATGTCGAAGTCGAACGTCTACCAAATCTAAAAGAAACGACCCAGCTAAAATTTACGATTGATTCTATAAAAGCTTTTGAATCAGAACCGTATTCGCTTCCTGAAAATGCTCTTAAAGGACAACTGCATTATTATTATACCGAAGTGGGTACATCGAGTTCTTTCTGGGGGGACTATTCCGATATTTTCCCAAAATGGATTGATGGCTATATAGGTAAAACTAAAAGAATTAAAAAAATAGTAAAGACGTTTGAAAATCTTGCAACAGAAGAAGAAAAAATTAGAGCTGCCTATGATTGGGTAAACGACTCTCTGACAAACCTAACTTTTATAGAAACAAAAAAGAAAATTAAATCAGGGAAATATAAAAACGCCGATAAAGCAATCAAAAGTGGTTACTCTAAGAGAAGAGGAATCTCATATATTTTCTTAGATATGTTACGCGAGATGAATATCGATGCCAAGATCTGTTGGGTTGTCGATCGTGATGAAGCTGTGTTTGTACCCGATGCCAAGTACTGGCAGTTTAATAGGATGTTGGTCACATTCAAGGGAATAAATTCAGAGCGAAAGTTCTATGCCCCCGGAGAATTTCAGATGCCGTTCGGACAGGTGCCTTGGTACAACGAAGGGATAACTGCATTGCTCGGCGGTGCTTTAAAACAAATTTATATAGCCATTCCTTTTTCGAAACCGTTTCAAAATTCTGTGAAACGGTCTATTGAAATTTCTATCTCAGATGAGTTCGATGTTACATCGCTTGTGCATGAAAAGTTGATAGGACATCAGGCTCGCTCATTGCGATATATATTAAATAATCTTAATGAGAGTGAATATATAACTGAAATCAAAGAGTATATTAAAACAAATGATTTTGATAATGAGATTGATGATATAACATATGGAAATATCGATAGCTATAAAGAACCTCTTGAACTGCATTATTCTTTAACGTTTCCAAATATTGAAAATGATCTTATGGGTGACCGGATTTTACTGAAGCCAGTAGCGTATATGGAAGACTTTGCGAATCCATTTCTTGATGATGAAAGAATCGAAGCTGTTATGTTTAACTATGCTTTTGAAGATCATGAAAATGTTATTTTAGAGTTACCTGATGAAATGAAAATTGAAGCACTCCCGGAAGATATTATGATTGAAACTCCAGTCGGGAAGTGCGGAGTTAGTTGTGCGCAAGTAGGCAACAAATTAACTGTACAACGAATCTTCACGCTCAAACAACCGTATTATTTAGCTAAGAATTATCAAGCCGTAAAAGATTTCTTTCAACAAGTAGCTTCTTGTGCTGACTTGACAGTCTCACTTTTGTACACTGAAGTAGAATAGTTTTATTGTAGGAACTGGCTTACCTGTTCTGCAATGAGAGAGAAAAACTGTAATTATTTGCAATAAAAAAGGCGGTATTAACCGCCTTTTTTATATTTATCTGCTAATGTTTATGTTCGCCGAGATATAATTTTTCAAATTCTTTAAGAAGGGTGCTTAAAGATGATGTGTTTGACTTGTCTATTGTCTGTTTACATTTCATCGCAGTCCGCAACATGTTGTGAGAGAGAGTAACTTTTTTGACGTATGCATCATAGCCCTCGACACCCGGAGAAATTACTTTGATTCGTTGGGTCATAAAGTATTGTGTAATTATATCCATGAACTTCACGGCATGTTCTTCTTTATTGTTAATCCATCGTATCAATTGATTCGGATTCTTTGCGTCTGTAGATAACTCGGCAATTTTAGTCATTGATTTTTCTATTGTCGTGATATGTTCAGCTAATAAACTGAAACGGGTTTCGTCGTTATAAATACCACATGGGATTTCGCAATGTGCCGAAGAAATCTGCGGAATTGCTAGTAGAGCGAGAAATGACAAGATTGTCAAAAGACGAATCTTCATGATTATTTCCTTTTTTATTAGTGATTGATAATTGTAAGGATATAATAGCTCTCAGAGAATGACTCGTCAATAAAATTGTTAAATTTGGGTCAAAGTAATCTACGATAATACTGTATGATTATAAGATTAACTGATTGGTTTTCCCCTCTTTTAAGAGGGGGTAAGGGCTGTTTTTTTGTAGGGAACTGGCCTGCCTGTTCCGCATTGACAGGGCAATTCCCCTGTCGGTACAAAAAGGGTTGAGGCATGCATTGTCAGAACCACTAAAGGGTTCTGACCTACAGAATCAGGTTAATTTTTCGTCTCGTTTGGTGCGCATCGAAAGTGCGATACGTTTTCGAGGGATGTCAATATTAGTAACGGTCACTTTGACTTTCTGATGCACCTTGACAATCGTGGTTGGGTCTTTGACAAATTTGTCTGCCAGTTCGCTGATATGAACAAGTCCATCCTGATGTACTCCGATATCTACAAAGGCACCGAAGTTTGTCACGTTGGTAACAATGCCAGGTAACTGCATGCCGACTTGTAAATCTTCGACTTTTGAAACAGATTCATCGAATGAAAACGATTCATATTTCTCGCGAGGATCACGCCCCGGTTTAGAAAGCTCGCTTATGATATCTTGTAGAGTTGGTAAACCGATTTTGTCAGAGACGTAGGTTGAAATTTTGATTTTCTTTTGTAGTTCATCACTTTGCATCAGTTCTATAAGTTCGCACTGTAAATCTTTGACCATCTGATTGACAATGTGATAGCTTTCAGGATGCACCGCAGATTTGTCGAGCGGATTGTCAGAGTCAGCGACACGCAGGAACCCTGCCGCTTGTTCATACGCTTTTGGTCCGAGCCGTTTGACAGTTTTTAAATCTTTACGTGATGTGAAGGGACCGTTTTCGTTTCGATGGTCGATAATGTTTTGAGCAAGTTGCGGTCCTAATCCATAGACATAGGTAAGCAGTTGTTTACTTGCCGTGTTGAGTTCAACGCCGACAGAGTTTACGCAACTGACTACGATATCATCGAGTGCTTGTTTGAGCGATGACTGGTCGACATCATGTTGGTACTGTCCAACGCCGATAGATTTTGGGTCGAGCTTGACCAGCTCGGCAAGCGGATCCATCAGTCGCCGACCGATTGAAACCGAACCACGTACAGTCAGGTCATAGTCGGGGAACTCATCGCGGGCAACTTGCGATGCGGAATATATCGATGCTCCCGATTCGTTGACCATCTCGACGGTGATGTCGTCGCCAAGTTGTAAGCTTTGGATAAACTCGACTGTTTCTCTTCCTGCGGTTCCATTGCCGACTGCGATGATTTCGGTTTTATATTTTTTGACTAATGCTTTTATAGTTTCGCCGGCATTTTGTAATTGTTTTTCTGAACCGGTTGGATAAATAGTCGTGTTGTCAATCAGCTGCCCTTGTTTGTCGAGACAGACAACTTTACAACCCGTGCGAAAGCCCGGGTCGATTGCGATGACCGCTTTTTGCCCGAGTGGGGCAGACATAAGAAGTTCTCGCAAGTTGTCGGCAAAGACACGGATTGCTTCGGTGTCGGCAGATTTTTTTGTATCGGTTCTTATTTCAGTTTCCATTGATGGAGTCAGGAGTCGTTTGTACGAATCATGTAGAGCGGTGCGAACTTGTTCGGAGGCTTGGTTGCTGTTGACCAAGTATTCGGTTTCTAACATTTCGATAGCGGCTTCCTCGGGTGGAGTGATATGCATGGTGAGAATCGACTCCGCTTCTCCACGTCTGATGGCATGTAGTCTGTGTGGAGCAGTTTTGATAATTGGTTCTGTCCAGTCAAAGTAATCTTTAAATTTTTCGCCATCGGTCTCTTTGCCTTTGATAACTTTTGATGTGAGGACACCTTGTTGAGCAAAAAGATTACGGAGTTCAGAGCGGATGAAAGTATCTTCTGATACCCACTCGGCGATAATATCTCTGGCACCTGCGATGGCATCTTCTGCGGTGGCAACTTCTTTTTCTTCGGAGATATATTTTTCGGCTTCTTTGAAAACATCGCCTTCCGGTTGTTCAAATAGATAATCTGCCAGCGGTTCCAGTCCTTTTTCTTTGGCGATAGTTGCTCGGGTACGACGTTTTGGTTTGTAAGGGAGATAGATGTCTTCAAGCTCAGTCATTGTAAGAGCGTTGTCGATTTGTTCTTTGAGTTCATCGGTCAAAAGTTCGCGTTCTTCAAGCGATTTTAAAATCGCTTCACGGCGTTTGTCGAGTTCACGTAGTTGTACTACACGGTCACGAATCGCCATAACTTGGATTTCATCAAGCGAACCGGTTGCCTCTTTGCGGTACCGAGAGATAAATGGAACGGTGGCGTCGTCGTCGAGGAGTGTGATTGTTGCGACTGCTTGGGCAGCTTTTATGTTGAGTTCAGTTGCTATCGTTTTAGAGTAATCAAGTTGCATTTTGTATCCTTATTGTTAGGATGAGAATATACAAAATGAATATGAAGTTACAAGTAGAGAGTTCTTTAATTTTCGAAAAATTGTTTTTGCCTCACAATATAATATATAATTATTGCATAAATTATTGTAGAAAGGAAAAATCCGCCGATGATAGTCATATTTATTATAGATTCTGTATCTTGAACGCCTACTGATGGAATATTTTTATTATATATTTCTAAAACTTCTTCAGGATATAGTTTAAAAGAAATAAAATGAAAAAGCCCAAGACAAAAATAATAAATGCCTGCGATAATAGTCAGAGTTTTGCTCCAGATTTTTCTTTTTATTATCCCAATAAAACAGAAGACTAGAATAGTAGTTGAGATTAGTTGGTATAAAATTGCAGATATTCCTGTTATTGCAAATTTCCCTAATATTAGAACAGGATTTATAAATACAATAAAGGAACTAACAATTGCAAAAGCAAAGTACATTAAGATAAAAATCATTCCAAGCGGGAAATATTTTTTAGGTTGTTGATCTATAGTTTTCATCTCTGGTGTTGTCATGAAAAATTACCATCCCTTCATTTTTGTTAGTGATAAAATTTGCTTCAAATGACTCTCGCCATGTGATGCATAATTTTTTAGCTCATGTGCAAAGGTAACATCGCCGACTTCGGGATGAAAAGCTGTGCGGGCATAATCTGATTCGGTAGCATGTTCAAATATATATGCGAGTCGCTCTTGGAGACCTTCGAGAATTTTGAGTGAGCTTTCAATCGGCATTATTTTTGTGTCATCAACCTCAGCCCAAATCTCCTGATTGTATGGTCTGAGAGTAGGATGTTCTTCGGCGAGTATCAGTTTAATTCGTACCAGCCCGTTAGTATGGGAGTCTACCAGATGATGGATAACCTGTCGAACTGTCCAACCATCATCTCTATAAGGTGTTTCTAATTGATTCGTTGAGAGCTTTGAGGTAAGTGAGATTAAACGATGAGGAAGTGTCCGTATTGATTCGATATAACCTTTTCTAGCTTCTTCCATGCGATATCTCCAAGTTTTATAACAATAATTGTTTTATTCTAATTAAGAATTATTGTGAGATTCGTCAAGCATATATTACGATATTTTATATTATGTGAGTTTCGTATTGCTCAGGTTTTAATAAGAGTTATATTTATTATATAACTTTGTTTGTGGAGTTGTTATGAAAAATTTAATAATAGTAATTTGTCTTGGTCTCTTATTAGGATGTTCCGAAGATGAAATCGAAGTTTCGATAACTGCCCCTGTTACAGAAACGAAATTTATAGTTCCAGATAATTACCCAAATATATCATCTGCGATTTTAGCTGCCGGAGATTTGGATACGATTCTACTTCGTGATGGTATTTATAGTGGGGCAGGGAATCGAGATATTATATTAAAAGATAAGTCTATAATTTTAATATCTGAAAATGGTGCAGATAAAACAATTATAAATTGTGCAGGTGATAGTGCTAATCATCATTTTGGATTTCAACTTACTTCGTTAGCTACGAGCAATTCGATTTTTGAAGGAATTACTATTAGGAATGCATATTCTAATACTGGAAGTGGAATCCATCTAACTACAAGTTCCCCGATTATAAAAAATTGCATATTCAAAGATAATGTTGCTCTCATCAGTGGAGGTGCGATTCGTTGTAAAAATGCACGTCCTAAAATTACTAATTGTACTTTTGTTAATAATTATTCCATGTCGGGAAGTTCATTATTTCTCATCGCTAGTTCAAACGCAGAAATTGGGAATTGTATTTTCGCAAATTCAATAGAAGGCGAAGCAATTGGTGCAAGTGATGCTACAAGTGTTCCATCGATTGTATGTACGAATATTTACAATAATTTGGGTGGGGACTGGATAGAAAAAATTGATATATTCGCCAATATCAATGGCAACTTTAATCTTGATCCTTTATTTTGTTCAGATAGTGTAACTCTCCAGGAGGCATCACCTTGTTTACCTGCTAATAATAGCTGTAATAACCTTATAGGAGCCCTTTCTATAGGATGTCAAACTACAATTGTTAATTAAAACTTCTTTGAAATTGTCTAATATAACGCAGATTTATGAATTAATTGAAATTTATGTTGTTTAATTGTGTTAAATAGCTAAAACTATTTAAACTATCTTACTTCTTATTAGTACAATAATTGAAAGGTGTCGATAATTGTAATATGTCAAATGCAGAAAACAGAAGAATAGAATTAAACCAGCTATCTTTAGCAGAGGCAGATGATTGTCTAGAGAAAGTCTCGGTTCTCTATGTAGCTCCGATTGAATTGGATTTGCAGCAGAGTCAGTTTATTCAAGACAGATACGCTGAAATGCTCGATACTGATTCTTGTGCTGAAAATATTTTGAGCTACCCAAAACATCAAAATAAAAATTCGACCCTGTTAAATTTATTGCCGTTTTTGCGATCTCTCTTTTTGTTTGGATTGTTTCTACTGCGAGTGCGGACAGAGATAAAACAAAATTCAATCATGCATCTGTTTGTGTTTTCGTCGGTCTCTTTTATTTTTCAAATCATTCCACTGTTTATAGTCGGGAAATTTTATCGCAAACAGGTTGTTGTTGAGTTTATGGATTTCCAGAATTATTACCTTGCGGAAGAACCAAGTATGTTGATTCGCTATTTTCTAAAATTTGCCGATTCAGTTATTGTTCTGTCGCATCGTCAGAGTAGAATACTCAGGCAAAAAGGTGTCAATGCTCTAAAAGCAAAATCACATCTCAATCTCACAAATATCAGCCCTCGTGTTATAGAGCGGGTTCAGCCATTTATTTTAGCGTCTGCCTATCTTGAAGATGTGTTCAATGTAAATTGCCTGCTGAAAGCATTTAAACTGGTCAAGCAAAAATATCCTCGTGCCGAGCTTGTTATTGTCGGTTCCGGTTCCAAAAATGAGAAGATTGAAGAGCTTATTGCTGAAAGTGCTATCAATGGTGTTACTCTTAAAAGTGCTGACAATTTTTCGGAATATTTGTGTAAGGCAGATTTGTTTGTGCATTGTTATCATATCGAATATTTTGCACAGGAAATTTTGACCGCTATGGCACACGGCTTGCCTGTGATGGCGAGTCCAATCGGGATGGTTAACGACTTGATTCAGAAAGAAAATATTTTAATGTATCAGTTCAATGATTTTTCTACTCTAGCCGATAATTTCCTTTTGCTTATCGAAGATGATTCATTTACAAAAAAACTCTCTCAAAATGGTGCCGACTTTGCTCGGGCATTTTCTTCAAAACTGTCTAAAAATAGTGTGAGTTCATACTACAACAATCTTTGATATTCTTTAAATTTTAGTTTCTTTTAAATCCCCTATTAAATTATATTATCTCAAACATATTTTTGAGAAGAATCAGATACAAAAGGATAGCTTGATGACGACAGGTGAGTCAAAATACCAAGTGGCGATAATAATGCCGGTACGAAACGAAGAAAAGTTTTTAGGTCAAACTCTTGACCAAGTTTATCTGCAGGATTTCCCTATGGATAAAGTTGAGATTATTATTGCTGATGGATTCTCTACTGATAGAACAAAAGAAATTGCTGAGTCTTTCAAAGGGCGGTTTGGCTCTTTGAAAGTTTTGGATAACCCGGGACGGATACCGTCGTCGGGTCGTAATGTTGGTGTGAAAAATTCTACGGCACCGTATGTATTAGTTTTAGACGGGCATACATATATTCCGAGCAAAAATTTTCTGGCAGATATTGTCGAGACATTTAAAACAACACAGGCAGATTGTTTGTGCCGCCCACAGCCGTTAGTGCCACCGGATATCAATGAGTTTGAAAAATCAATCGCACTTTGCCGTGGTTCATCGCTTGGGCATAATCCCGGCTCTGAAATATTTTCAGACTTTGAAGGCGAAGTTGACCCGACATCATCGGGAGCAATGTATCTTCGTTCGGTCTTTGACAAGGTTGGGTATTTTGATGAACAGTTTGATGCCTGCGAAGATGTCGAGTTTAATCATCGGGTAAAGATGGCTGGCTTGAGGTCATACCTTTCGCAAAAATTGACGGTGTTGTATTATCCTCGTTCGACGATTCAAGGATTATGGAAACAGATGAATCGATATGGCATGGGACGATTCAAATTTGCTAAAAAGCATAATCTCTTTTCACCGGTACAATGGTTTGCCGGGTTTGCGGCATTTGCTTTTGTCGTGGGGGCATTGTTGTCAATTATTTCTCCTTTCATTTCCGATCTGTTTGTGCCGGTAGCAGCATTTTACCTGCTTATCATTATGGTCTTTTCGTGTATGCTTGCGATAAAAGAAAAACATCTTGGCTGTATGCTCTATGGGATTTTGGTTTTTCCCGCGATTCATTTTGGTTTAGGTTTTGGCTTTTTGCGAGTCATGTTTTCTTATCTCAAAGTAAAAGGTCTTAAAGAAATGGACCAACGGAAATGAAACGTCTGGGCAAATATTCTTATTCTTCATTAAATACATTTGAAAGTTGTCGTAAAAAATTTCAGTTCACATATATTGATAAAATCAAGCGTGAGAAAAAAGGGAACGCTCCTGCCATCATGGGTTTTATAGCTCATCGGGTTTTGGAGAAATTATATAAACTTGGCTTTGAAAATGTATTGTACCCAAAAGATGAAATGGTAAAGTACTATCAAGATGAGTGGAATAAAATTGTCATTGACTATATCGAAGTAACCTCGGATTTTCAAACTGTTGATGACTATATAAAAATCGGTGAACAAATTCTTTGTGACTATTACGATAAGTTTCAACCGTTTAACCAAGATACATTGCTTGGTTCGGAACTAAATCTATTTTTCACTCTTCCCGAAACAGATTTTCAATTTAACTGTCGTATTGATCGGTTGTCAAAACGTGCTGATGGTGTCATTGAAATTGTCGATTACCAAACAGGGACTTTCTTAGCAAAAGCGACCGATAAATCTTTTCACTTTCAGATGGGTCTTTATCTCTTAGCGGTGCGGGCGAATTATCCTGATTTCAAAGAGATTGAACTGGTGCAGTATTATCTACGCCATGGGGAAACAGTTCGGTATCGCATGCGGGAAGATGAAGAAGATAATCTGATTGAAGAATTTAAGCAGATGATAATCGAAACGATGAATGCTACAAGTCTCAAAAGTTTTCCTCCTACCGAAAGTTCTTTTTGCAAGTTCTGTGACTATGCCGATATTTGTCCTGCTAAAATTCATAACTTAATGATTGAAGGTGAAGCGGAATCATCGACCGGGGAACTTTCTGCTGAGATGCTCAAAGATTTAGCGAATAAGTTTATTGAAAAAAATAAAGAGAGTAAGGCTGTAAAAGAAGAATTGGATTCTTTGAAAGCACAACTTATAGAAATTTCAAAACAGCATGAAATTTCTATATTTGAATCTGATCTTGGAAAAGTTAATGTCTCGATTAAGAATGATTTAAAGTTTGTCACAAAAACTGATGATCCAAAAGCATTTTCAGAACTCAATTATCTTTGTCGTGAATCAGGCTTGGATGATTTTTTTGTGCTGGATAGCAGGGCTTTGATGAAAGATGGTGTGAAAAAACAGCGGCTTGCTCCTGAGTTACAAGAGAAGTTGCAGCAATTTATCGAAGAGGTCGAAGTGCCGAGGGTGACGGTTAAGAAAAAGTCTGAAAAAGATACTGACGATCGAAAAATAATTAGATAAGATTTCTTAAATATAAAAAAAGCCCGTTCACTTATGTGACGGGCTTTTCTTGTAAAGACAATTTTTTATTTACTATATTTAACCACAAAAGCAGGGAAAATCTTGACTGCTTCTCTGTCTAAATTTTTCAAAGAATCAATTGGTTGGTTTTTATCTGCTATAACCATCAAAGAATTATTTGGGCTTAAAGTTGTAGTATCTATGACCAACTTCTCAATCGCTTTCTCTTCTAGTGAAGAGACAAAGATTGTTGCGAGTCTTCCTTTGCCAGGAGCAAGGAAATTATTGGTTGGTCCTAAATTGGCAACCATGCCTAATAAGACACACTGAATAGCGGAGTCAGCACGAAAGCTTTTTAATGAAAAACTTTCAACACGACCACCGGTATAGATTGCGGAGTCGGCGACGATTCTATTGAGGCCGGCTGTCATTTTGAGTGGGACTGCGAGTCCGACAACTTGTTCATCATTAGAATATGAAATAGTGATACTCCAATTAAAATCATTTATTTTTGCCAGTTCAGCAAAAAGTGTATCGACTGTGCTATAACCATCTACTTGCGCTGTTGCAAGCATAGGTAATAAGAGCAGGGATAGTACGATTAAAGTTTTTTTAGCTGTTGTAATCATTGGTTCTCCGTTTTTTATTATTGTACTCATCAATTTTCAAAAAGATCCTTAGAATTTGCAGAAACTCCAGTTTTTACAAGAGTTAATTTAAGCTGTTCAAGCAAAGAATCAGCTTTCTGAGGGTTATCTAACTTATTACTGTATAGTCTTATAGATTTAATTAAGGCCTGTTTTCCCGGGTCAGTGTTCGGAAATTTGTTAAACACCGATGTTAATATTTCGGCAGATTTCACAAATTCATCGTTCCGATTATATAAATCAGCAGAATAAAGCAGGGCGCGAGCTTCCAGCAAGTTGCCTTTACCTGACTTTGCTAAGCCAGTAAAGTATGACTCTGCTTTTGTGAACCAGCGTTTTTCTTCTGATTTGTTTTTTTGTTTTCTAAAATGGTCAACTAAGTATAAAAGAGTCATCATTGATTCTGATGAACCTTTGAATTTTTCTAGCAGAAGATTGTATTCCTGTTCGGCACGGTTCCATTTGTTTTGTAATTCAAATGAACGGGCAAGGTTGTATTGGAACAGTGCTGATTGATCATATACACGAGGGTAATCTTTGTTGATTTGATGCAGTAAAGTACGGGCATCATCGTAGTTGCCTAAATCGATTTGTATGAGTGATTTTTTAAATAATAAAATCGCCCGCATCTCTTTGTCGTCTTCAGTAGTCTGATCAAATATATGGTTATATAAAACTAAAGCAGTATCATGTTTTTTTAATTTACCGCCAAAGATGTCAGCCGTTTTTAAAAGAACGGTCGTATATGATTTTGATTTTGGGTCGGTAAGGAATTTCAGTTGGGCAAGTTCTTTTTTCCATTGTCCGGTTTCTTCATAGAGCTTGGCAAGGTTTGAGCGGGATGCGGTTTCTAGTTTATGCCCGGTGAAATCATGTATGAGGTTGAGGTAGTAGTTCTCAGCTTTTGTCAGCTCAAATGAGATAGTTGCTCTGTCGTTTATAAAATGTACAACACGGAAGACATAGAGCGGGAGATTAAATATTGAACCTATAATTTCGTTTGTGGTTGTGAGTGGAGGTGAAAATATTTCTAAAGCATTTTCATAGACAACATACGAAGAATCCCATTTACCGGCTGACTGTAATGCTTGCCCAAGGTTGATGTAAACAGCAGCTCTTTGTATGGTTGGAATATTAACTTCGGTAAGAAGTCTATTTGTAATAAGAGCACATTTTTCATAATCTTTGTCGAGATAGTATATTTGAGAAAGTTTGGTCGTTGCTTGATAGGTGATGTAGTTGAACTCATTAAATTCAACCGGTGATAATGCTGAATCGATTTTATCAAGTTGGGTATAACAAAACTCTACCAGAGTATTAAATTCGTTAGCGATATATGCCTGATCATGTGCTGAAAGTATCGGGCTGAATGCTTTCGCTTTTATTAATGCATTTTCTGCTTCGTGGAACATTTTTTCGGCTTGGTATCTTGCCTGTAGTGGTTGATTACCGCTACAAGAGCAAAGAGCAAGAAGAGCTAAAAGCAGTAGATATATTATTAATTGTTTAGTCAGTTTCATATGTCTTATTATCGGATGTTTCTATTTGAGCTATAATAGTATGAGGCAAATATAGAATAATTTTTTTGACCTCACAAGCCAATTTTGATTAATATTTATGGAAACAGGCATAAAAAAACTCCGCAAAAGCGGAGTTTTAAATTTGATATATAGGTATATACTTATGATTTTCTACGTCTTTGAAGTGCACCACCGAGAAGACCAAGACCGAATAAGAGCATAGTAGCAGGTTCAGGAACAGCAGAGTAAGAAGTTTCCATCAGGTCATTACCACAACCAACATTTACGTGGAATGATAAATTGGCAAGATCACCGCCGTTTATTAAGGCACGGTCGATTTTTAATTCCCAAATATAAGTGTCGCCATTTGCAGTAAGAGGGTTCATATAGCCAACTTCAAGGTCAGATTCAAATGTCATCATTGATGAAACGCCACCAAGTAAAGCACCGGAATTCATTTCGTGGGCTCCGGCAGCAGTTCTGATATCGTTGTATTTGTAATAAGAATATGGGTCTTCTTGGATTTCGTTCCAACTGTCAACGGCATATAATCCGCCATTTGCACCGCCAGCTTGTAAATCAACAGCATATGTATACTTGTCATCACCAACGCCAATAAAAAGATCGCCTAAACGAAACTGGTCTTGTTGGAATCCAAAAGAATTTGTAATAGAGAGGTATAAGAAATCATCATCGGAGGCGACGTTTAATGCTTCTAAATCATAATATTCACCGCCATCACCATATTCACCCGGTGAAGGAAGGTTGCCAATTCCGAAGGGGTAGTCAATCGGAGCGTAGTTATTATTATAATCAAAGATATTATCCTGACCAAAATCATAATAACTGTAGTTAAAAGCAAAAGCCTGTGATGAGACAGCTAAAAGTATTGCGATTGTAAAAATTAGTTTTTTCATTAATATACCTTTCTTAATAGTATAATTTAGAGAGCAAATTTTATGCCTGTCTGTTTTATTAATCCTTGATCAAAAAACTCATACAACACAACAAGATAACAAGTGGCAAATTTCCCCTTTTTATCGACTATAGCATACTGTTGCACTTAATCTGACAAGTTGAGTCTTTATACCGTTTGTTTGCAAATATTCTATAAGATTGGTGGAGAAAAAAAATCTGCAACTTGGTAAAAGGAGATTCTATGAATCTATTCAGTAAAAGCAACACAAACGTAATCGACTCAGAAGAGTTGAGAAATAATACTATTTTAAAGACAAAAACCGATGGCGGGAATTCTAATGCTCGCTCATTACAATCGGTGTTAGATTATTCGGTTTCAGATTTTCAAAGTGGGCGGTTCAAATATCAACTATACCAATTTTTGACAGAATCGGTACCTGCTGTGCATGCATGTTTAGAAACATGGGTCAGGTTATCGGCAGCACCGGGGCGATTCAAAGTTAATTCTGATGCGGGAGAAGAAGTTTTAAAACGTTTATCGGAAAAACTGTATCATAATTCTTTTGGGCAGACAGGTCCTCTTGTAACATTTATTTCAGATTTATTTCGAAATTATTATCGTGATGGTCTTTTTTCTGGCTTTGTTCTGCTTGAGAAAAATGGAAAATCAATTGACCGATTTATTCCGGTTCATGCGGCTGATATTCAAAAAGATGAACAGAATCGGTTTTTTATTCAAGTGAATGAAAAGAATATCTGCTTAGATAGAAATGATTTTTATGCGATTCCATTTAATGCAGACAAAAAAAATGTACTAGGGAAATCAATTTTACACACTATCCCGTTTGTTTCCTATATCGAACAGCAACTTGTCGATGACATGCGTCGCACCAGTCATAACTCCGGCTTTCATCGTCTGCACGTTCAGATTACACCACCGGAAAGAATGAGCGGTGAGGGGGATTCGGCATATATCGACCGAATCAATAGTTATTTTGATTCGACTGTCTCGATGATTAAGTCATGCGACATCGACGAAAACCCGGGGACATGGGACAATGTGACGATAAATCATGTTGGTCCTGAAAATGTAAAATCTGTCACTAATAGCTGGTTTATGAATCATCGTTCGATGATTGAAGAGATCTGTGCCGGTACAAATTTGGCACCATTTCTTTTGGGCTATTCATTTGGTTCAACTACGACCTGGGCGTCGTTTAAATTTGATATTGTTATGCGTTCAATAAAATCAGTACAAGCGGAAGTAGCCTCGTTGTTAGAATCACTCGGAAATATCGAACTTGCCTTACATGGTATTGATGCGCAATGTCGCTATCAGTTTGATAACAGTTTTGCCTATCAGGCTACTGATGAGTCAGCAATCCGTTCACAGGAAATTGATTCAATCATAAAACTATATAACGCCGGTCTGATTCAAAAAGAGAATGCAGCTATACAGGTAGAACGATTATTAAAATAAAAGAAGACGAACCTATCGACTGGAACCGTGCCTTTTGCGAGCTTGACTATTTTGCACTAAAAGTTCTCGGAGTCACTCTTCATGAAGGTCAGAAAAAATGGCTGGAGAATTCCGAGACCAAAGAAAATATGCTGGTGACAGGGAACCGCTGGGGGAAATCTTTTGTATCGGCAGTTAAAATTCTCTATCGGGCGATATTTCGTATTCGCGATCTCAAATTTGATCTGCGAAAAAAATATCGAATAGTGACGGCATCGATAACCCAAGACCAAGCCAATATAATTTTCCAACAGGCAGTCAGTCTCGCAAGAGAATCAAAGATACTGGAACCTCTGCTTTTAACGATAACGAAAACACCATTTCCAAAGATGGTTTTTTCAAACGGGGCTACAATCGAGGCAAGGTCTACCCAAAACAGAGGGGAGTATCTTCTTGGGAATGATTATGATTATTTTATTTTCGATGAAGTCGCCTTTGAGTCCGACCCAGAATATGTCGTCGAAGAAGTTATCCAGATGCGTCTTGCTGACCGTGAGGGGATGCTTGATTTGATCTCTACACCAAATGGCAAAAACTGGTTCTACCGAAGGATGCTTGATATTTCACAGAAGAAGCGAAAAGGATATTACCAGTCCGGTGACAGTAGGGAGAATGCATTTATTTCAGCACTCGCTCTGAACGATCGTATAGAAACATTTTCAGACCGAAGAGTGCAGCAAAACATAATGGGGCAGTTTGTAGATTCCGGCGGTGAAATTATCCGTGGTGTGCATGTTGATATAGCTATGCAGGAGTATGAAGAAAAGTCAAAACAGTTCGCAGAAGATTCGACGCCATATTATATCAGCGGGTGGGATCTTGCTCGTAAAAAAACTGCCACGGTCGGTATCACAGTGCAGGTACAAGATGGCAAAGCATTGGTTGTTTTGGTCGAACGGTTTAAGATGTATGAATGGAAAGATATTATACAGAAAATTAAAGAACGTCAGAAAAAATATCCCGGACGTCTGTTTGTTGATGCCACCGGTTTGGGCGATGTTGTCGTGGAGCAGCTGAGGGATTATAATCCAACCCCTGTCATATTTACCGAGTCGGTCAAAGCAGAGCTTCTGACCAATGTTGAGTTTTTTCATGAACAGAATAAAATCTGGTATCAAAGATGGGAACTTCCCGATGGTAATGGAAAAATCTGGGCGTTTGAAGATGAGATGCGTCAGGCACGTTGGGATAAAAACAATGAGTTCGATTCTCTTATGGCTCTTGCTCTAGCACTTTGGCCGTTGTACCGCAGAGAGAGTGCAGTCATCGGTCCCAAAATCGGACGAGTATAAAAAAATACACCTTCTCAGGAAACTAAAACTGAGAAGGTGCGAATAAGGGATAAGTAAGGGGAAATTTATTTTCGTTTTTTCTTCGCTAAACTAAGAAGCCCTAAACCGGATGCTAAAAGAATTATAGATGATGGCTCAGGTACCGATGTCGGGATTGTATCAGTCCCGCCACCTTGGTTATCATCGTAGCTGTTATCTGATATAACAATAACTTCATCACTCAGACCTTCTTCCGGAATTTCGTTTTTCTCGGCTACGTAGTTATCATATGAACCTGTTGCACTTTGCCCAAAAGGCATTTGTAAACCATAGACATCAGCAAAAGCTAAAGTTAGTCCAAGTATAAAAACGATAGTTCCAAAAAAGTATCTAGTTAAAGAGCGAGCTTTTCTTCTATATAAAATCATGCTTAATCCTTTGTTGTAAATAATTGCATTAACTTTATTTAATCTAAATGCAAAGGTTGTGCCGTCTCATGTGCGAAATTTATACAGACTGCTAAAACGAAGTATGACATCTGATTACTGCTATCTGAGAACTACAATTGCAATTTGTCTATGTCTTATGTTGCAGGAATGTATGCAAAAATAATAGACAATTGATGTTGATTATATTCCCTACGGTTTTTATAGACTTTTAAATGGAGAAAATATGGAAACAAATATTGGTAAACTTACCGCAACACTTATCGAAGCAGAGGTTGAAAAGATTCAATCTCTTATTGAAAGATTAAATGCAAATATTAATCCTGCAACACAGCTTACACCAGATGATGTACATATCCGATGTATGTATATTGTGTCAGAGGAGCTAAACAGTTATGGTGGAAAATTTCCGCTTGATCAACTATACAATATCAAAGAACTGATTATCGATTCGCCTGTGTTGATTGGTCATAAAAAAGATCAACTACCTATAGGACGAAACTTTCATGCTGAAGTTGTCAATAAAGATGGTCAAAACTGGGTCAAGAGCTACTTCTATTGGATGAAGTCCGATGATTCTGCTGATGACTTACTCAAAAATATCGATGGTGGCATTATCAAAGAATGTTCTATTGGGTTTACTTTTTTACTGCCGGAATGTTCTATCTGTGCATCTGATATCCGAACCTGCCGACATGAACCGTTTGGTGAATATACCATCAATGGAAAATCTCAATCTTGCTTTTTTTATTACAAAGAGATCGACCGAGTTTTAGAAACCTCGCTTGTTTACCGTGGGGCGATTCCGAATACATCTATTTCAAACGATCTGCTAATCGTTTCGGAAAATGTAAAGATGCTAACACCCGAAAAATTATTGTCGCTTGATAGCTTGCATGATAATACGAGCTATTTGCTTACGCCGAGTTATGTCGGTTTGGATGTATATCTCACCACGACTCATGATTCTATTCAGCTATCAACAATAGATAATAAACCATTGCCGAAACAACTTTTAAAAAAATATTTCCGTGAGTATCCGAAAAACCTCAAAAAACATTTTGGACAGTTGATTGGGTTTCGTGGGAAAGAAAGATGTTCACTTGAAGAACTTCAGAAATTTATCGCAGGTGAGAAAAGCATAGTAAAACGTATAGAGCTTCGATTGCTTCCGGCATTTTCAGTGTATAAATCTAACAGCAAAAATATCCAGGCTATGCGGTATAAAATCGTTCGAAAAAATGAAATTGACAAAGCTTCTCTTTCGATTATGACTAAAGATGGGGTACGGGTATGGTCACTTTTGAACTCGACTCCTACCGATACTTGCTTCTTATATAATCCTCTCTCAAAATCTCAGGAAAAAACGGAATATTCAATAAGCTATGACTTTGAAGGGAATTTGATCTTGTCGATACTGTCAGCTCACGAAGAAATTCACTATAGAATCAAACGGTTTAAGCAAGAACGGTTGTATGCCGGTAAACGCTTCCTCGTAGAAAAGATTCAAAACGTTCCAAACGCAAGTCGGAAAAAGTCTGCTCATAATTCTGGAACTCTGCTTTTGTATTCGCAGTCGCAAAACAGGACTGAACTAAAATTGGATGGTCATATTTTGGGGCATCTATTTATTTGTCCAATAGTTCTAAACGGAAAAGAACAGTTTCAGTTATATGCACGTACTCAGTCAGTGTAGTTTGCTAAAACGAGTGAGCGACTGAGTGAGCCGATTTTGATCTCTTGCTTTACAAGACCAATTTGAGGTACAAAATATTCTGAAACCGATGCGATAGGCTCAGAGCCAAATGCGGTTGAGTAGAGTAAGAGATCAAATTTATAACTATCAAATTCGCCGGCTGGGGTAATGATCGTTTCGATTCCGACATATTCTTTGACGGCGTTATAGCCAAAGTTGGCATAGTAGAACGGCAGAAACATTGCTGTTGTATCGGGTCTGTAGAACGGCGTAAAAAATTCCCACTCGAGATTTGAATTCAGCGAACGTTCCATGATAAGTGGAGGAGAAGCAAAATAAATAAGTGAATCCAAACCGTTTATTTCTTTCCAATAGCCATTTTGTATGACTGAAGATGTTCCCACTTTGAGATTTATAAGTTTGTCGGTTCCTCTATGAATTATCCAGTCATCGCCAGTACCGGTTATTAAAACAGACTGGTTCGTTTCTGTCACTGTGATTGCAAAAGTTTCGATATCGATAGTCGTGTCGGTTTGGATATATACTAAAGTTCTTCCATTGACTAAACCGAGCAATGATAGCCCGTCGACATTTTGAGGAGTGTTGACAAAATTGTCGGAGTCTTCACATCCGACTATCAAGAATGAACATATCAGTATTGCATATATAAATTTTCGCATTTGCTTCCTTTCAGTTTTCATACAAAAAGGATGTAAAATATCAAACCATCGTCAACTAAAAAAAGGGAACTATGAAAAAAATCGAAGAGAAAGGGATTATCATGCTTAACACTCCAATGATAAAGTTCATCATGATTATTCTTGGTGTCGCAACATCTTATTTTTTGAGTATTCAATCAATCAAAGTAGAACTTGCCGCTAAGGCAGAGATGAAAACTGTCGACCAGCTCGACAAAAAACTTACAAACATTGAGGTAATGTTAAACAATGCCGTTTTATCGAAAGAACAATTCTACGAGTTTTCCCAAAAAGTAGACCATCGCCTCAGTAGAATTGAATTTTTACTTGAACATAAAAAAGGAGAAGATGTTGGAAACAACTAAGCTAAACATTGAAGAGTTATCGCTTATACAAGAACAGCTCAAATCGGAAAACTTAGAACAGATTGATTTTGACAAATTGATTACACAGCTTGCTATGGTACAATCATTGTATGAAAAAAACCAAAAGACAAACGATCAGTTTCAAATACTTAAACAAAATCTGATTCAAAAAATAACGATTATGCAAAACGCTATTTTGGTAGTGACAAAAAAACGACCAGTTAAAAATCTAATAGATAATAATTTGGAAGAATTGTCTACACTAAGTTCACAAGAAATACTTAAGATACATGACAAAACAGAATCAAAATTTCACTCAGCCTTTCCATCAACATTTAAAATTCAACCCAAAGATACAGTACAGACAAAAAACTATAAGTCATATA
>JAJRSF010000033.1 GCA_024278935.1 Candidatus Zixiibacteriota bacterium
TCGTTCTCCTGAATAACACTTAGTATTTTGCTTGTATTTTCGTATGAGTTATGCACTTTTTCGGGCAGCTCAATTCTTGCGATGACATTTCTATATGTTTTTGAATCATATTTTAACGATTTAAATCTTGCCACGAATCTAGTCTCCGGTTTATATCGAAGTATCTCATACGGTTCAGTTGCTGACATTTTCAATATAGGTGAAAGGTTCAGTTTTGCATCTATAGGGAATCGACAGACTATCATTTGAGAATCAGATATAACTTTAATGCTTTCAAGTAAACTTAGTTCTTCAATTTCAGTTATAACCTTTTGATAAATCTCCTTATTCATACTTCTAGTATAAAAATGAGAATAACTATTATCGTTTTTCTTTTTTGCCTTGAAACTAATGATACAACTTTTTTTAGGGCTAAAGCGTATATGAATTATTTTTATATCAGAATATTTTTTCGTATCCGATGAGCAATACAGAGAATTGATCAGTTTTAATAGATTTTCGGTATCAAGAATTTCCCCGAGTGGAATATTCTTATCAACCGGAATCAATTGTTCATTCTCAATGTTAAGTAAAGTACTCAAATCATCACCTTTAGTTTAGTAGAGAAAAATGATCTTTTAACATTTTTTCATCTATTGCAAAAAACTTTTTAAACTCACCATCTTTTTCAAACAATTCTTGCGGCGTCCCTTGCTCGATCATTTTACCGTCTTTTACAAAAATCACCCAATCGGCAAGTGACAAAAAGTTTATCCTGTGCGTTATGACAAGCATAGTTCGCTCTTGTTTTAGTCTAAATAGTATTTCTTTTGCTTCTTTTTCAGCATGCACATCAAGACCAGTCGCTGGTTCATGAAAAATCATAATTGGAGATTTCCGCATCGCAGCTCTTGCAAACGATATTTTCTGTCTCTGTCCACCAGATAAAGTAAGCCCACCTTCACCAACCAATGTTTCGTATCCTTCTGAAAAGTTTTGAATAAACTCATGAGCTCCAGCAAGCTTAGCTGCTTCTGTAATCTGTTCGATACTAGCTTTGGTTTTGCTGAATGCGATATTTTCAGCAATTGTTGTTCTACACAAAAATGTTTCCTGAGCAAGTGGTGAGATTCGTTTACGTAAAGACCTAATTTTATAGTCTTCAATTTTTTCGCCATCAACTGTGATCGTTCCGTTTGAGACATTATACAATCTTAAGATAAGTTTTGCAATTGTTGACTTACCTGCACCCGTTGGACCGAAAATTATTGTAGTTTTATTTTTTGGAATTTTACAAGAGAAGTCATTTAATATTTTCTGTTCCTGAATGTATGAAAAATTTACAGATTTAAATTCTATATCACCTTTAATTTCTTTTGCTGAGAGTCCGTCTTCTTTTTCTAAAACTTCAGGTTCCATTTCTAGAAGCTCAATAGTTTTTTCACCTCGTACAGTTGCCTTGGCAATTTTTGTAGAGAGCTGTGCGACTGTTTTCAATGGTCTGTATATTCCCCGTAAATATGCTAAGAATATTAAAAGATCTCCGGGGGAGATTTCATTTACTATTGCTTTTTGCGTTCCAACCCAAAGAACAGCACACATACCCACTGCTGTAATTATATCTACTACTCGAGCATAATTTGCTGTTAGCCGTGCAGTTTTTACATTTGCGGTAGTATCTTTTTCAATAGAACGACCAATAAATCGTTCTCTTCTTTTTTCTTGAGAATATGTTTTCACTTGCGAAATACCTGCAAATGTTTCTTGAACTGACGCAACAATTTTTCCATACATCAATCTTTGTTTACGTGCAGAATCTTTTATCATGAAGGAAAATTTGACTGCTGCTAAGGCAAAAAACGGAAGTGCCGCTAGAGCAATTACAGCTAATTCCCAGTCGAGCCAAAACATTATCCCAAACATACCGATGATAAGAACAATCTGACTTGCTAGATTTATAACCATCGATACAAGTAAATCCTGTAACAGACTGATATCACTAGTCATGCGAGTCATCAGCTCGCCTGTTTCACGGTAGTCATGGTATGACAATGGTAAGCGTTGAACGTGTGAGAAAAGTTGCATCCTAATATTAGCGACTAGATTATGACCAATAATTTTCGAATAGATTCCATAGGTGTATGTAAGAAGTCCTCGTACAACTGCAATCAATAAAATTCCTGCTGCTGCAATGAAAAGAACTTCATTCGTTTTTAAGTCATACATAAATGACATTATAGAATCAGTATCAATTTTATTATTCTTAATTAAAATATAATCAAATACAATTTTTAAGGGCCATGGACGAAGCAATGAAAGAAACGTCACTCCAAGAAGCGATGCTGAACCGACAACAAGGCGGAATTTATGTTTCTTAAGATGCCCGCCAAAATGCTTAAAGATACGGCGAAGCGATTTAAATTTAATTTTAGGCAAATTATATTTTATTCGCATGATCTCTTTTCATCTCATTTGATACTTTGATTTTGGCTATTTGAAAAATCGACTCGACATCATCTAGTCGAGAATTCCAAGAGTGTTTACTCGTAGCATCTCGTAGAGCTTGCTCACTAATTTTAGTTCGTAAATTTGCATCATTTTTCAATCTAATGATTGCGGCACTTAATTCTGATACATTTCCTGCTGGTACTAAAAGAGCATTTTCTTCATGAGTGAGCAAATCAGGTATCTGTCCTATTGATGATGCGACAATTGGCTTTCCTGCTGCGAGGTATTCAAATATTTTCAGAGGCGAGAAATAGAAATTATCTAACTGTGGATAAGGTGCGGTAACAATATCCAATTTCGCTATATGATATGGAATAGTATGATGTTCTACAGCACCTACGAAATCGACATCTTCGCAGATATCATATTTTTTACATTGATTTTTTAATTGTTCAATATATTCTTTTTGTCCACCACCTACGAGAGAAAGCTTAAACGATTTGTCTATTTTTAAAATTTCGGCAAACGAATCAATTAACAGATCAACACCATGCCAAGGTTTTATAGAACCGACAAATCCGATTATAAATTGACCATTTTGCTCGCTTGTATGTGTAGGATTTTCATTGTTTTTATAATTATCTAATGAGACACCGTTGGGTATGGTGGTTACATCTGTATTCGGAGCTATTTCCAAAACGTATTCTTTCAGCTTATCGGAAACTGTGATAACATGGTCTGCCGATGTGAACAGAATTTTTTCTACTGATTTTGCAAGGGCAAGTTGATTGAGTTGTCGAAATTGTGATGCTTCCAACACTAGTGGTGCGTTTACTTCAAGTACAAAAGGGATTTTATGCTTTTTGGCAAAAACCAAACCAGCAGTCGAAAACATTGAATACCGTTCATATAAAAGTTCAAACTCATGTTCCTGAAAAATAGATGCAATTTTTACACCTATAGCTTCGTTACGGTAATAGTCGGACGCTTCTTTTACAGTATGCTTATCTTCATTTTGTTCTTCATCGTCATTCATAAATTCAATATTAGAAAAGCCAGGAAGTTGATAAACTGGATAGTCATGATTATTTAAAACAGTAGGAGCAATCCTTGAAGCGGCTATAATTGGATCATATCCTTTTTTCACCAAAGTTCTAAGAAACTCTCGAATATGAATAGATGCACCTTTGGTGCCACCATAAGGAATTCCCCTATCAGATGATAGATATAATATCTTTCCCTTAGATTTATTCATACTGTTAATTTGCCTCAACTTGGTTCAAGTTTTCTGATTGTCTTTTACAATGTTGTAAATCATCTTTAAACATTTTAAAAAGTGTGCCCGCATTTGTACGTAAAGAGAATTTTTCTTCAGCTATCTTTCTTCCTATAAGAGCATATTCATCGCAAAGTTTAGGGGTCAAAAGTAACCGCTCTAACAACTCGGCAAGTTGTTCAGGTTTTTTTTGTTCAGCTAACAGTCCGTTATGCTCATGCTCAATTATTTCTGGGATACCTGATATAGATGTTGAGATTGATGGTAGTCCAAGTGCCAGTGCTTCAAGCAAAACTGTTGGGAGTGCATCTATATTGTTATCTTCTGCTATGATACACGGTAGACAGAATACAGTAGCTTCTTTCATAAGTGTGGTAACCTCATCGGAAGTTTTAGAACCTAGAAATGTTACATCGTTTTCTAAATTCAGTTCTTGCTTAAGTTGTAGCAGGTTTTCTTCTTCTGGTCCTGTTCCTACGATTACACATTCGAAATCAACTTTTTGTTTTTTTAGTATTACTAATGCATTGAGTAAATCGTTAAATCCTTTTTTCTCAACTAATCGACCAACCCCAAGAATGGTTTTACTTTTTCGCGAAGATTTCGCAACAGGTTGTAAAGTAACAAGGTTTACACCGTTGTACAAAACTTTTATTATATCAGGATTTGTTTCAGGAGCATTTTCTAAAAGATAGTTTTTATTATAGTTAGTAACAGTGACGACAAACGATGCGTGCTGAAGTTTTTCTCTTAAATAATGTTCTTCCATATCATATACGAAAATATCTTTCGCGTGTGCTGTAAAACTAAATGGGATACCAGAAATACGATGGGATAAATATGCTACGGTACTTGGAAGTGACGCAAAGTGAGCATGCACTCTTTCGATTCCCAAACGAGATGCTTTCGAACAGATCCATGCAGCTCGCCAAATGTTGTCTATACGACTCGTATCTTTTCGTTTTAAGGATTCGTTTACAAGGTTCCAAATATTGTCGTTATAATCTTGTAGATAATCCCATTCGTTTGAAATCCAACCTGACCATGTTTTTACATCACAATCATCTAAATATAAAATATCTGCTTTGAGTTCATTCATCTGCGGATGGAATTTTCCTTCGTTTGGTTTCTTCAATGAAAAAACTGTAACTTCGGCACCTTGTCTTTCCAATTCTAGAATTTCATTTAAAATAAAAGTCTCTGAAATCCGAGGAAACATTTTTACTATATATCCGATTTTCATTCTACCTGTTTCCTTCTTGTAATAATTGAGAGTCACCAGTTAATTTCAAAAACAATTCGCCACAAAATCTCGAAAGATTTATTGTACCATTGAGCTTAATTTTATTGTTATGTCTCGCTATTTGTAAAGGCTTGTCGTTGTTTTGTAATTGAGAAAATATTTTATCTCTTAACGATTCAGCAGTCACTTCGTTAGGATGTAGCATTTCTACTAATTCCAAGTTATACAAACTTGTCGCTCGAATCAGCTGTTCTTTTCTGTGCATAACTCTTGGAATTAACAACGCCCTTTTGGCACATCCTAAAAGTTCAGTCACCGTATTATAGCCTGCGGTGCTTACAACCAATTCACTCTTCTTAAAATATGAATCGGCATTTTTAACAAAGCTTTTAATAGATACTGGAAGCCCCGAAGCTTCTTTCCTAAATCGTTTGATTAAATGTTCCTCCAAGAATGAACCAGTAAGGATAACAGAATCAAACGTAACTTTATCTTTATATTTTCGAAGCATTTTCAAATAATTACCAATAATTATTTCACCGGCACCATCACCGCCACCAATCGTAACTGTCACCAATGGTTTATTGTCACTGTTCTTTGGGGTTATATTTTTTGATTGGTCTCTAACAATATAATTGCAATAAAATGTTTTTGCTGTAAGACGATTTGAAAATTTATATTCTTCTGATGTTTTGTAAACATCAGGTGAACCATAGATCATAATATTATCATACAGCTCATCTAAGACTTCATAAATACCTTCTTTGTTCCATAGATCACAGACATTTTCAGATGAGTCGATAATATCACGTAGCCCTAAAAGCTTCACGCATTTTGAACCACTTTTATTCAACCAGTCAAGAGATGGTTGCATTTCATTTTTCATTCCGAGTGGAGAATGATCAACTAATAACAAATGTGGATTATAGTCTTGTACCGTTTGCAGTAATATATTTGTTCTGATATTTAAAATACGACGGTAGGTGGTTCCAAGAGTCCGGGCTTCATATTTTTCAGGTCCTACTTTGCGAACAGCAGGAAGTTTTACATAATCTACTCCAGGTGGTAGTTGAAACCTATCGACTACAGGGGAACCTGTTACAAGCAGAATTGATAATTTAGGAAAGTTCGAAACTAAAGAGTTGGCAATTTTTAAACATCTTTGTAAATGACCTAAACCAAAAGTATCATGTGAGTATATCATTACACGGATTCCATAGCCTGATGTGAGCTGGCGAAGACGTTCCAAATGGTCACAATTTGAATCAAATGCTGAATCAGTAATTATATTGCCAGATTCGGATGTATTGTCAGTAGCAAAAGCTGTATCAACCAATTTATTCATAGTTTCTCTATGTTAAAAATTATTTTTTCATATTCAGTTTATGTTAAGCAAAAACGACGCCATTGAGCATAATTTCTTCTAAACATCACTCTTACAATATTATATGAGGAATTAGATTGATTTTATAAATTGGGAATGAAGACAAAACTTGGTTCATAAAAACCATTCGGTTGATTTAGTCGACAATGTTGATTACTTTGAATATCTCGTATTTCTTAATTCTATACCGAAGAGCTTCTCGTCCAAGATATAGCTTTCTTGCTGTAAGGCTTACGTTTCCATCAAATTGACGTAGTGCTTGCAGGATAATTTGTTTATCAAGCATTTCGAGATCTAGCCCATTTTCAGGAATATTAAGTTCGATTTCAAACGATGAATATATACGAATTCTCCCTGAGGATTTTTTAGTAACGGATTGTAAGTTCAAATCAGTGGGAAGAATCTCTTTTTCACTTTTCATAAAAGTAACACGCTCCATCAGTTGACGTAGCTCTCTTACATTACCTGGCCAATTATATTCAAGCAGAGCTTCTTTGGCAGATTCTGATAAAACTTTTACAATTTTATATTTTTTACTAAAATGATCGAGATAAAATTGGGATAGCTCTACAATATCCTCTTTTCGATTTCTTAACGACGGTACATTGATTGTCAAATTATTTAATCGGTAATATAAATCAGACCTAAATTTTTCGGTATCTTGGAGGTCTCTATTTGAAGCAGCGATGATATGTACATCGACATCGATATCTTTGAGACCGCCGACCCGCCTAATTGTTTTTTGTTCGATTACTTGTAAAAGTTTCACCTGAGTTTCCATCGAAATGTCACCGATTTCGTTTAAGAAAAGCGTTCCACCATTGGCGGTATCAAATAAGCCAACTTTAAACCGATCAGCACCTGTGAAGGCTCCCTTTTCATAACCGAAGAGTTCTGCTTCTTCTAATCCTTTGGGAAGGGTAGTGCAGTTCACTTCGATAAAAGGTTTATCAGAAAGTTTCCCTTGATAATGAATTAGCCGAGAGAGTAAATCTTTGCCGACACCTGTTTCTCCAACTATTAAGACTGGAGGATACTCCGATGCTGACGGAAGATCCATAGCTGTGACACTTCTAACTATTTGCAAAATCTCTTGCATTTTGTTAGAGTTAGCAATCATTTTATCTTCATCAGTTTTTTCTGCTTCTATTTCGTGATAATAAGAAATTTCCTGTTTTAAGCGAGTATCTTTTAGAGTACGATCTATTGCAAGAACTACTTCATCAATATCCAAAGGTTTACGAAGGAAATCAGAAGCACCAAAACGCAACGCCTCGACAACCGATGTCATCGTTGCGTATGCAGATGTTATAATTACAGAAATACCTGGATCATACTTTTTAATCTCTTGCAGTGCTTCGATTCCAGACATCCCCGGTAAGTGAATATCAAGTAAAACGATGTCGATTGGGTTTTTCTTGAGAAACTCAAGACCTTCTTCTAACGAAGTAAAAGTAGCACAATCATGCTTTCTTTCTTGTAGAGCTCTGCAAATAGATTTGCCGAGTAAAATTTCATCTTCTATAAATAATATCTGTGCCATAATTCCTTATGTACAAAAATTAATGATAAATAGCAATCATCAATTTTGTGACGGTATTTTAATATTTATATTTGTACCAATTTTTTCGGCACTTTCAATAGTTAATTCACCATAATGCAAATCTACAATCTTTTTGGCTTGCGCTAAACCTAATCCTGTACCACTCTGTTTGGTAGTTACAAAAGCTTGAAATAATTTCTTCTTGACATCTTCAGCAATTCCATCTCCGTTATCTGCGATGGTCAGCAAAACACTTTCATAGCCATCTTTATCAGTTTCAGAAATTGTTTTAATTTCAATTTTTGATGAATTTGCCTCAATAGCATTATTTATAAAAACAGATAGCAGTTGCTCAAGCAATATCGCGTCCCCATTTATTTCTGGAATATTTCCTGATTCAAAATTTATAGAAACTTTAGAGAACTCTATTTTACTTTTCACAGATTTGAGAGCTAGCTCAACTATAGAATTTACGTTTATTGTTTTCTTAACTAAGTCTAGCGGTTTAGCAAAATCGAGAAACCGTTTAATCCATAAATTGAGTCTGTCTATAGAATCAATAATATCATTATAATATTCTATCTGTTCTTTAGTAGCTTCTTTTTTACTAGTTAAATATTGAACTGCTGCACGAATACCTGCCAAAGGGTTTTGTAGATTATGAGCGGTGTACGCAGCCACTTCACCAAGAGCTAAGATTCTTTCTTTACTACGATACTGAATTTCATATTTTTGTAATGAACGAGCCATGTTATTAATTGATTTGGCAAGGTCACCCCACTCATCATTTTGTACAGAGTCAAACCTAGTAGCAAAGTTTCCGTTGGAAATTTTCTGTGTTATTTTATTTACTTCATCAATTGGTTTTACCAACCATCTTTGATTCAAGACAAATAGAATAATCAGCAAAATGAGTACAACTGCGATGGACAGAAAGATGAGATAGACAGCCTTCTCTCCGGCATGTTTTGAAGATTCTATTGATTCTGTGATTTGATTCCGATATAGTTTATTTAAAATAAAGATATCATCAGAAATTTCATCTACAATTTCACTCAGACTTTTCCTCGCATTAGCTTTATTAAACTCTGTGTCATTTTTTTCTTTTTGAACTATTATCCCTTTAAAAATCCAATCTAACTCTACAGCTGTTTCTTCAAGAGCTTCGAAATGACTTATCTCAACTTCTGTTAATGGTTTATCATGAAATTGCACAAGAGTTGTTTCTATAAGTGAGCTTAATTCAATGATTCGTTCTGCTGTAATTGAGTTATCATCAATAAAATCTCTTCCGAGATTTATTTGCCTATACATTAGTGATCTAATTTTATTAACATGCGTTGAATATTCTTGAATACTCTTTAAATTATCCGCTGTTTTGTTCCATCGTTTGATAGCATCAAAAGAAATACTGCTGACAATCATAAAAATCACCAACAGTATAGAATACGATATAAAAAGTTTTGATTTAATATTCATATAAATAAATTACAACTATCTATATGCTTTTACAAGGATTCTTCTTTCGGAAAAACCAGGAACTTTTCTGGCAGGTTTTAATTCATGGTCTCGATGAGTCCCAAGAACTTCCACTTTTGAAAAACCAGTTTGTTCTAAAATTTCTAAGATAAAATTCTTTGTCGGAAGCATATGCAGATGACCTTTTTTACTCATCTTCCGTACTAAAGCCGAGAGTTCTGGGTGTTCCAACGGGACAGCTTCGACAAATTCTAAAAATGCAATATTTTCGGTAAGGTCAAAAACTCTGTCTAAAACCTGCATTGGAAATTTCAAATGATGGAAGACTGCTAAAAATAGCACGTAATCAAAGCGGCCTAGCTCTTTCTTTTTAAGACTAAGTACATCAGTAGACAAAAAATCAACTTTGGAATTAAAAACTGACTTTACAAATTCAAATTTTTCTTTTGCTTTTGGGCTTTTATCAACTGCGATAATTTTTGAAGCACCTCGTTTTTCAAATTCAAACGAATAAAACCCTTCGTTGCAGCCAATATCTAATACTGATTTACCTGTTAAGTCAACAGGTAAATCCATAAGTTTAATTTTATCTGTTTCAGATTCACCAGTCTCCCCGTCGGTTACAACACCATCTCCAAGAGGAATAGACTGATACCAATTATATTTCTTTGCTTTTTCTTTTAAATTTTTCATCACCAAGAGCATTTCCTATTATTTAAGAATAATTTTCTTTAAACCATAAAATAGTTTTTTTCAGTCCCGCTTGAAACGGCTGAAATTTTTGTAATCCTAAAACTCTCTTCACTTTTGTTGGGTCAGCAAGAGTACAGGGATCATCGCCTGCTTTTTTATCTAAGAACTTCGGTTCTATATTAGTTTTGAGTATTTTCTGAATACCAGCAAGTAAATCATTGACCGATGTTAACTCCCCTGGTCCAACATTAAAAACTTCACCAACAGCAGATTTTTTCCTAGATGCTAATCGTAATGCTTTTACAATATCACCTACGTAAACAAAGTCACGTGTCTGTTTGCCATCACCATAAATCGTAGGTTGAATATCGCTTAAAAGTTTAGTAGCAAAACTAGGAATGACGTTTGAGTATTGTGAACGAGGATTTTGACGAGGGCCATAGACAGAAAAAAACCTCATAGATACTGTTTCAACGCCGTATAGGTTCAAATATAAATCACAAAGTTGCTCACCTATCAATTTCGAAATGGCATACGGTGAAGATCCTTTTACAATCATTGATTCTTTAAATGGAACTTTATTAGTAGCTCCATATACAGAAGCCGATGAGACGTACACAACTCTTTTGACTTTGTTGATTCTTGCGGCCTCTAACACATTTTGAGTGCCGCCGATATTTACATCGGATGTTTCTATTGGGTTATCAACAGAATATGGTACAGATGATATTGCTGCAAGGTGGTATACTGTCACAGCACCTCGCATCGCATTTTTTAATCCTTTAAAATTGCGGACATCGTTGTTGACAAATTTTATATTTTTTAAGACAGGTAAAATATTTTTTTTTATACCTGTTGAAAGATTGTCATACACGACAACATCAAAATTATTTTTCACAAGATTTTCGACAAGATGCGAGCCAATAAAACCAGCACCACCTGTTACCAATACTTTTTTCTTTATTGATTTTTTGATATTATCGACCTCAAATTTAATTTGGTTGAATTTTATTAACATCTTTAAGTATGTTAATATTGTTTTTTTTACAAGACATTTTTTTTGAAGGGTAGAATTTGAGAATTTGCACTATATATAGAAAAAAATATTTCTTCTAAATTTTACGTATCAATTTTCTCGAAAATAATCAAAAAATTGCAATCTTATAAATTTTATTTTTTGCAATAACAGTTATTATAAGATTATATGTATCAAAAAAATATTGTTTTTTCAGGCACCAATGAAATGTTTATGTCGTTTCTTTCAATATGTATTAATTTTTTTTACAAATAGCGCTTTTCTATACTTATTATTTTTTATTCAGATTCTGCTCTTTTATTCGCTTATGCATAATGATAATCCGATTTCAGGTTTATTGACCAGCATGTACATAATCACTTGCACTAAGGAAATTTAAACAATACTACTAAAATTTTCAATGTCATAATTTGTTCATACACTGGAGTGACAGTACTAGAAGCACTCTCAGTTGATTTGATGATGCCTTGTTTACAACTGAATTGATCAGTTTATTTCGATTTAGAGATGGTGAATTCTCGATTTGGTAATGAATAAAACATTAAAGATTATTATTACAACCAATTAAAATTTAATGTATTTTTTGATTGATGACTTCTGCTCATATTTCTCTTTCCAATTTATTCCTATTTTATATCTTAGTAAATATCTGTTTGCATATTTCCTTCATAAACATAATATTTTTAAATTTAAATATGATTTTAGTAATACTTATAAAAAACGTCCCCAATATGTCCCCGAACTATTTTACAATTTAATTTACAAGTGTAACTCTATGAACGTCATTTCCTTCGTAAGTTATAGCGGCGCAGGGACTTGAACCCCGGACACTCGGATTATGATTCCGATGCTCTAACCAGCTGAGCTACGCCGCCATATTGTAAGAATTTTTAATGTAGGAATTATTTCGGTTCTGTCAAGTAAATAAAACAATTACATCTCCCCAAAAAACCTCCCAAACATAAGTAAAGGAGTTCCTCCTCACAAAGAACTCCTCAACTCCCATCTCTAAAAAAGTCACCCTTTACCGCTATAATAATCTTATTAAAACAATAAACTTCAGTCTAATAGATAACAGATATAGTGCCAAAAAAACGAACAAGCTGTACGAATGGCTATAACCGACTTATCTATATATGATTACGAGAGATATGACAATATTAGGATTCTGAGAATTATCAGGAGAATCGCATTTCCTGCGAGATTCAAACCCCTTACAAAACGCCCATATTTTATAACTTGTTGAAAGACAAAAAAATAACCGCCCACATTTCCTGCGGACGGTTAATATCTATTAGAGCAATTTCTACTTCTTTTTCGGCTGATGCACCGACATTTTATGTACATCGTGGGCTGCTTCCATCACAGACTCGGAAATAACAGGATGTCCAAAGATAATTGAGCCTAATTGTTTAGCTGTCAACCCTTGATTCACAGCGACTACAGCAGAATGAATCACTTCGGTTGCGTGAACTCCAACAACATGAACACCGAGAACTTTATCTGTCTTTTTATCAGCGATAACTTTTACTTCACCGGCGATTTCATTTTCCGCATGAGCTTTTCCTAAAGCACGAAGTGGAAACTTACCGATAGCAAGTGTATGTTTCTCCGATGCTTGTGCTTCTGTCATTCCAACAGATGCAACTTCGGGATGGGTAAAAATAACCGATGGAACCCCGAGATAATTCTTTTTCACTTTTTCACCCAGAGCGTTATCAACGGCAACGGTACCATCATGTGTCGCAGTATAAGCAAGCAAAATCTCGCCACGTACATCACCAATAGCAAAGATGTTTTTGATATTGGTACGCATATCATCGGCAGTTTTGATCGAACCGTTTTTATTCATTTTAATACCGACATCTTCAAGCCCGATTTCTTCGGTATTAAACGCTCGCCCAATAGAGACAAGCACCTGATTCACTTCGATAGTTTTACCACCCGACAAATGAGCAGAGACACCATCAGGACCCGGAATTATTTTTTCTACTTTAGTCTTTGTATGTAATTTAATTTTCATCTTCTTGAGTTCACGCTCAAAAAGTTTCGATGAGTCGATATCTTCCATCGGCAAAGCATGGTCAAGCATTTCAACCATCGTCACATCAACCTCAAGCATCGAAAGCATACACGCCCACTCACAACCAATAACACCGGCACCAACAATCAAAATTGATTTCGGGAGGTTCTCAAGTTGAAGCAGATGATCCGATGTTAATATCCGTTTTCCATCTATTGGAAAACTCGGAATCGATGCTGCCCGTGAGCCGGTCGCAATGATAATATTGTCAGTAGTTAATTTTGTTTCTTTGCCATCTTCATCGGTAACAGTTACTTCATTTTTGCCACTTACTTTACCTGAACCAATAATATGATCAACACCATGCGATTTAAAAAGTCCGCCGATTCCACCAACAAGCCCGGAGACAATTTTGTCTTTTCTGGCAAGCATAAGGTTCCAGTCATAGACAGGCTTAGAGTCAAGAGATATTCCAAAAGCCGCCGCATGTTTCATTTTATTATATTGTTCTGCCGATGCAATCAACGCCTTAGATGGGATACATCCTTTGTTCAGACATACACCACCAAGTTTATCCATTTCAACAACCGCTACTTTGGCACCTTTGAGGGCAGCACGAATACCTGCGGTATAGCCACCGGGTCCGCCACCTATTATAATTATATTATATTGTGCTATGATAAAACTCCTTTAATTACTTTCATTTAACGCCCTAATGTATACCTAAATACGACATATGGCAAGAAAATGATAAAAAACACCGCCCTCTTAAGAAGAACGGTTTTAGAAAATCGGTCTATTATAACTATTACGAATCAGATGCGTTCACTGTAATAATAACTCGTATTGAATCAATAGCTCCACCATTCCCACTTGTACCACCTTCAGCAAAGCCGTAAAAGTTGAAACTGCCATCAAACATCATCTGCTTCATTTTATCAAGATTTTTGATATAGGTAAAAGACTCGGCATAGCTGACATATTTAGTTGATTGAGTCGTTGCTGTTGCGGGAAGAACTGTTAAAGTATCAAAAATAAGAAATTTTGTCGTACTTGCTTCGGCACAAGTTACATCCTGACAGCTCATATCATAATCATCCATATATGCCCAATAAGACCATTCGGTAGATTCATTATTTGTAATCCACAATTCAAAGCCAACAATTTCAATTTTATCTAATTTATCTCGATGCTCTTCCCAATCGGCATTATCTGACAAGTTGATTGCTTCAGGATAAAAACCTGATTGGGTAGTGAATTCAAACGTTTCAACAATGACAAATGTACCGGAAACCAAACAACCTACAGTAAATAATGCGAGCAGGATAATAGTCCCCATCAAAATCATATTTTTCATTTTCATAATTTTTTATCTCCTTACTTCGTAAAGTAGTAATTTAGTCCGACAGTTGCCGAAGCTGATTTTTTTGAACCGCCACCATCAGATGGAATAACATACAGTTTCCCTCTGACATCAAGAGACATAGCAGATGTAATACCAAGCCCTATTCCCACACCACCTGAATAGCCAACATCGGTTTCATCCTGCAAAGCAATATCTCGTTGAACATTATAGTACCCGATACCAAGAATAAGATAACTGCGTAATCCGCTCCCACTCCCGCCGCCGATGATTCCGTCAACCCCATACGATGTTACTTTCGACCCTTCAAATCCATCGTATAGACCTACTAATTCAGGGTCATCCGTTGTAGGAGTCCCATATTTTTCAAAGGTAATATTTGGCTCTACAATCAGAATTGACCCAAGAGAGTAGATTGCTTTAAAACTAAATGTAGTGCCGGAACTCTGATCATCTTGTACGATTGGGTATAGTACCCCGGCGTTTACGCCAAGCCCAAATGTCGCCGATCGAGTCTGGGCAACTCCATTGCCTACAATAAAAAGTAAGCAAATCAAAATAAATATTTTTTTCATATTTCCTCTATTAAGGTATAAAATTATTCTCGTTTTATCTATTCGTAAGAAATGCTTGAACTTAATTCAAATCTACTAATTTTATTGGTATTTAAGCAAGTTTTTTCATCGTCAGGACACAAAATAAGCACTTGACATTTAAGCAAAATTTAGTATCATAGTCCGCTTTTACTAAACTTAGAAGAACACTATACTAAACTTTCAAACTGAAAATGATTGCGCTAATATGAATTTTGAACTCGGTAAAAAAATAAAATCGCTACGGCTAACATCGGAATTGACCCAGGAAGAACTCGCTAATCGAGCCAAACTGACCAAAGGGTTTATTTCGCAAGTGGAAAATGAAAATTTCGAGATTTCGATTTCTCTTGAATCACTTTCTGATATTTTAGATGCTCTCGGGATTTCTTTATCAGAATTTTTCAAAGAAACCAAAGAACCGCAGATTGTCTTTTCAAAAAAGGAACGAATCTCGGTTGATAATACCGGGGCAAATAAATTTGAACTTTTAGTCGCTGGTTCTACTCATAATGAGATGGATCCAATAATTGTTGAGTTACTTCCAAATGAAAAACTTGATAAAGCCAACCCGCATCAGGGTGAACAGTTTGGATATGTTTTAAAAGGAACCGTGACTCTGGTAAAAGACAAAATTGAATATACTATTACAAAAAATAATTGTTTCTATTTTGTATCAGACAAAAAGCATCAATTATTAAATAATAGTGATAAACCAGCCCAATTTATTTGGGTTGTGACGCCACCACAAATGTAATGTAATTTTGATTATATATTTTGAAAGTGAGACCATAGTATGAAAATTTTAGGTAGACATTTAATCGTTGAGTATGCCGAATGCAACAACAAACTGCTCAATGACCTTACACAGCTCGAACAATTCTTAAACGAATCTGTTAGTAAAGCAGGGGCTACAATCGTCAGTTCAAAGGTCCACAACTACAACCCCCAGGGTGTATCGGGCGTAGTTGTCATAGCGGAATCACATCTTTCTATTCACACATGGCCGGAATATAGCTACGCCGCAGTTGACTTTTTCACCTGTGGTGATACTGTTGATCCGTACAAAGCGTTTGAATATATGAAAGAGATGCTTGAGTCAAAAACTGCAACAGTAAAAGAACTCAAACGCGGAATTCCATCTGACCATGATGAAATTATCGCCCACAAACCACTAACTTCCCAATCTGCGTAGGTAATTGTATGACTCATTCAATCACATTCTCAGAAGTTGAAAAAAAAGCACTCCACAATGGTGTCAACTTTAAAGAGATAAAAGAACTCTTCCATAAAAAAGAAAACACGACTCCTACGCTTATTCTCTCTCGTTCTGAAATTGGAAAAAATTATGACTCCTTAGTCGCTGCTCTCCCTCGGGTCAATATTCACTACGCCGTAAAACCAAACGCACATGATGCAATACTATCAGAGATTTATAACCGTGGTGGAAATTTTGATGTCTGCTCCGCCGGTGAAATTGACAAAGTTTTACAAACCGGTATTGACCCAACGACGCTTATACATTCGCATCCGATAAAATCTATCCCGGAGTTTGACTATGCTGTCGAGAAAGGGCTGGAACTTTTTGTCGTTGATAACTTAGAAGAAATTGAAAAATTCAAACGGTACGATAAAAAACTCAAAGTGCTTATCCGTTTTCGAATCAACACCAACGCAACTGCGGTCGTAAACCTACAGTACAAGTTCGGATGTCAAACCGATGATGTCCTCACCCTCGCTCGCAAGATCAAAGAAGCAGGCCATGAATTTTACGGACTCTGTTTTCATATCGGTTCGCAATGCACCTATTCAGAGAACTATGTCAAAGCTATCGAATCGGCTCACGCCCTTATCGCACAACTCGACAACGAAGGCTTCGACACCCGAATGCTAGACATCGGTGGTGGCTTCCCGGTTGAATATACCGAACCAACAATTCCGATTGATGAATTCTGCCAACCAATAGCAACTGCACTCGACAAACATATCCGCCCGGGCATACAAGTTATCTCAGAACCGGGACGCTATATCTCCGCATCACCTGTGACGCTTATCTGCTCTATCATTGGCAAAGCGGAGCGTGATGGCAAAATGTGGTACTACCTCGACGACGGCCTCTACTCGACCTTCTCGGGCATCCTCTATGACCAATGCCAGTACCCTGTCGTGAGCAACGCCGTAGGTGAGCACAAGCTCTCGGTACTCTCTGGACCAACCTGCGATTCATTTGATGTCATGTACGACGGACTGATGATACCCGAACACAATATCGGCGACAAACTGATGTTCACATCGACTGGTGCTTATTGCGAAGTATCAGGTTCAAATTTTAACTCACTCAGCCGACCGGAATATCTTGTCATAGATTAAGGAAAACAAAATGCAAAACGATAAAAAAAATTATATCACCGAAGATGGCATGACCGATCTCTGGAATGTCTGGTACTCTGAACTTCATGACGGTGCTTCAGGACTAACAGTCAAAATTGAAAAAGTTATAGAATCGACTCAGTCGGAATTTCAGCGTATCGATGTTATCAACACTAAAGATTTTGGCAAGATGCTTGTTCTCTACGGTTCTCTTATGGTCTGCGACAACGACAACAATGCCTACAACGAAATGATTTCTCATATCCCACTTTTTTCTCATCCATCGCCTAAGAAAGTGCTTATCATTGGTGGAGGTGACTGCGGTGCTTTGACCGAAGTGTTAAAACATCCGCAAGTTGAACAATGCACCATGTGTGAGATTGATGAAAAAGTTGTCGAGGTTTCCAAAAGACATTTTCCATACCTGACAAAAGGATTAGATGACTCCCGTGCGAATCTTTTATTTGCTGACGGGAAAAAGTTTATCGAAGAGTCCGATGAGAAATTTGACATCATTATCTTAGACCTTTCAGACCCGGTCGGACCGGCTGCTGATCTTTTCCAAAAAGAGTTTCACCAGAAAGTTTATGACTGTCTGGGCGATGACGGCATCTTGGTTGCCCAAACAGAATCACCATTCTATAATAAAAAAACAGTCACATCGCTTTTTGAAAACTTATCCGATATCTTTCCGATTACAAAAATGTACACTTGTTTTATGCCGATATATCCATCATCATATTGGTCGTTCGGATTCTGTTCTAAAAATATGACCCGCTCAAAGATTTCGACCAAGAACGTTACGATGAACTCAAGATAGACACCAAGTATTATAATAACGATATGCATTACGGTGCCTTTGCCCTTCCACAATTTGTCAAAGAACTCCTACCAAAGGGTTAAAATTATCTGTACCGACAGGGCATTGCCCTGTCTATAAAGATGTAAGCATTTATGAAACCAATACTTATAATTCAAAATTGCCAAATCGAATCGGCAGGAACGATTCTCGATTACTGCAATCAAAACGGTATTCAAAACCAGGTTTTCCATTCATATTACAACCATGAATTCCCTGATTTGGAAAATTTTTATGCTGTTATAAATCTTGGCTGTCCAACATCGGTTGTTGAGTATCAACAGCACGATTTTTTGCAAAATTTATATGCCTACGTTGCAAACATTGTAAAAGTAAACAAGCCGTACCTAGGCATCTGTTTTGGCGGGCAGATTCTCGCTAAAGTCTTGGGAGCCTCGGTAGGTGCTAATAAGGTAAAAGAAATCGGCACCTATGAAATCTCACTCACTGATAAAGGCATAGAAGATTCATTGTTTAATAATATTTCAACACCGTTTCAAGCATTCCACTGGCATGGCGATACCTTTCAGATTCCATTTGGAGCAACCCTCTTAGCAACTTCGAAAGATTGCCACAACCAAGCCTTCCGTAAAAACAATGCTGTTGGAATTCAGTTTCATTTTGAAGCTGCCATCCGTGAGGTTCCTTTGTGGTGTGATGCTTACTCCGACGAACTCCGAGAACTCGGAATGACAAAAGAAAAGATACTGGAAATATATCAAGATAATTTTGAAACAGTAAAAGCAAATAATTTTCAATTGTTAGAAAACTTCATCTCTACAATATAACCATAGTAGGTCAGGTCTTTCCGAGACCTGACAAAGCCATACTTCGACTCCGCTCAGCATGACGTATAAAATCAAATTACATGCATAAAAAAAGCCCGCCAAAAGCGGGCTTTCATAAATCTATATTAAATCAAATCTTAAAAATCATAAGTGAAAGACATAGATGCTCCTAAGTCTTCACTAGCACTTGAAATAAAGTCAGGACCTTCAACAAACAAACGTGGGTTTGCTTCTAAGTCGATATGAGCATGACCGAAGTTAAAACCTAAACCAAAGTAAGTCATATTTTCAGCATATTTCTGAGTGAAGGATTGTGATTCAAATTCTTCTTTTTCATTATGCCAATAAGATGTTGCACCAACTCGAACATCTAACCATTTGAAGACTTCACCATCAAAACCCATTTTGAAATATGGGAAAGTAAAGGTTTTAGTTTCTGTATCTGAAATACCGGTAAATTCATCTGTTATCTTTGTATAGATAAGACCAAAATCAAAAACAGCTAGGACATGGCTTGATGGAGTAAAGTTTATACCACAACCTACGTCAAGAGAAAGTTCTTTTTCATATGTTACATTATTTGTTGTGCTGTTTTTCCAAGCAAACTTATCAGTCATAATAGCAGCATGGTAAATAGTAGTATAATTAGGGTTTCTGGTTTTAAAATAACGACCATACACACCAATTCTGTTAATGCCATCTGGTTCAGTAATATCGTTTCCATCAGTATCAATGTCTGTAAAAGAACCGGTACCAAAATGTAGCGATACATCCCATTGACCATTAGCTTCAGTTAAACCAACAGTAATGTCGTATTCACTTTCACCAGCTTCAGAATTAAGACCACCGGTAAATGTAGTATCATTTTCTGATTTCTCACTCCAATGTTTTAGATCCAAATGTACACCAAATCTATTGCCATTTAAATCTTTACCATAGAATAAATTGATACGATCCCATGAACTTTCTGTTGAGAAATAAGTACCTAAGGCAGAGTTGTCATCTAATTTCCAGTTAATTCCAATTTGGTTAAAATCAGAATCAAATTGACCGATTTCAGCAACACCAATATTAGTGTGGTCTAAAATTCTTGATGGATACATCCAAATATTAGCATCATCAAGTAAAATATTATTGTTATCACCCATTGTCATCACACGGGTTTCAGAAGCAAAAGCAGACATGCTTAGAAGCATGACAAATACAAAAGATATTATTATAAAATTTTTCATTTTTTTCTCCGTTAATTTTTTTAAATACTTAATTTCATTAAAACATTTTTGTAAAGACGGTTGGTCCTGTTCATTACTCCTTTCGTTTCAAGTTTTAAAACATTTTATTCCTTTTAATGTTTAAAACATCTATGTCAATTCCATACATTCCCAAATAGGAAATTGTTCAAAATTTATATCACTTTTAAATAATTATAATCTCTACTTTAAAAAATTACTTTTATTCAAAACAAAACACAACATAAAAAAACTAATAAAACAAGGTCTTCTTTACTTGGCTTTGAAGATAGAACAACAAAAGTGTATCGCTGTCAATTAAATTATTTTATTTTTTGCCAAATAGTTTCAAGCTGTGCCAGAGAATAATCATCATACGATTTCCCGTCTGAACGAATTTCATTCTCAAGTTTCAAAAACCGAGCTTTAAACTTTTCAAGCGCCCTTTTTAATGCCATTTCCGGATCTATCTCGTTTTTGCGAGCAAGCGATGCCACCGCAAACAGTAAATCACCGATTTCATCTTCGATGCCATCTTTATTATCGGAAATAATTTCCGCTTTTAACTCTTTGAGTTCTTCTTCAATTTTATCAATCACATCCGATGACTTTTCCCAATCAAAGCCTACCCCGCCTGCTTTTTCACCAATTCGAAATGCCATGGTAAGAGCCGGCATTGCTTTTGGAAGTCCCGAGAGAACATCTTTTTTCTCGCCCGATTCAACTTTTATCTTTTCCCACTGGTCGCGAACTTCCTGGGCATCGAGCTGTTTCCCTGTTTCAAATATATGCGGATGTCGCCGAATAAGCTTTTCTACAATATGCGTAATTGAGTCGTTAATCTCAAAATCGCCACGTTCTTTGGCAAGTTGAGCGTGAAAAACCGCCTGACAGACCAAATCGCCCAATTCTTCCTTTAATTCCACATAATCTTCATTTTCGATAGCCTCGTAGACTTCGTACGCTTCTTCAATCAAATAGGGCAATAAGCTCTTATGGGTCTGTTTTCTATCCCAGGCACAACCGTTCTCGGAGCGTAAAACCTCAAAAACAGCTATTAAACGATCAAAAGGGGCGATATTTTTATCAAAAACTTTTCTATTATTTTCATGCATAATTGTAGATAGTAACCTTTATATGTTTTGATAGGTATGGAAATGAAATCCATACAGGTTAAGTTGTGTAAGCGGAAAAAGTAATCAACCTTGACAAAAAGGTTAATTCCGCCTACATTGGTCGTTAAAATTAACTTGCCAAAATCTGCTTTCGGAGATTGGCACATATATAAGAAATAATGAGATAATGAGCAAGCAAAACGAAAATAAAGAAATCAAATCAGGAGCCTATCAGGCATCTGAAATAGAACCAAAGATTTATCAGGAATGGCTCGACAAAGAATACTTCACCGCCGATAACAAGTCGGACAAATAGCCGTATTCAATAGTTATTCCGCCACCGAATGTGACTTCGGTTTTACATCTCGGACATGCCCTCAATAACACTATTCAGGATATTCTGATTCGGAAACATCGCATGCAAGGCTTTGAAACAGCATGGATTCCCGGAGCAGATCACGCTGGTATTGCCACCCAGGTCATTGTTGAGAAACAATTGATACAAGAAGGCTCTACTCGACGTGAGATAGGTCGTGAAAAATTTATTGACCGCACCAAAGATTGGGCTGACCTCAACAAAGATAAAATTTTACATCAGCTTGAAAAAATGGGTAGTTCCTGCGACTGGAGTCGTACTGCCTATACCCTCGACGACGGGCTTACCTCGGCTGTTGAGCATGTGTTCAAGCATCTCTATGACAAAGGCTATATCTATCGTGGGCATCGTATTGTAAACTGGTGTATCTCTTGCCAGACATCGCTGTCTGATGACGAAGTTGAACATGAAGATTCCAAAAGTCATTTATGGTATATCAAATATAAATTAAAAGGCTCCGATGAATACCTCACCGTTGCCACGACTCGGCCTGAGACAATGCTTGGTGATACTGCCCTAGCAGTTTCTCCGAAAGATTCACGGTTCAAAAAATATGTCGGCAAAACTGTTATCCTCCCGATTTTAGAACGGGAAATTAGAATTGTCGCTGATAGTTATGTTGACCCTGAATTTGGTACCGGCGTTGTTAAAGTTACTCCGGCTCATGACCCCAACGATTTTGAAATAGGTAAACGTCATGATTTGGAAGAAATCAATATTCTCAACATCGATGGTACTATCAACGAAAATGGTGGGAAATTCAAAGGTCTTAAGCGTTACGATTGTCGGAAACAACTTGTAAAAGAGTTGGAAGAAAAAGGTCATCTTGAAAAAATTGAAGATTACGATCTTTCTGCCGGGACTTGTTACCGTTGCCATAATACTATTGAGCCATATCTTTCTGACCAATGGTTTGTGAAAATGTCAGAACTTGCCAAACCGGCTATCGATGCCGTTAAAAGTGGCGAGATTAAATTTCATCCTGACTACTGGTCTAAAACATATCTACACTGGATGGAAAATATCCGTGACTGGTGTATCTCCCGTCAGCTTTGGTGGGGGCATCGTATTCCGGTATGGTACGCCGAAGACGGCACTATGTTTATCTCGGTAAACCGTCCGACTGCCGACCAATGCACCGGCTACGACCCTGAGACATTAGTACAAGATGAAGATGTTCTCGACACATGGTTCTCATCATGGCTCTGGCCGTTCTCAACATTAGGCTGGCCAAACAATGATGCCGATGTCAAAGCATTCTACCCAACCAAAGTTCTCAGCACAGGTTCAGAAATCATTTTCCTCTGGGTTGCAAGAATGGTTATGGCAGGCTATGAATTTGTTGGTGGATTACCATTCACCGATGTATATATCCACGGTACAGTTCGTGATGCCAATGGTATCAAAATGTCAAAATCACTCGGCAATGGTATCGATCCTCTGGAAATTATTGAAAAATATGGTGCCGACGCCCTTCGGATTTCGATGGTGCTTTCGACTCCCGACGGTCAAGATCCATGGTTGAGCAAAAACACATTTGAAATTGGTCGTAATTTTATAAATAAAGTACACCAAGTATCACGTTTTGTTATGATGCGTGTTGGCGATAAAAAACCATGTCTAAATACAGTTAATACAGACGATTTAGTTATTTTTGATCGTTGGATCCTTTCACGATTACAACGAGCTGTTGAATCAGTGAATAAATCTATCGACGAATACCGCTTGTCAACTGCTGCCAAAACTGTCTATAACTTTGTATGGAATGATTTCTGCTCTTGGTATATCGAACTTATCAAACCGGATCAGAAGGATGAAGAGATTCGTGAAGGCTCGCTCAATGTTGCAGTCTACGTGCTGGATCAAATTTTAAGACTGATGCATCCGTTCACACCATTTGTGACAGAAAATATCTATAAAGAACTGCACACTATGATTGAAGGTTCTGCAGAATCTATTATGTTTGCCGAATGGACAGAGTCGGATGGTTCTTTCATCGACGACGAACTTGAGAAATCACTTGAACAAATTCAGGCTGTTGTAACTGCCGTTCGTATGGTTCGGGCGGAGCTTAATGTTCCACCAAGCAAAAAGTCTGATTTGTATATCAAAGTTAAAGATGAAGCCTTTGCCAAGCTTTTAGAAAACCATATCGGTTATTTCCGTTCTCTTATAAAAGTTGAGAATTTGATTGTTGGTACTGATACCCATAAACCACAACTGGCAGCATCGGCAATTATAAGCGGTGCCGAGATTTATGTGCCGCTTGAAGGACTGATTGATATTGAAGTCGAAAAAACTCGTCTTCAAAAAGATTTGACCAATTTGAAAAACCAACTTGAAAAAGTTTCTCGCAAACTTGGAAACCCTGATTTTCTTTCAAACGCTCCTGACGATGTTGTCAAAAAAGAGCAGGCGAAAAAAGAAGACTACCAAGAACGTATCGAGCAGTTGAATAAAAATCTCGAACAAATCATGGGCTGGTAACAGGCTGAAGCCTGATCTAGGCTTAAGGCAGCTTTAATATTTATATATAAATTTATTTGTAGGGCAGGTCTCGCTTTTGAGACCTGCCTATTTCGAATCAGCTTGAAATGCTTTTCTGTCTCGTACTGTTACCTCTTCAAGCTCAAGAGCGGCACAGTTTGCTACGTTGATACAGAAATTTGATTTAATCCGTAAGAGCGACCCAACCGCTTTGCCATCTTCGATTTTTGGCGAGAACCGCCAATCAAACAAAACCTGTAGAAATTTTTCAGCAAAAAACCATCCTTCCGGTTCCTCAATATAGGCATACTGTGCGATATGCGATTGACCATTTATAATATACTCGATAGTTTCGACTCCTTCATCTGAAATCCAATCAGGAAAAGTGGAAAGGAATCCTTCGCTGTCAATATAAACCAAAGTAGAAATCTCTCCCTCTTTCCTGCCATTTCTAGCGACTAATGGATATTGAGGTTTGATTCGTTTGAGAACCTGCACATTACGATTAAATGGTCCCGTTAATTTGATCACAGTTTTTTTGTTGTATAAGAATTCTGTTCCATCTGGAATATATATTCCGACATCATCACCTTCATCAATTGAAAATGATAATTGTGATTCATCGGGGATATCTATTTCCGAATCTGTTTTATAAATCGGCGGAACTATTGTAATTGCTTGAGAAATATCTTTAATAGGATTGAGATTGACAAAACCTAAAAAACCGGAAAGTTGTCCGGTGTATTCTTTTATTACGAATGAAAGTTTTGCCGCTATTGGTTCTGACATATTAACATTTTCTGATAGATGTAAATTTTGAACTGAATGAACTTGCGATATAATACTTTTTGAATCTGAACTAGGTAATGATAGAAAGAGACCTGTTATAACGGCACAAGTCATCAAACAAAATTGTGCAATCAGCATATTTCGTTGGTACTGTATTTGTAAATCACTCGGACGTCGCATTCGATTTCCTCGTTTCATACAATCTATTTCAAAAAATAATATTTGTCGTTAGGCAGTTTCCCTGCGAGACTCAATTTCATAATAATTTGTGAAAGAGATAAATATCTGTCTTCACAATATTAAATACCAAGTTCTGTATTATAAACGAACTGTTGGTCTTGTTTGTCAAATTAAATATTTTTAATTAATTGCAAAAGAAAAGCCCGCCGAAGGCGGGCTTGAGGATATATAAGAGAGGCAATCAAAATCAATTGCCTCACAATAATAAAAAGGGGAGGTTCTATTTAGTTCTTATTAAAGCCACGATGTTCGCCATCGCCATCACCACCACGACGTCCGCGGTCTTTACCAAATCCGTCTTGGTCACAATCGCCACCACGACGACCTTCAAACCGACGATTTTTACGAAGCTCTTTAAGTTTGTCAGTTTGTTCATCTGTTAAAACAGACTGTACTGCATTTTTGTGCGAGACTTTAAGTTTTTGACTTTCAGCTTTCAATGCTGAGATTTTATCAATCTTGGCAAAAATTTCTTTCTCGGATGCATCATCATTACGCTTGAGGGATCTCATAAGAACGTGTTCTTTTTTAATCTCAGCTCTTAATTCAATCTGTTCAAGTTTAAAATCAACAGCCATTGCTTCAATCTGTTCAGTTTGTTTCTCGGTGAGTTCCAACTGGTCAGCCATTTGTAAGAGCATTGGCGTACCGTTATGTTTACCATGTCTGTCACCGCGTTTACCATCACAACCACCTTTACCGGGTTGTGCGATAGCGAATCCTGCTACTAAGAGAGAGGATAGTAGTGTTAATATAATTATTTTTTTCATCTTGTACTCCTTGGTATTTCCCTTAAAGTTTAATTTCCGTTTTCACGTCTGCGACGTTCATCTTGAGCTTTCTTAAAGTCCCGCATTTTTTCAAGGACTTCGCCTCCGAAGCGCGCCTGAAAGACGTACAATTTCCCCAATTGTTCAGCGGTTAATATCTTACTTGCTTCTATATGAAAATCTCTTATTTTTTCGTGTCGTGCTGTATCGAGTTGATCTATTTCTTTTATACGTTCAATAATTTCTTCTTCTGATAAATTATCTTTTCTTAATCCTTTAGCAAGCTGATCAATTTTACTTTGATACTTTCGCATAATTTGAAACATCTCTCTATGATGATTTCTAATATGCGGAATCAGTTTTGACTCAACATCGTTATCCAAATCAAGCAGATCTAAAAGTTTCATCATCCGCAGACGTTCTAGTTTTTTTAAATCCTGCATTGCTTCGCGTTGATTCATCCCGCCTCGTTCACCTTGGACCTGTCCCGGTCTTCCGCCTTGACGCATCTGTCCATCTCGACCACCTTGCCCACCTTGTCGTTACCCTTGCTGGGCGAACAATTGGTTACTGCCAGTGGCAAAAAACAACATCAGTACTATTATAATTATCTGTTTTTTCATTAGAGGATTTCTCCCATATTAAGATTTTCTTCAAGATATTTATATTCTTCTTCAGAAAGATCATCAAGTAAATTTAGTTCATCTTCGTTAGTATATCCTGTTGTGTAGCTGTCTAAAAATTCGGAAAATTCAGTTTCAGTAATTGATTGAGTATCATCATCGGTCAGCATAGCAAACATCAGTTCTGTCTTTTGGTTGTCAGCAAGTTGTGTCGTATCGTTAAACTGCATCGCAAACTTGGCAATCAGTCCTACACCCAGCACTAAGAAAAGAGCAGCCGCCATCGGAACATATGCTTTCCATCTGGCTGTGATATCGACCACTTTGGAAAGTTCTATCTGATCAATTTTATCATTGACCGCTTCGACTCTTTTGGCAACAACTTCATCGGACTCATAAAACAGATCATCTGTACCAATTGAACCTGAAACTAATTGTAAATTGTCATAGATTTCTTTACAAGCAAGACATGTTTTCAGATGTACTCGCAGTTCATCTGATAATGTTTCTGAACCAAACGATTCAAAAAGTTCTAGTTCGAATTTTTTACAACTCATGCTATCCACCTTTGGTTTGTGGCGACAGAGCGAAGTTTTATGACAGCTTCGCGATATAATGTTTTTACCGTGCCGAGTGCTTTTCCGGTTGTGTCGGCAATTTCTGTAAAAGTTAAGCCTTTATAAAATTTTAATTCAAACACTGCCCGTTGTTCTTTTGGAAGTGTTTCTAAAAATGATAATACTTTGGTCCGCAGTTCTTTTTGATACAATTCACGTTCCGGGTCTGAGCTTGATGCCTGGGTATCAAAATCAAAATCATTTACATTCCGATCTTCTTTTTTAATCGCATTCAGTGATTTATTATATGCGATTCGATAAAGCCAACTTTCAAATTTGGCATCAAATTTAAAAGAGTCTAAACTTTGCCAAGCTGCGATAAATGAGTCCTGGGCGACATCAACGGCTAAGTCTTTATCAGAAGTTATTTTATATGTCAGAGCGGTAATTTTATTCATCAGTAATCTCACTATTTCAGAAAAAGCATTCCTGTCACCCGCTTGGGCTTGTCTAACTAAGTCATCAACTGTTATGTGGCTTGCTGTTTTCATCATATTATTTTCGCTATTAAGACACTAGAATCATCAAAAAAGATTAATAAAACAGGAAAAGATATAAAAAAAGCCGGATATTACTCCGGCTCAATAACTTATAAGAATTTTAATCTCTTCGGCTTCGCTCTAAAACATTAGCATATCCTGCAAAATCAGATAAAACCTGACCTGTTCCTCTGACAACGCAAGTGAGCGGGTCATCGGCTACATTGACCGGGAGATTGGTTTCCTGCCGAAGTCTTTTGTCGAGACCACGAAGCAAGGCACCGCCGCCGGTTAGGATAATACCTCGTTCTAGAATATCAGATGCCAGTTCAGGAGGAGTCTGTTCGAGAGCTTGTCTGACAGCCTCAACAATCGTATCAACTGTTTCTGAAATTGCTTCCCGTACTTGCACCGATGAAAGGTTGAGATTTTTTGGGACACCGGCTACCAGATCACGCCCTTTGATTTCCATAGAGAGTTCTTTATCAAGCGGGAAAGCGGAGCCGATTCGTATTTTGATTTCTTCAGCGGTTAATTCACCTATCAGAAGATTATAATTCTTTTTGAGATACATAATAATTGCGTCATTGAATTCATCACCTGCTACACGGACAGAAGTATCATTGATAATACCGTTTAGAGCTATAACAGCAATTTCAGATGTTCCGCCACCAATGTCGATAACCATACTTCCCGATGGTTGTTCTACTGGGAGTCCGACCCCTATAGCAGCAGCCATTGGTTCCTGGATCAGATAGACTTCTCTGGCCCCGGCATTTTCAGCAGAGTCGCGAACGGCTCTTTTTTCCACTTCGGTAATACCGGATGGTACCGAGATTACAACCCGTGGTTTCATCAAAAATTTATGCTTCACGACTCGCCTGATAAAATCGGCAATCAGTCTTTCACAAATATCAAAATCAGCAATAACACCATCTTTGAGCGGTCTAATAGCAGCAATAGAACCGGGAGTACGCCCCAACATCTCTTTTGCAGCCGAACCAATAGCGAGTACTTTGCCGGTTGATTTTTCAATAGCAACTACCGATGGTTCGTTTAATACTATCCCCTGCCCCTTCACATATACTAAAGTATTGGCTGTACCTAAATCTATTCCAATATCGTTAGATAACGAATCAAAAATACCCAAGTTAAATCCCTTTAACTAAAAAATGCTTTTTATACTATACCTATATACTTCATAGGCATATATCATGGCATAAGTTTACTGATTTAAAAGCTAAAGAGCAAATAAAATTATAGATAAATTAGGTTGGGAGTGCTAAACTGTTTGAATACCCGTATAATTTTTCTGAATTCAGATGAAATTATAAAATGAATATTTTTTAGATTTCTAAGATAATTCAGATCAATTTTAAGATAACCATCAACTAACCTAAGACAGTCCATAATGTCTTGTCTTTAAGCGAATTAGGTCGTAATAGTGGCTATAATTATCTATAAGTCCGTTAAAACAATAAGCTGCCACCAATATTTTCCGATATTAATAGTAGAGAAAATTTATACAAAATCAATTTAATCAAGGGAAACAAAAGGAGAAAGTTATGGCTTTTATGAACTGGGATGAAAAATATGCGGTTAAAAACCTAGAGATGGATAACCAGCACAAAAAATTGATTGTGTTAGTCAATCAATTGCACGATGCGATGAAACCCGGCAAAGGTAAAGAGGAGATCGGGAACGTATTAAAATCATTAGCAGAATATACCGTCTCTCATTTTACTGCTGAAGAAAAAATGATGCGGTCGATTCAGTTTGATAACTTTGATGCTCATAAAGTAGAACATACAAAATTGCTTGAGCAAGTGACCGGGTTAATAAACCGTTTTGAAAATGGTGAAACGTTACCTGTTATGGAAGTTATGAATTTCTTGAAAAAATGGCTTGTTGATCATATCATGAAAGAAGATATGAAATACTCAACAGTAGCTCAACCTGCTTAGAAATTTTCTATTAATACAAAAAAGCCGGAGTTAAATAACAACTCCGGCTTTTTTTATTTTTTTAAAAATATTATTGTGCTTCAACGGTAGCAATAGTAGCCATATCAACAATTTCATCAACAGTATGAATAGAATGCAGCACATGTACCGGTTTTGAACATCCCATCAGGATAGGACCAATCGATTCCAAACCGCCACGTCTTTGTGACAATTTATAAGCAATATTACCCGCACTTAGATCAGGGAATATAAGTACATTGGCATCTTTCTTCAGTTGTGAGAATGGGAACCATCTCTGTCTATACTCAGAAACTAAAGCAGTGTCGGCTTGCATTTCACCTTCGACAATAAGGTGTGGTGCTTTCTCTTTTACAAGAGCTGTTGCTCTGGCAACTTTTTTAGATTCAGGATAGACCGCTGAACCAAAGTTTGAGAATGAAAGCATTGCGATCCGAGGTTCAATATTAAAACGTCTGGCGACTTTTGCTGACTCGATAGCAATTTCAGCAAGTTCTTCAGCAGTTGGATTAATATTTACAGTCGTATCAGCAAAGAGATATACTTTACCTTTGGCAATCATTGCGTACATACCGGAAACTTTTGAGACACCTTCAGCTAAGTCGATAATTTCTAAAGCAGGACGCATTGTAGTTGGATAACCAGATGTAGCCCCGGAAAGGACAGCATCACAGTCACCACTTTCAAGCATCAGAAGTCCAAAGTAAGTTGGGTTCTTAACTTTCATAGCAGCTTTTTCAGGGGTCATACCTTTGCGGAACCGTTTATCAAACAGTAATTTTGCGTATGCTTCTTTTTTATCAGACTTTGACGGGTTAATAATTTCAACACCGGTCAAATCAATTTCATGCTGGGCGGCAAGTTCCTTGATATGACTTTCTTTACCTAAGACAATTGGTTTTGCAAGACCTTGGGCAACGAGAATATGTGCTGCTCTCAAAATACGAGATGAAACACCTTCTGGGAAAACAATCCGTTTTGGATTGTTTTTCGCTTTATCGTGCATGACACGCATGATAGTACGACCCTTACCAATTCTATTTTCGAGCTCTTCTTTATATGCTTCAATATCAATAGTTGTTCTTGCAACGCCTGAGTCCATTGCTGCTTGTGCAACAGCGGCAGATTCCCAGATCAAAATTCTTGGATCAAATGGTTTTGGAATAAGATATTCTCTACCGAATTTGAAATATTCAACACCGTACGCCTGGGCGACTTCTTCCGGGACATCTTCTTTTGCCAAAGCTGCCAGAGCGTTCACCGCAGCAATTTTCATCTCTTCATTTATAGCTTTAGCACCAACGTCTAAGGCTCCGCGGAAAATATATGGGAAACCTAAAACATTGTTGACTTGGTTTGGAAAATCAGAGCGTCCGGTAGCAACGATAGCATCAGGTCGGGCAGCCATCGCATCAGGATACATAATTTCAGGATCAGGATTTGCCATAGCAAAGATAATAGGGTCTTTCGCCATAGATTTTACCATGTCGGCATTTACGAGATCTTTGACAGATACGCCAACAAATACATCGGCGTCAACCATTGCTTCTGCTAGGGTATGCTTGTCTGTCTTGCGAACGCACTCTTGTTTATATTTATTAAATTTATCGCCACGACCTTCATACATAACACCTTTAGAATCTATCATAAGCATATTTTCAGGTGAGACACCTAAAGAGATATAAAGTTTCGCACAAGCGATACCGGCAGCACCGGCACCTGAATAGACGACTTTGATTTTCTTAATATCTTTTTTGACAATTTCCAAAGCGTTTACTAAGGCAGCAGCAGAAATAATAGCGGTACCATGTTGGTCATCATGAAACACCGGGATGTTCATTGTCTTTTTTAATTCTTCTTCAATGTAAAAACATTCCGGTCCTTTGATATCTTCTAAGTTGATTCCCCCAAAAGTTGGTTCCATCAACTGACACGCTTTAATAACTTCATCAGGGTCTTCTGTATTAAGTTCAATATCAAATACATCAATATCAGCAAAACGTTTAAATAGAACTCCCTTACCTTCCATCACCGGTTTACCGGCTGCGGCTCCAATATTTCCGAGTCCTAAAACAGCAGTCCCGTTTGAAACCACTGCCACCAGATTTCCCTTGGCAGTATATTTATAGACATCTTCAGGATTGTTATGAATTTCCATACATGGATCAGCAACACCCGGCGTATATGCGAGTGACAGATCTGTCTGAGTGGAACATGGTTTAGTTGGGGTGACTTCTATCTTACCTCGTCGCCCTCTACTATGATAATCTAGAGCTTGTTGTTTGGTTATCATCTGTAATAACTCCTACAATATATTTCAAACAATTTTCTGTTCTGACATATTAGAAATCTTGACCACAGAACATCATTGTTATTTTTTTCACAAAGGGTATATATACGATAATTTTATTTAGTCAAGTCATTTAAAAGACAATCTATAAATTTTCACTGGTAAAAAGCAACCAATTTTGTATTCTTTTGTGAAAAAGAAAAAAAATAGGAGCCCTTTTTGAGGACTCCTATTTAAAATCAGTATCTGATATTTATTAATTATTTTGATTACCTGAACGAATTGCTGAAATATTATTTACAATTTCAGAATTCTTTACAAGATTCTCAAACCAGCGACCAAACAATTCCTGCTGTTTATTTGTTAGAAGGATTGTCGACAGTGAATCTTTTTGAGCAGTAAAAACAGTTAAATCAAGTGGAGTTTTCTCAAGTAATTTGAAAATAACAGTACCTTGAGGATAATCAACAGGATTTGATACATCGCCAACATTTTCTAAAGCGAAGGCGGCACCAAGAGCTGCCGGGAAATTTGAAAGTCCTTTTACATACCCACCACGAGCGAAAGACTCAGATTCCAGATATTCAAAGCCATGGTTTTTAGCAGCTTTGCTCATTTTCGTACCATTCTGAATGTCTGTCCAAACAGCAGAAGCAGAATCGGCACACATTGTTTGAATTTTGGCTACTCTCACATCTTGTTTTACTTGTGTTTTACTTTTTTCAAAAGGAGCAATTCCAGCCGGAATTTTATCTAATGCCTGTATAACAAATTGAAGTGAGGCATTTTCCATTACCGGAGAAATGAGACCTGATTCGCTATTAAAAGCAAAGTCAGATGCTGCAAGTTCTCTACCTAAGTACTGCATATTGGAACCTTTGAAAAACGGATTGATTGTATTAGCTGTCAAATTATTTTTTTCGGCAGCTTCATCAAATCCTAACTCTAAAGCATCTGCTCGGAATTGTTGTAATTGATTATTGGCAATATCCATTGTCTCTTGAGATGTATATACTTTAATCAGAATATGCGATGCTTGTACTTTTTTGACTGTTTTGTCGCCCTGTTTTTCATCTTTAAAACCGAAATTTTTAATAATATGCCAACCGAATCGAGTTTTCACAGGAGGCGACACATCGCCACTTTTCATAGAGAAAACCATTTCGTCAAATGCTGGTACCATCTGACCTTGAGGGAAGAGACCTAAGTCACCTCCATTGGCGGCGGAACCATCTTCTGAATACACTTTAGCAAGTTCACCAAAATCAGCACCGGCAGCAATCGAATCTGCTATAAACTGAATTTGAATTTTGCCTTCTTCCCAATCGAGATCGGAAGGTTTCTTTTCGATAGAGACTACTTTGAGAGAACCTTGTTCTTCAACATTATATTCTTCTTTGTTACTCTCGTAGTACGATTCCAATTCTTCGTCAGTAATACCGAGGTCCATACGAGAAAAGGCACCATACTTAACGTTAATATTACCAACTTTAATCTTTTCGTTTAAAGAGACAAAATAGTCATGCACTTCATTATCAGAAATATGAGCAGCCTGTATTATCATTTCCTGAAGTTTCAATTTCTGAATTTCAGATCTGAAATAAGGATCATAGCTTGCCCATACCGAAGCAAAACTTGGGTCTGCCAAAGCGTTGATATATTTTTGATAATCAAATTGACCGTTTGTCTGGAAAGTAGCTGACTGAATAAAATCTTGAGGAGGAGAATATTTTAAGAACTCATACAATTCATTATCAGTAACAATAATGTTATGTTTGTTTACTTCCTGCATAATGAGTTTATCATATTGAAGTTGTGACCATGCAGTCGCATGGATCTCATTACGCTTTGCATCGGTGATTTCGTTTTGTGTTTCTGTACGTTCGGCAGAAATCAAATTTTCATACACTTGGTTGTACTGTGTCCATGAAATTTCTTCTCCATTTATAACAGCAGCTAAGTTACTGTTTCGCCCACCTGGACTATTTTGACCGACTCCTGCTCCCCATGAAAATATTATAGTTGCTAAAAAACCAAACAAGGCAATCATCATAATTGGTTTTGTTGACCTTCTTAAAAAATCAAACATCAGGTAATTCTCCTTAAATATATATTATTATTTTCTATCAAATTTATTCTTAGGTTATATACAATATAAACCGAAGTCTTTTAATATAATTTAATATTGTAATTTGGCAACATAACTTTTCAGAAATAGTGCTAAAATCTACAGTTTTTGCCGAAGAGTTCAACAATAGAAATTATATTTATTAGTTTTATTTCATGCATCAATTTAGTACTTTCATTGTTTAAAGATGAAAATAAGGAAAACGACAATATGTTCAGACTATCGGCTAAACAAATAAAAACGTTAACTACTATCCTGCTTATACTTAGCTTTCAAACTTTACTTGCCTCAGATTGGCCGGTACAGACCAAGATTGACCTTTCCAGCGGATTTGGCGATTTTCGGGCTAATCGGTTCCACACCGGAATTGATATTCGAACCGGTGGACGAGTCGGAATCAAGGTTGTAGCCCCTGTTTCAGGGCATATTCATCGTATTCGTACTGCTTACACCGGTTATGGTAAAGGTTTATATCTTAAAGGCGACGATGGAAACATATACGTTTTTGGACATCTTATGGATTTTGAGCCAAGAATTGACTCTTTGGTGAAAACTGCTCAACGTGAAACCAGACGATATTTCTTAGATACTACTCTTGCAAAAAATAAAATTAAAGTTAAAAAAGGGGATTTACTTGGTTTCAGCGGTCAAACCGGAGCCGGGGCTCCTCATTTGCATTTTGAAAAACGCACATCAAACAACCTGCCACTGAATCCGCTTACCAATGGGTTTACTCTCGATGAAAAAGAAAAACCGATTTTTACGAAAATTGGTTTTAATATGCTCGACGACTATTCTCTTTTTGACAATGGACAGCGTACTTTAGAGTTCATTCCAAAATTTGATTCTTCGACACAAAATTATTATTTGGACACATTGGTTTATTTTAATCGTCCTTTTGGAATCTTTGCCGGAGTTTTCGACCAAATGAAAAACAATGGGATGCAGCAGTCGGTATATAAATTGACATACAATATCGACGGTAAAGAATTTTATCAAGTGATATTTGAAAAACTCGATTTTGATAATCAAAGAGCTGTCAATTTTAGATACGAATATTTAAAAGCTGTTAACAAAGATAAAAGAGTACAGCGATTATACAATGCCCAAGGTCACGACTTTGACGGAAGCAGATCAAAAAATAAAAGTCAGGGTATTATCAACACTAAATCTATGACATACGGACATCACAAAGCTGAAATTATCGCTGAAGATTCTTTTGGGAATAAACGAAAGCTCCTATTTGATTTTATCTATGGACCGGAAGAAGAGTTATATAAACTTGATTCACACATCGTTGAGAAACTAACCGACCATTATTTTTATTTTACACCAACAATAGATTTAGTCCCTATGCAAATCGACTCTATAGTTCCAAATCTAAACCGAGGTAAATTATGGGGCAAAGTAAAAAATTCGAAAGTTGAAAAACTGGAGAACGGACAAATTAGGTGTCAGTTCATTAGTCAAAAAGTATCAACAACAACTATCAGACTTTTTCTCTATTCAAAAAAAGCTCTTATAAGAGACAATATTTTTACCGGAGTAGTTAAAAAAGGAAAACTAGCCGTTGAACTCAATTATGAAATAATGGAAGACGGTATCTTGGTTAACCTTAATGTACGTGCGAAACAATCGGCCGAAGCACGAATAGAACTTTACTACAAAGAAAAATTGATTGATGTCTTGTATCCTCAGCTTTTTAATATGACAAATTACGCCTGTTTTATTCCTCCCTTAAAAAAATATGAACATATTGACCAAATCGGGTTTGCTATGTCAAAAGACACAACCTATCGCCTTCGATATAAAGACTCATTAAATATTCAGCTGGTAGGTCATAAAAATAATCAGAAAATAGAAGTTGAAAATTTAATATTTACTTTTGAAAAAGATAATTTTTACAAACCTCGCTTTATTGAAATCGCAAAACGATTTTATTTAAAAGACAGCGGAGTTCGGTTAGTCTCCGAAATCGTTGAGATAAAGCCGAGTGCATTTTTATGTAAATCTAATTTTAAAATCCAATACACTATAAGAAATACTAACCCATTTTACGAACGAACAGGTTTCGGATGGTTTAATGAAGAGAAAAAAGAATGGGTCTGGCTTGAAAACGAACGTGACGAATATGAACTCACATCAGAATCTACCGGCGGTGGCACATTTGCTGTTCTGTATGATTTAATAGCACCTACTATAAGTAAGCTCAATCTTATTGACCAAAAGACATATTATATCAATCGATTTAAAGTAACATTTAAAATCGAAGATGACCTCTCCGGTATTGCCGATGATCTTTCGTTTAATGTGAAAATTGACAAAGAATGGCTTATCCCGGAGTACGACCCGGAAACTAATAAATTTATTGCAACACCTGCTCAACCATTGTCAGCTGGCAAACATCATTTTGGCTTAGAAGTTGTTGATAAGGTTGGTAATAAAACTGAACAATATTTGAATTTTATCGTTAAAGAAAATAAACGTTCAACAATTAACACAAGACGTAAACGAAATTAATTTTTAAAGGAATTGAAATTTGTTTATACCAATCCGTGATGATGCCCCGACTGTCTGCACTCCCTATGTGACAATTGGCATAATAGCTACCAACTGCATATTATTTCTGATGTCATATATGAGTGGAGTCGAGTCTTTTTCTCTGTTCACTATGCAGTACGGATTTATCCCGATTGAGTTGACTCAAGCGGTTGAGATGACTCCACGAATGCCTGCGTCACCATACCTTACTATGTTTACCTCAATGTTTATGCATGGCGGATGGATGCACTTAATCGGCAATATGTTATTCTTGTGGATCTATGGAAATAATATTGAAGATTACTTTGGACCGGTTAAGTTGCTGCTATTTTATCTTGTCGCCGGTTTAGCCGCAATCGGTTTGTTCACGCTCTTTGGACCTGACTCACAGATTCCACTTGTGGGTGCCTCGGGAGCAATCGCCGGACTGATGGGAGCCTATCTGATTTTACATCCAAGAGCAAAAATTACGGTGCTGATAATATTTTTCTTCATCCAGCTCGTCCATCTCCCAGCAAAAACAGTAATCGGTATCTGGTTTGCGATTCAATTATTCATGTCATTTACCGGTAATGCATCGGGTGGTGGCGTAGCATATCTCGCTCATGTTGGTGGTTTTATTTTCGGATGGCTACTTCTCAAACTGATAGTCAAAATAACCGGAAAAGGTGGTGGCTCCTCCCGTAATGGGCAACGAGTCTACCGCATGAACTGGTAGAAGTTTATGTACAGGAGGGCCCCTTCCCCTTGTCACAATAAACCTTGTAGCGACAGGGCATTGCCCTGTCTGAGCGGATTAGACAAGCGGTTTCCCTACAAATTATTCTCTGCTAAAAAACATTCCCATCTGAGTCGGTCTTAATCAGATAAACATTATAATCACCTGCTCCAAAAGATTCTGAATGACCGGTTATTATATAACCAGAATCAGACGTTTCGCATACGGAAAAAGCATAATCATTATTTGATCCTCCAAAGGTTTTTTCCCAAACAGAAGTTCCGCTACTATCGGTCTTAATAAGGTAAACATCAGAAGATAATGTTACAATAGAAGAAGTCATGCCGGTTATTATATAGTCACCATCAAATGTTTCGCATACTGAAAAGCCAAGATCCACTTCAGTCCCACCAAAAGTTTTCTCCCATAGTAGAGTCCCGTTGTTATCTATCTTAATAAGGTAAACATCAGAAGATAATGTTACAATAGAAGAAGTCATGCCGGTTATTATATAGTCACCATCTGATGTCTCGCAGCCGGACTCACCCCAATTATCATAAATCCCACCAAAGGTTTTCTCCCAAACGAGAGTTCCCATGCTATCCGTCTTAATCAGATAAACATCATAATCACCTGCTCCAAAAGATTCTGTAGCACCGGTAATTATATAGCCCGAATCAGACGTTTCGCATACGGAATTACCATAATCATTATTTGCTCCTCCGAAAACTTTCTCCCATAATAAAGTCCCGTTGTTATCTATCTTAATAAGGTAAACATCGGCATCAGCTGCTCCAAAAGAACGAGTAAAACCGGTTATTATATAACCACCATCGGATGTCTCACATACAGACTGACCTTTCTCATCATGTGTCCCACCGAATGTTTTCTCCCAAATAAGAGTTCCCAAGCTATCCGTCTTAATCACATAAACATCAGATAAAACAGCACCAAAAGCATATGTATAACCGACTATTATATAGCCGCCATCTGATGTTTCACATACGGAATTTCCATTATCGCCTTGTGCCCCACCAAAAGTTTTCTCCCAAACAAGAGTACCATTCTTATCTGACTTGACAAGGTAAACATCACCACGATCAGCTCCAAAAGATAGTGTAGAGCCGGTTATTATATAACCACCATCAGATGTCTCACATGCAGACTGACCTCCCTCATCATGTGTCCCACCGAATGTTTTCTCCCAAGTTATAATAGGATCATTGTTAGGACAATTGTTTGGAGTAACTCCACTATTGAAAATGAAGTCTACAAGAAATACTAAATCTGAGATGTCAATTTTCTCTTCAATATCCGCATCAATATTTGCTTCTTCTAAACAAATTGGGATTGTTCCAGAAGAGAAAATAAAGTCTACAAGAAATACTAAATCTGAAATATCAATTTGTTCAAGAACATCATTATCAACATTTCCTCTAATACCTATACAACAAGAAGAAAGTAAGGATTTGTCATTAATTTTTTCGCCTGATACTCTAGATAACAGAAACAGATTTGTTATTAAAAAAGTGAGAATAAGCGTTAAGAAGATATTTTGGATTGTTTTCATTCAGTTTATTCCTCCAATTATGATTATACTAACATAATATTAAAATATACTAAAATCTGTTATTTGCAAGAACTAAAGAATTTAACTGAATAGCTCACTCGACACTTAAACAGATTTTATGGCTGTATTCACCTCACAAATTTAATCTGTTCCTCCTGAAACTATTGCCTTTGATATATCGTTACACTATATTAACTGCTTATATATTTAAAATAATTTCAATGGAGATATAGAAAAATGACGACCTCAACAAAAACAAAACCTGCCCCAAAATGGGACTTAGATTCAATTTTTGAAGGCGGCTCTGCTTCAGAAGCGTATAAGAAACATCGCCAAGATGTCAAGGTACGTTTAGAAAAAGCTGAAAAAGATTTAAACCAACTGCAAACAGGACTTGACGATTCATCTCTTTCTGTCTGGGCAGATTTTATCTTAGATTGGCAAACACTGGGCGAAGATATCGAACTAATTCTTTCATTCTCAGGTTGCCTCACATCGCAAGACACAACCGACTCCGCTGCCGATGCTATCGAAAGCGAAGGCATGGTCTATTACTCTCGTTGGCAAAAAATTAAAGCAACTCTTGAATCACTCGCCCTCCAGCAAACCGACGAAAACTGGAACAAACTTTTAGCTGATGACCGTATCAAAGAAATCGAATTTTATTTAAACGAAATGCGTGACCTCGCAAAAAGTAAAATGCCCGTTGAAATGGAATCCTTAGCTTTAGAACTTGAAGTAAACGGTTACCATGCCTGGGATCAGATTTATAGCAAAATGTCAGGTGGCATGAAAGTTGATTTTGAAGAAAACGGCAAAACCACAACAATGTCTCTCGGTCAGCTTGCAACAAAAATGTCCGATGCCAACCGTGACGTTCGCAAACAATCATTTGACAAAATGGTCGGAGCATGGGAAGAAAAAGCAGACCTAGCCGGCATGATGTTAAACTCGATGGCAGGCTTCAGACTTTCAATTTATGAACGTCGTGGATGGGAATCAGCTTCATACGAACCACTCAAGCAATCACGTATGCAACAGAAGACGCTTGACACAATGTGGAAAGTTATCAAAGATAATCTGCACCGCCTCAAACCATATATCGATGCTAATAAAAAACTTTTAAACATTGATAAATTTTCATGGTACGACCAGTTTGCTCCTTGTGGTAATGCTGAAAAGATATACCCATACGACGAAGCAGCTGAATTTATCTATGAAAATGTCAAAACTTTTTCACCGGACATGGCTGCATTTTGTAAAATGGCTATTGACAAAAATTGGATTGAAGCTGAAGATCGTCCGAACAAGCGTGGCGGTGGTTTCTGTACCGGCATGGGCAAAAATAATCAATCTCGGATTTTCATGACTTATGCAAACACATATGAAAACCTTCTGACTCTCGCCCATGAACTTGGTCATGCCTATCATAGCTGGGTCTTAAATGACAAAGCTCCGTTTGCCCAACACTACCCAATGAACCTTGCCGAGACCGCATCAACATTTGCCGAAGCAGTTGTCACCGACGCTGCCCTGGCTCAAACTGAAGATGCCCGGGAAAAGCTGATGCTTATCGAGCAGAAGTTACAAGGTGCCTACACTATGATGTGTGACATTCATTCAAGGTATATCTTTGATACCAAGTTTTATAAAAAACGTAAAGATGGTGTCCTTTCTACCCAAGAACTAAAAGACTTAATGGTCGAAGCACAAAAAGAAGCCTTTGGCGATTTGCTTGATGACTCAGGTTATCATCCTCTGTTCTGGTGTTCGAAATTACATTTCTACTTTACCGGTGCTCCATTTTATAACTTCCCGTACACCTTCGGATATATGTATTCCGGTGGTTTATATGCCAGAGCAAAATCAGAAGGCGCAACATTTGCCGCCAAGTATGATTCGCTCTTAGCAGATACCGGTATCATGACAACTGAAGCACTCACCGAAAAACATCTTGGTGTTGACCTTACCGATGAATCTTTCTGGAAAGGTGCTGTTGATACTGCTCTTGCCGATGTAGATGAGTTTGTAAAATTAGTGGATGAGCTATCCTAAATTATGGCTCCTGATATTGAAATTAGACCGGAGTCTGGTCTCTGGAAAGATTCAATAAATTCAGAAACGGTTAAAACCCTAGCTGCACAACTTGGTCGAGCTTCCAAAAAGTTCGACCAATGCGGCTTTACCGATTTTATACTGACGGAAGATTTTTTTAAACGTGAGTTGAAAGAACGCATCAACACCATAGCCGAAGCACTCAAAGAATTCCTTCCGAAAAATTACCATCAAGCTATCAAGATACTCATCAAAACTGCACCTCTTGCTGGAACTTTTGAAAACTGGGCAATGCTTACCTATGTAGAAAAGTTCGGACTTGATTATTTTGACGAATCAATACAGGCGATGGAAATCCTCACAAGATACAGTACGGCAGAGTTTGCCATCCGCCCCTATATGATTCAGCATACTGAAAAGATGATTCCGATTTTACACAAGTGGGCAGTTGATAATAACGAGCATGTCCGCAGACTTGCTGCCGAAGGGACTCGTCCTCGCGGTGTATGGATGCCTCATGTTGAACAGTTCAAAAAAGACCCAACCGAAGTTTTGCGAATTCTTGAAATTTTGAAAGCAGATTCATCGTTGTATGTTCGCAAAGCAGTCGCAAATAATCTTAATGATATTTCAAAAGATCATCCTCTTCTCGTTATCAAAACTGGAAAAAAATGGCTCAAACAAAATTGCCCCGAAACAAATTGGATTGTCAAACATGCCTGTCGTACACTTCTAAAAAAAGGCCAACCCGAAGTGTTCCCTCTCTTTGGATTCACTGAAAAGCCAAAGCTTAAAATTTCAAACTTCAAAATGGATAAAAAGAAAATTACGATTGGTGATTCAGCTATAATTTCATTTGATCTTTTATCGAAAACTTCAAAGAACCAAAAACTGGCGATAGATTATAAATTGTATTACATGAAAAAAAACGGTAAACAATCCCCAAAAGTTTTTAAACTTTCAGAAAAAAAAATGGACGGCAACCAGCATATCCCCCTTTCTACAAAACATTCCTTCAAAGAGATGTCTACCCGTAAACATTATGCGGGCAAACACAGCCTTGAACTTATTATCAATGGCAATATCGTAGCTTCACTCGACTTTTCTTTATCTTGATTTTCTCAGGAACATTTTTATCTTTCTAACTGTTTATTGGTTATAAACTCTCGATAACAAAAAGGAATAATTATGTTCGCAAAAAAATCATTGATGATTTTCTGCTTTGTCGCTTTCGCAACAGCATCTGTTTTTGCACAAAGACCTGAACCAAAGAAAACAGAAGTGCTCGGTCATACTATGTATACCTTGCTCAAGCCGGGTGATATCCCCGCAATTTTTGACCCACAGTTTATTTCTATTGCCGATGCCGAATCGTTGTACTACGATAATGAACCGGTTATCGTTGTTACCGATGGGAACAAAGCCAAAGCATATTCTATATGGCATCTTGACCAGCACGAAATTGTAAATGATTATATAAATGGCAAAGCAATCACGGTCACATGGTGACCACTTTGCTATACCGGTATCGTGTATACCGCAAATGTAGATTCTATCCGTCATACTTTCCAAGCATCTGGTTCCCTCTGGCAGGATGCCTTAGTCATGCAGGATTTAGAAAACAAAACTCTTTGGGCGCAAATAACAGGTGAAGCAATTCAGGGAGATCTCAAAGGAAAAAAACTTGAGATGTTTAACAGTTTTTTCCATTCCACTTTTGCTGAATTCAAAAAACAATACCCTAACGGAGTTCTTCTGAAAAAAGAAATCATTGGTGAAGCTAGTTCGCATTATAAAAAATATATGGATGACAGCACCAAGTTCGGAATTTTTGAACGTGCCGATACATTTAATAAACTCGGTGGCAAAGAATTAGTATTTGGGATTCGTCATGACGATAAAATTGTCGCAGTTTCAAAAGACTATTTAATAAAAAATAAAAGTTATTCATTTAAATCAGGTGAGCTGACAGTTGTTATAGATTTTGATAATGAATCAAATACAGTTATAGCTTATGAAAAGAAAGATAATAAACCTGTTGGTGTGGTAACATCGTATTGGTTTGCCTGGATTTCTTTCTTCTCTGAAACGGAGTTAATCCATTAAAAGTTTAAACTTTACATACAAAGATATTAACAGCACCTTTTTAGAACTTACTGAAAGAACTCAAAGGAGCAATGTATGCACTATGTCATAATTGGAAATGGTGTCGCCGGAATCAATGCCGCCAATTCACTGCGAAATTACGATAACGATGCCGAGATTTCAATTATCTCCTATGAAACCGAGCATCATTTTAGTCGCACAGCTCTTATGTATGTTTTCTGCGGTCAGCTCAGCGAACAATGCGTTGAACCATTTGAACGAGACCACTATGAAAAAATGGGCTTCAAACGTATCAACGATAAAGTCAGCACACTTGACCCCGACGCCAACAAGCTCATGCTTGAAAGTGGCAAGACCGTATCGTATGACAAATTACTTATCGCATGTGGCTCTGTACCCGCAATGTTTGGATGGCCCGGTTCGGAATTAGATGGTGTTGGTAATTTTGTCACATGGCAAGATTTACAATGGCTCAAGGAAAAAGCTAAAACTTCAAAAAAAGCTGTCGTTGTTGGTGGAGGACTTATCGGAATCGAAACAGTTGAAATTCTTTTACTTGCTGGTATCGATGTAACATTTTTAATTCGTGAAGATTTCTATTGGCCAATAGCACTTGACCAAAATGAAGGTGACATTATCGCCGACCATATGCGACATCATAAAGTTGATTTGCGATTGAAAACCGAATTTGCCGAGATACTTGGTAAAGATGGAAAAGTTGTCGGAGTCAAAACAGGCGACGGTGAAATTGTCGATTGCGATTTAGTCGTCATCGCCGTTGGTGTTCGTCCACAAACCGATTGGCTCAAAGAGTCATCTCTTGCTCTGGATGAACGTGGCGGAATTATCGCCGATGAAAATCTGAAAACAAATTATGATAATATATACACCGCCGGCGATTGTGCAGCAGTCATGTGGTTCAACAATGTTCGTCGCCCTGAACAACTTTGGTACACTGGTCGTGACCAAGGTAAGATAGCAGCATCGAATTTGATAGGCATGAACAAAATTTACAAACGGGGTACGTTTTATAACTCGGCAAAGTTTTTTGATATTAAGTATACTACCGCAGGACTTGTCAATTTTAATCTCGATGGTGAGAAAAATTATTTTTCTCAAGAAGATGACACCAACTATACCATTCGCATAACATACCTACCAGACAATTCTGTTGCAGGGTTTAATATGCTTGGACGAAGATGGGACCATCGGGTGCTTGTCAACTGGGTTGATGAAAAACGGCAACTTGACTGGGTACTGAAGCATCTACATGAAGCACTCTTTGATGAAGAGTTCATGCCAACCTTTAAACTCAACCAAAAAGTTTCCTAGGATGGATTGATTATGCAAGCAAGTTTGATGTCAACTTATAAATCTCCTTTGAAATCTAAAGGGATGATAGCCTGGGTACTTTCATTTTTACTTTTTGCTTTTTATCTGCTCATTTATTTTACAAACATACCTGACAGTTGGGCGCATCTTGTTGGGCTTGAAAGTAAATGGAATCTCTATGGCGTTCTCTATACAATTTCAATCGTCGCAGGTGGTTTGTTTTTTATCAATACCCATGGCAATAGTCGTTACCAAAAGTTCAGAACTTTCACACTCATATTTTTCCAAATCGTTTTTGCTTTTTCTATCCCAGAAATCATGGGAATGTTTGAATCAAAAGGATTCAACTTCGCTAAGTTCTGGCCATTAGGTATAGAACAGTTTAGTCCAGAATATATTTTTGAATATCCGCTTCTCATAATTGTCTACGCCTTTGTTGGTTCTTTAATCGTCGCACCAATCCTGACTCTTCTCTATGGGAAACGATGGTACTGTTCATGGGTCTGCGGATGCGGTGGTCTTGCTGAAACAGCCGGCGATCCATTCCGTCAGCTATCGAGTAAATCTGTCAAGGCATGGAAGTTTGAACAGATTTCTATCCATACTGTTTTACTGCTTGCGATTCTTTCAACATCGCTTGTCATTATCAACTGGGGTCTGCACTTCGAAAACGCAGCAGGTGAGTGGGTAACAAATCATGCAACTTTTGATTAGGTCGCCTCAAAGATTCAAGGCACCTACCAGTTCTTAGTTGTTGCTATGCTCTCGGGAGTGCTTGGCGTGGGACTCTACCCGTTGATGGGTTCAAGAGTCTGGTGTCGGTTCTTCTGTCCAATGGCTGCCTTGCTTGGCTTGATTCAGAAATTCGGAAGGTTCCGCATAACCGTCAAAGATGAGATGTGTATCTCCTGCGGGAACTGTTCGACATATTGTGAGATGGGTATCGATGTTCGCTCCTACGCTCAGACCAATCAATCATTCAAACGAGCTTCTTGTGTTGGTTGTGGGATGTGCGCTCATGTCTGCCCTCGTGGAGTACTTCGACTTGAAAACAAATGGGACTTCCGCAACACTGCCGACAAAAACAAACGCAAAGTTTTCGATTTATAGGAATCATCGCTTCTTTTATTTTAATTCGTAAATCAGACTTATATTATAGGTAGGTCTTTTCAAGACCTGACTTTTCTTTTAATAAAACTTCAAAAAACAGTTACCAGCTTTGGCAGATAATTGTTTTTTTGTCTTTCACATAGTAAATACAATCATTTACTTCATCAACTGCATATATTGGAGTTTTTGTATTTAAACAAAGTTCAGAAACAAGTTCACCGGTTAAAAAGTTAATCTTCGCAATACCATCACATTTTGAGCCCTCTTGCAGAATATTTTTCTTGAGCATATAAAGATAGGAACTACTTTCATCAGAACTTTTGTATTCCGGTACTTCTAAATTGAAAAACATATCAGAGTATATTGAAAAACCGAGAGCTGCTACAAACAATAATGTTTTCCCTAAACTCATATCAGGTGGCTGCACTTCGGTATGGAAAACTATATTTCCCAATGTGTCAATTTGCATAAGATTTTGAGATGATTGTATATAATAACTATCACCAACTAAATAAATTTTTTGAGGTTTATCACCATGTTTAAATTTAATTTTATTCGGCAACCGAACTGATTCATTTTTTTCATGATCAAATGTATAAATATAATTATCTACATAGATTACAAGTTTGTCACCCTGCCATAACAGATGAGAGTCGTTTTTGTTCAGAAATAAATCATCAGTAATATACACAATTTTTCCATCAGCTTTATCAATCTTGCCCAGATACATGAATCTTCTTTCCTTTTTCAACCCAGCCAACTTTAAAATAATGTCCGATTCATTCTGCGTAATTTGTTTAATTCTTTTGTTTATCTTATCTGTTTGCCAAACGACTGAACCATCACTCACATCGATAGCACAAAGAGATTTCATAACTACCATATACAAAACAGTGCTATCAGAATTTAGCTGTGCAAAAGCAAAATTATCTTTTTTGACAATATGATGTCTCTGCTTAAATTCTTTTTCCCATAGTATTTCCCCGGTATGAAAGTTCCATTTACGAACATACTTTTTATCATCAAGAATTATCATAGTACTATCAGTATCAAAAACCGGAGGTTGATTTCCGATGATTGTTTTAACAGAAATATTTTCTGATTTTTTCTCTTTTAATATCTTTGGCTTTTCTTTTTTATATGCTAACGAATCGACCCAGATACTGTTTCCGGATTGCAAATCAATAACTCGCAGAGAAATATTTTTTTTCGTATCATACGAATAAAAAAATAAATTTCCATTAGGCAGTCTATAGCCACCAAGACTATGATAAATATCCATTGATACATGGTCAGCGATAATTTCTCCAGATGGAACATCCAGAAGGTATGGATACATTTTGTTTCTTATAGGGTCTTTCTTATCGGGGAAATTTTGTTTATATTGAATAATAATTGCTTTATCTGTCCCACTCAGATGAGTTAATACTGTTTTATCTACATTGTTAAAATCATTAATTTCCCAAACAATCTCACCCGTTATACTATTATAAGCTGTAATTGTATTTTTTGAGCCTGCTATTAATAAGCTATCATTGTATGTTTCCAACCAATGAAATTTTTTCTCACTTTCAACTTCCCAATTGATATCTTGTGCAATAAGGTTTGATGATATAATTAAACCCAAAAGTAAAACCATGAGAATCTTTTTCAACGATGTGCCTCCCGTTATGATACAAAATTTGAATAATCAAATTCATATGATAATTTATTTTTCATTATATTTATATAGCACTTTAAAGAGCATTTATCAATTATCTTTTAAATAACCTTTCACAGCTCCCTTACAAACTCTCTTAGATAATATTTGCTGTATTATGAGAATAGTAGAGTGAAATCCTTTTTTGGTTCCGCCATTTATTTAGCTACAACAATTATTTTTTCTGTCTCGCCGTATGCAACATCAAGTTTATAGTCTCCATAAAAATCAAATTTATTAAATTGAGCATTTTCGAGATTATATTTTAACTCATCAGTAGTCCAGCATTGCATTATAAACGCATACTCATCAATATCATCTATATTATTGTTTTTTAAGATATGAGTTTCTTTTATTAATAGTTGTTTTAATGCTATATTAAATTTTGTCTCTGACTTAAATGATAATTGCCCTTTTTCCAAAGAAATAATTTTTTCCGTAATCCGGTTCTTACTTTTTGCTTTATAAGAATTCTCCCAATCTCTCACATCAAAAACTAAAACGCCATTCTTATGAAGCAATGATTTAAATATCTGAAATATTTTTAACCGTAATTTATTATTAATAATATCATTTAAGACCCCACGACAAAGAACTAAATCAAATTTTTGCTTAAACTTTAAATCAAACATATCTGCTTTAAGAAACTCAATATCTAATTTTTCATTTACAAGTTTAGTATTAGCTACTGCTATTTGCTCTTTAGAAATATCTATACCTGTAACTTGAAATCCCCGCTGTGCAAGTTCAAGAGCGTAGGTTCCTGTCCCGCAACCAACATCTAAAATTGATAATTGGTCATGAGAGCTTTTTAAACGGAAAATCTTTTCTATAAAATCGCAATCTTTTTTATATGGTCGTTTTATAATATCATCATATGCCCATGCATACTTGGTATAAAACGGTCGATTTATAATATATTCCATAACTCTAATCTATTATAAAGATTTTGTTATTACAATAAATAATCTCTCACACTTCCCCGAAACTCGCGTATATTGTGTTATGCCATGTAAAGATATTACAGATTCGCTCAAAATTTTAGTCGACCAAAATGATAATTTTGTCCGCTACAAGCTTACCAAAAAAACCTGCGGTGGCGATGTTGGCCGTCGTGCAATGCTAACCAAATGGCTCAAAGACAAACCGATCAGCGAAATATTAAAACTGACCCCCGAAGAACTGTTTGTTGAATTCCCGACCGAAAGCAAAACCTGGGAGTATCTCTACCTCAAACATTTCATTGCTATCAAATCCGGCTTAGGCATAATCATCGGTGAACACTCGGGCGGGGTCAAAGATTTCTGTACTGTCGATTCAATTGAGTACACCCCCGACGGTATCACTCTTCTCGCCGAATTGTCAGCAGGAGGAATGAACGACGAAATCAAATCCTGCTCAGGCTGTGGCACTTGCGGAACATAAACGGACTTAACAACTTGCACTAACTTGCATGGTTACTTTCTGATTAGTTGCTACTCTTTGCATACTTTCAATTAATTCTACACATTTTTTAATCCAACCCTCATAGACTACTTATATCTACTTTTATCTGTATCTTATTGTCTGACAACACGATAAATTTTCAGCTCATGTTTTATATTTATAGCCATTTCTTGGCTCGTAAGTTGCTTAGTACTATGTAGATAAAAGAATAAACAGTTATTTAGGGATTAACATGAAAAAAACAGTTATCGCATTATTACTTTTGCTTTTTGCCTTTGGCTCTGCTTCAGCAGGGGTACATCATTTCTCCCCAACACCAGCCGATATGTTTGATTTAGATCACGGCTATTATTACGGATGGGGAATCGATCATGATTTTGGAGATGAAAAAATTTCAAATGTCTTTTTGACCGTTAAAAATGTAAACAACTGGTGGCCTGAACCTAATATGTTATTTATCAATATGATGGACCAGATGGATGCCGGCTTGTATGTTGGTGATGATAACGCATCTGTTGGTCTTCCTGATGATATTCAAAATTTCTATGAAGGTCAGGGCGTTGTTGTTGATGCCTGGACTGACACAGATGGCGGTCCGAATGGTGACTGGGTAGATTTGAATTACGATTTTGCATCAATGGGACTTCTCGATGATTTCATTTCGTTCTCTGCCGATGGTAATTTTGGATTTGGTTTTGACCCTGATCGTCATTTCTTTAATGATAAGATTCAGCTTACTGTTGTAACTGATACTCCTGAACCGGCAACGATGCTTCTTTTTGCTTTAGGTTTAGCAGGCGGAGTTGTTCGGAAAAGATTTAAAAGGTTAAATAAATAGTTCATACTAAAAAACAGATAATAAGATTTTTGAAAGCTCGCTTTGATAGCGGGCTTTTTTTATGCATCAACTTTTACTTTGCTGTTGTTCATCAACCTGACAAATGCAACCAACGCCCAAACAATTTCTAAAACAATAAAAGGATAGACTCCCCCAACGTAGGCGTACCAAGCTGCCATCAAAGAACCTACAATATTCATTAGAAGATATTCCTTAGAATTTTCAGATAATTTATGGCTGATGTTTAATCCAAATGCTATAAGTAATAATGTTACCCCAAGTGTTCCTATTATCATTGCGGTCATAGTACACTCTCCATCTTTGGTATCTTTGTCAAAAAAAAACGGGACTATCATCTGTCCCGTTTAGATATCTGTTTATTTCAAACTAACAATTAGTATAGTTAGGACCTTCGCCACCCTGAGGTGTCACCCATCTGATTACCTGATACGGATCTGCAATATCGCATGTTTTACAATGGACACAATTAGATGGTGTCAGTTGTAATTTTGTATCGGCACCATCTTCAACCATTTCATACACTTGTGCCGGACAGAAATGCTGACACGGATTGCCGTATTCTTCTTTACATTTTGTATTACAAATATCAAAGTCGGTAATTTGTAAATGCGATGGTTGTTCTTCCTCGTGCATCGTTCCTGATTTATACACGTTGGTCAATTTATCAAATAAATATTCGTTATCAAATTTAAGTGATGCCTTGGATGGTTCCACGCCAAATTCCTGCATGTATTCATCTTTAGTCAGCATATATTCATGGTCACGTTTTGATTCTTTGCGATCAAAGAGTCCACCGCCACCGGTTAGCATTTGAATCGATGCGTGTATCATGCCCGGAATAAGCCCGCTCTTGAAACCAGCGTGGAAATTTCGTGATTGATACATCTCAGTCTTCGCCCAGCTATTATCAAATTTTGTTTTATAACCAGCTAATGTTTTTTGAGAGAAGTCATCTGCTTGTAATGCTTCAACAGCTGTTTCGGCAGCCATGATTCCCGATTTGATTGCCAGATGAACACCCTTGAGTTTGGCAGGGTTTAAAAAGCCTGCCGAATCACCACAGAGCATCAAACCATCATGGTACAGTTTTGGCATCGAGTAATAACCGTTATCCGGCATTGTTTTGGCACCATAGTGAAGCATCGAGCCACCTTCTAAAATCTTTTTGACAACAGGATGCATTTTATACTGTTGGAATTTCATATGCGGATCATTCATAGGGTTCGGTGAATTAAGCCCAACGGCAAACCCGACCGAAACTTTGTTCTCACCCATACCATAAATCCACCCACCGCCATATTCATTGAGCGGTTGCGGATATCCGATAGTATGGATAACATCGCCGGCATTGATACGCCCTTCAGGAACTTCCCATACTTCTTTTACTCCGGTCAAATATGTTTGTGGAATAGAATTCTCTAGAAGTTCAGTAATTTTCTCAAAGGCATGTCTTGTCAAAGAACCATGCACACCTTCGCATAGAATTGTCACTTTTGCTTGTATAATAGAACCGGGTTCAAAGTTTGAACGTTTTTCGCCCTCTTTATCAAGACCCATATCAACAGTTTGAATACCGGTAACTTTGCCATCTGCAATTATTAATTCATAGCCTGCAAGCCCGGCATATACATCTATGCCTAAAGCTTCAACTTGTTCAGCAAGCCATGTAGTAAATTTATTGAGAGAAATAACATAGTTGCCATGGTTATGTAACGATGGTGGCATGAATGGAAATTTTAGCGAACTATTTTTAAAAAGATAGTGCATAGAATCGGCGGTAACTTCCGCCTCAAGCGGTGCACCCAATTCTTTAAAATCAGGAATAAGTTCGGCAATGCCTCTCGGATTCATCACTGCACCGGATAGCGAATGTGCACCGGCGTATGCTGCTTTATCTATCAGTAGAATTTCCGGCATTTCTAAAGATTGCGCTTCAACTAATTTTGCAATCTTATACGCCGTTGCAAGTCCTGCCGGACCAGCACCTACTATTAATATATCTGTTTCAAGAATTTCTCGTTCGATATCCATACCATATACCTCTTATTTACATTAACTTACCTAAGAAAAGATAGAATGAAGTATGAAAAAATGCAAGAAATATTCAGATTACTTTGATGCCCGAGCAGATGATGTCGATGGTTTAGAATCAGAACTTTTAGAAATAGTTCTTCGAGTCACATACTTGCTGTTTTTCAGATTACCTTTAGGTTCTTCATGATGAATGTTACCTTGAGAAATCTGAAGCATTTCCGCAAGTCTCTTTTTATCACACCCGATAGTGATTAGACGTATCGTTGTAATAATAGGGCGACGTAACAATGAGTTATTATCTGCTATGAGTTGAAAAAGTGCTTTTCTGTCATGTAATATCTCAGCGATATTTAATTTAGTATACTCCGGTGCAGCAGTGTTTAAAAAATGCTTCACGTCGATATGACCGATTAAATTTTTCAATTCAAAAACAGTAAGTGGGTTTTCATCCAGTTTGCGGACAGTAAGCAAAACTCCTGAATCTTCGATAAATTGTTTTGCATCATGACAAATAGTGTCATTAGCAAAAGTATAAAATGTTGCTCGTTTAGGAGCCATAATTCCTCCAAAAAAATGTTAAATCAATTTTTTTGTTCTTCGTTAAATTTTAATTGTTAATGAAATTCCAAAAATAAGTTTGGATTTATCTTACATAGTGAACATATACATAATTGTCAATATAAATATTGACGAGATTTCTGAATTTATTTTTCCTTGAATTCTTAGAACTTCAAAAAGTTAAATACCGACTAAAAATGTGCAGAGAGTCATTTGAGATTCTAAAGTTATTATCGGAAATATTGAGTTTGAGTTTAAATTCCAACCTCTAATAGTTAAACGAATGTAAAGTTGAATAGTTTCAAAATCAATAAAAAAGATTATCTAAAGTTCTATTTTCTTCTCCTATAACCGAACCGAAATAGCTATACCATCGCGAATAGGCATAATAGTTGTAAAAAAGCGACTATCTTTATACAAATCATCAGTAAATTCTACAATAGCTTTCGTATCAGCATCCTGCTTTTTATCACAAACTTTGCCGGACCAGATAAGATTATCGGTAATGAAAAGACCACCTTTTTTAAGCCGAGAAGCAGCTAAATCAATAGTTTTGGGGTAGTCGATTTTATTGATATCATTTAAGATTATATCAAACGGACCGTCGATTTTTTTTATAGACTTCAGTGCATCACCAACTTTAAAATCAAATTGCGTCTGCAAACCGGCTCGTTTAAAAAAGTCAAAAGCAGTACGTTTGTTGGCTACAGATGAATCAGTCATAGTGATATGACCTTTTCCTTTGATAGCTAGTGAAAACCAAAAAGCCGAATAGCCGAAGCCCGAACCAAGTTCGAGTATTTTTCGTGCTTTCATCATATGAGCAGTCTGAAATAAATAACGACCTACTAAAGGACCAATAATCGGAAAATCATTTTCAGCAGCATGGTCTTCCATTTGGCGTAAAATTGCAGGACGTTCAGGAATCTTTTTTTCTAAATATTTATGAACCTTTTGAAACATAAAAACCTTTCAAGATAATTAAAAATCAAAGATGATATAAATCCAACCATCGGATATTTCAATTTCGAATTTTTTTAAATCCATATTTTCATGAGTGAGACATTTTCCACTCTTTAAGTCGTATTTCCAGTCATGCCAGTTACATGTAACCACGCCTTCGATAGCCTCAGCCATATTAAGCGGTGCTTTCATATGTTTGCATTCAGATTCCATAGCAGAAATCTTACCATTATCATTATAAACTGCGATTTTACGAGCAAGTATCTTTTTGTCTATTGACTTCCCAGCCGGAAGTTCTTCGACTTTACAAAATTTAATTTTTTGCACTACAACCTTATCGTATGAAATAAATCTACGTATTAAATCTCTCTGATAATTTACCATTCTGACAAACTGAGATGTAATCCTTACTAACTGTTAAAAAAGTAAGGAGCAACAAAAGCTTTTCCCATAAAAAGTTTTATTGCTATGGGAATGTAAGATATTTTTCTAAAAAAGCAATCTGAAACTTTAGGAAACCAGTTCTTTTTTGCTACTTACTACAGTTGTAGGATCAGATGGGCTGTTTTTTGAACGACGTTTCCGCTTCCGCAATGAAAGCCCGCCGGATAAGAAACAAAGCATTGTCCCGAACCAAAAGAGATTGATCAACGGTTTTTTAGATAGTTCAATAACCAGGCTTGCCTGAGCTAATTCACCTTGCGGAATAAAGTCACCCATGATCTTTAGAATAATCGATCCGTTTTCAGGTGAAATACCGGAGATAAAAACTCGTCCTTTGTTGTAATCGAAAACAGCTTCTTTGGTTGAAACTTCATCACCCAAGACCTGAATCATTGGCGAGATTTTTTCTGTTTTACCGTCATAGACAATCGTTAAATTTGCCCCGGCAGTTGTTGCCCCATTTTCACCATGAGATGAAAGTTCATAATCATGAAAAGTTATCTCATATTTATCGATTGTTTTTGTCTCTTCTTTGGCAAATTCAAATATCGATGGGTCATTTGAGGTCTGCTGTTCCATCCCAATTGGAGCTACATATATATCATGGGTAAGATATTTTTCTACATGCGGTTTCCGCATAACACCCTCTTGATTTTTTGGAAATTCATGAGGTAAAATTGCGACAAAATTGTCATCGTCTGATGAAATTTCAACATAACAGTTAAAGCCTTTTGCATTATCAACTATCTGTGTGAATTTCATTTCATATCCCATTGCCGTGACTACTTCATTTTGTGGTAACACAATTGTTTTCTTTGTTTCAAAACCTGCCGAAAGTCCTGCACCTATCATTGCGACTGCAATACCGATATGAGCAAGATAACCGGGAACGAATTTTTTATCTTTAAAAGAAATATATAAAACTATGCTATTTGAAACAATTGCCATAACAGCAGTCCCAAAGAATAAGAGATACATCAGTTCATAAGTAAAACCGGTCACAAGCAGACCAATAATAGTAAGCAACCCTGCAGAAACACCCGACATCAGAATTTTTGGTTTTGAAAGTCCTTTGTTCCATTTAAAGGCCGGGAATAATCCAAGAAGCAACATAAGACCGATTGCAATCGGAGTCATTGTGACAAAATAATAATGCAGTCCGACCGCTGAAGGGTCTTCGTTAAATCGTGTGAGTAGCGGTGCAGATGTACCAAGCAGAGTCAATACTCCACCGATAAACAGAACCAAAACGCCTAGCGTTACCATATACGATCTGGAAGCAACTTCAGAAAAAGCCGGGTTCGGGGTGATGTCTCTCCATCTGAAAGCTATCAAACCTAAACCAATTATAACAAAAAGCAGAAGTCCGCTTACCAAATAATTATTTAATCCAAGGTCGACAAAAGAGTGCACCGAGAAGTCAGCAAGAACGCCTGAGCGAGTTAGGAAAGTACCATAAAGAACCGACCAAAACGAAAGACAAACCATAAAGAGTGAAAACCGCATGAGCCCTTTGCGTAGTCGATTGATAAATAGAACATGAATTTGTGCTGCTAAAAATATCCACGGAATAAACGATGAGTTTTCAACCGGGGCCCATGCCCAGAATCCACCCCATCCGAGAGTGATATATGCCCAGTATCCACCCATCACGAGTGAGACACCGAGAGTAAGCCACGCAAAGACTGTCCATTTGCGAGCTGATTCAGCCCATTGGGTATACTTTCTTTCTACTAAACCGGTCATTGCAAATGCAAATGGAAATACTGCACCGGAGAAACCGACAAACATTATCGGCGGATGAATCTGCATCCAGAAATTTTGTAGTAACGGATTTAAACCGGCACCTTCGGTTCGAAAGACAGGAAGCAATTCAAATGGTGATTTTTTTATAAGAATAATTATAATCGATATAATAAAAAGATTCACAAAAACCATATTTCCTTTTTCAAAATCACCGGCAGTCCGAAGCATGACAACTCCAAGAATCGATGTAAAGAAAATCCAAAGCAGGAACGTTCCCTCTTGCCCGCCCCATAAGGTCGATATGAGATACCCAAGCGGTAAATCAGTCGAGGAATATGAATATACATAGGCAACAGTAAAGTCATGAGTGAGAATCAGATAGAATAAGACAGCAATTGTAACGACAATAAGCCCTGTAGAGGCGTAGTAAAAATTGCGAGCAAGGTTTAGATATTCATCTTTGCCTCTCCATGCCATAGAATAAAAGACCAGAGACAAGACCAGCGAAACCGCTGTTGCAAATATAACCAAATCTCCAAAATATGCTAAACTTAGACCCATTATGTATACCTTTATGTAAAAAAATTTACGAGTTAATTATCCGATAGTTCGGGAAACTTTTTTTCGATCAGTTTCTGATTGCAGAACTTCAGCAGTTCCACCTGAAATTTCAACCAACTTTTTAATGACATCTTCCACAAGAAAATCAGGAGTTGAGGCACCTGCCGAGATTCCGACAGATTCTATAGTGGCATCATCAAACCAGCTGGCATCGACATCTTTGGCTGAACCAATCAGTATGCCATTGCCACAAATATCATTTGAAATTGCTGCTAAACGATGTGAATTCGCTGATGAATTTGAACCAACAACTAAGACCATATCAACTTTTGGAGCAAGCTCTAAAATAGCGGACTGACGTTTTGTCGTTGCATTACAAATAGTGTTAAATATTTTTAAGTGTGGCCATTTTTTTAGAGCCTTTTTTTCTACTATAGCAAAATCTTCAATATGAGCAGTTGTCTGTACTGTCAGACCAAGTTTTCTATCACTCCAATCAGGAAGGGCAAGCAGCTCTTCTTCGTTGGCAGCACATGTAATATGGTCAGGAGCATATCCGACAATTCCCATAGTTTCTTCATGATGCGGATTGCCGTAATGAATAATATTATAGCCATCTTTGACAGCATCGGTAATAATATCATAAATATTTGTCACAAGCGGACAGGTAGCGTCGATAACATTAAGACCTTTGCTCTCCGCTTTTCTAATAATATCAGGAGCGATACCATGGGCGGAAATTATAAGGGTTCCTTCTGATACATCATCAACAGATTTTGCCTGACCAACACCACGTTTCTTAAATTTTTCTACGACATGTTCGTTATGCACAATTTCATTCAAAATTGTCACAGTACCGGTTGCATTTTCAGATGTTTCCTCGGCAAATTTAATGGCTCGTTTTACACCCATGCAAAAACCATGATGCGACGCTATATGAATTTTCTTTAACATGCTTTATCCAAAAGTTGTTGCGTTTGATTAAATGCTTTATACGACGAACGTACCATCGGACCTGCCTCGACATGTCCGATACCAATCTCTTTGCCAATTTTTGCAAGTTCAGCAAACTCGTTCGGATGGTAATATTTCTCAACCGGAAGATGCTGCGCTGAAGGTCGTAAGTACTGACCTATAGTGACAAGATCACAACCGGTGGCATGAATCTGTTGAAGCAGTTCGACAACCTCGTCGACTGTTTCACCAAGTCCAACCATGATACCTGTTTTTACGATAGGACGAGTAGGATATTCGTGCATCCACCTGAGCATTTGCAATGAACGATCTAATTTGGCAGCACCACGAACCCGTTTGTGCAGTCTGCCAACCGTTTCTACATTATGCGCTAATACATCCATACCTGAATCAAGTACAATTTTAAGTGAATCATAATTTCCACCTAAGTCAGAAATCAAAAATTCCACTTGTACATTTTTATCCTGCCTTCGGAGGAGCTCTATAGTCCGGGCAAAAATAGTCGCTCCCCCATCGGGCAGATCATCTCGTGTAACCGAAGTTATCACTACTTGTTTTAATTTTAATAATGCAACCACATCGGCCAACCGACGAGGTTCATCTTCATCAAGTCCTTTTGGGAATCCTTTAAGAACATCGCAAAAGTTACAAGTTCTCGTACAATATTTCCCTAAAATCATAAAAGTCGCCGTGCCTTCATCCCAACATTCTCGGATATTCGGACAAGCAGCTTCTTGGCAAACAGAGTGCAGACCATGTTCGTTTAAGATATCTTTCACTCTTTTAAAATTCGGTCCATTGGCGGCCGTGGTTTTCATCCATTTCGGAAGCTTGGAATGAGGCACCATAGCACGTTCACTTTTTGTTGGGGCTTTAGGTTTTGCCCCATGAGCCGAATGCTCACCTATTGATTGTGTAAATAAGACTTTATACATCCATCTAACATACGTTTATTTGTTTAAAATATCCACTAAATAATTTTCTAAAAAAAACTTTAATAAAGTGGTGTCATTTTCAAGCTCGGTATGAAACGAACTTGCCATAATATTATCTTTCTCTACCAATACGGCTTCATTTTCATAAGTTGCAAGAATATTTACACCCTTGCTAATTCTTTTAATCCGAGGAGCCCGAATAAACGATGCCTCGCTTTTGACCTCTTTACCGTTTAAGTTCAAAATCAGTTCGGTTTCAAACGAAAAAACCTGCCGTCCAAAAGCAGTTCGGGCAATATCAATATCAAGAAGTTGTAACGGTTTGACATTTGCCTGATTTGCTTCTATCTCATTTGATAACAGAATCATCCCGGCACAAGTTCCCCAAATTGGTTTAGACTCTCCAAAATCGACCAGTGGCTCCCGTAATCCAAAGCGGTCTATAAGCTTACTTATCGTCGTTGATTCGCCACCAGGAATAATAAGAGCATCGATATTGGCAAGATGTTTCGGTAGCCGTACATAACTACTCTTCGCACCAAGCAGATCGAGCTGATTTTTGTGGCATTCATAGTCCCCTTGAAGGGCTAAAATACCGATGGTTAAATTCTTAAAGTCAGACATATTTCTCTTACACTTACAGTTAATTTTGTGTCCAAGTATATGCCATATATTTTCAGAATCAAGCTGGTTTTTATTGATAATATGCGTCAATATTTTTAAAGAGTTCTTTTTTTGAAATAATTGTAATAAAAGCACTAATCGAAAATAGAATAATACCGATTATATCAATAGAATTACTTAATTTGATAAGGGTTTGGGATTGCATACGAATAACATAAAAACAAGACAGCTTGTTTCAGAATTTGATATCAAAAAAGGTATTGTACATTTTACTTCAAGCAGCAAACTAAAGATTAATTCGATAAGAAAATTAGTATATCTCTATAAAAAAATGGATTTTCTATTAAAAAAACATAGTCATAACAGACGTCTTTTTATGATCATTGATTTTAATAGTATTATTATTGAACTTGACTTTAATAAACAGATTGCTCCGTTTTTTAAAAAATTAACCAAAAAACATCTATTTCCAAAAGGTGCTATTGCCTATGGAACCAGCATGAGCAGGTTGACTTTTAAAATGACTCTTAACGAAATAAACGATAATGAAGAAAGATTCTTTAAAACTAAAACTGCCGCCTTTGAATATATGGATTCACTCATCAAAGAAATGAATTTAAAAGTACCTGTCAGTAGAGGATTAAAATGTCTTAATGATACTTTAGAAACTATCCCTATTCAATTAGACAAAATTGAAAAAATCCCTACAAACAACATACCAGAACTCAAAAACAATTAAACAATTAACAACTCCTTTCCGTGCTTGACACGGAATCCAGCACAGAACCAAATTGAGCAACTGTTAATTACTCATATCATTTATCTGGAGTAGTAGTTGAATTTTATGGTCTATACTATCAACTATAGGTAATTTTGAAATTTTGATTAATTCACTCAGTAAGAATTGTATTTGATATTTGTTGCTCTCCCTAAATTCAACCTTTCCTATTTCTTTTATAAGATTACTATCAGTCGTATTTAAAATGAAAGTAGCTTTGAAATAAATCTTATCCCCACCAAAAGAGATCTGGCTATTTCCAAACATCATAATTGGATTAAAAACAACTGGTGCAAATACAAGCTTATTCATATCATTATAATCTTCTGAGTATAATGAATCATCTTCAGTAGGAATATCATTGAAAGTAGCAGGAAGCAACTTTTCAGGTTCATAATAGTAGAGGTAAGTTTTATATACGAAACTATCAACTTTTTGTATCCTGTGTGTATGTTCAGGTTTTGTATTTTCAGATAATTCCACGGATACAACATGAATGCTATTAGGAGAAAAACAAGATACCTGTAAGAATAACAGTATTATTGTAAATAAAAGCACAGATATATATTTATCATTCTTCATACTTGATTTAACTCCAATTCCGTTTATGATTTATTCCTCAATCCATTATAATTATCTTATCCATTTCCTCTACAATACCATTACAATTTCAAAATCTTCCCTCTCTTATATGAAACTAATTATTTTATCAGTAGATACAAACTTTGTCTGAAATAACGCTATTTCAAAAAACGAACCCATTTTGCTGTAAGCCAAAGAGGACGTTTTAATTACAAGGAAAAAGTTGTTTCACATTGTGGATAACTCATGCTTTGTAGGGAACTGGCCTGCCTGTTCCTAATCGCAGGTCGGTGTTCAAAGCAACTTGTTCACAAGTTGCAGAACCCGACAATAAAATATTGGTATAAAAAAAGGCGGAACCACTAAAGGGTTCCGCCCTACAAATAAATTTTCTAGATTTTTGAAAAAGTCAGAAATGATATTAGCATGTCATTTTGAGCGGAGTCAAAATATAACTAGTATATATCTACCGAGTTTGCAGTAGTTCCTCATCCGGGATATCCGATGCTTGGATACCTTTCATCGCTACACCAAGTCCACGGGAGGCATCGGTGACGATTTTATAATCTTGCCAATGAGTAGTCGCAGCGACAATCGCTTTAGCACGTTTGGATGGGTTGTCTGCTTTGAAAATCCCTGACCCGACAAACACAGCTTCGGCACCAAGTTCCATACATAAGGCAGCATCGGCAGGAGTAGCTACTCCACCGGCGGCAAAATTTGGTACAGGAAGTTTACCTGTTTTAGCAACAATATGAACCAAATCAATTGAGACCTGATAATTTTTGGCTATACCATACAGTTCTTCATCGGACATAATTGTGAGAGATTTCATAATCGAGTTGATTTCACGCAAATGTTTAACGGCATGAGAAACATCACCAGTCCCCGCTTCACCTTTGGTACGAATCATAGCGGCACCCTCAGCGATTCTTCGGAGAGCCTCGCCCAAGTTACGACATCCGCATACAAACGGAACTTTGTAATTCCACTTGTTGATATGGTAGACATTATCGGCAGGAGTCAAAACTTCGGACTCGTCGATAAAGTCAACTTCCAAAGACTCAAGAATCCGAGCCTCGGAAATATGACCAATCCGACATTTTGCCATCCCTGGAATTGTTACAATTTTTTTGATCCCTTCAATCATATCAGGATCAGACATACGGGCAACACCACCATCGGCACGGATATCAGATGGTACCCGTTCAAGTGCCATGACAGCAGATGCCCCGGCATCTTCGGCAATTTTGGCTTGCTCAGGATTGATGACATCCATGATGACGCCACCTTTGAGCATTTCTGCCAAGCCTACTTTAACTTTGTATTCTTTATTAGTATAATCTATCATTTTGTGAAACTCCTTCTACACAAGAAAACCAAAATAAATATTAAATTTATTTACTTATTATTATCAAAAGAATATAACAAAAAAAGGGGCTTGAACACAAGCCCCAATACAATTTGGTCAGATATTTGGCAGAATATTATTTCTTAATTTTCTTATATTTGCCAAAATGTTCGCGCTGCAGTGATTTTTTGAAAGCAACTTCCTGAACTTGCCAGAAACCTTTCATTTGACAGTTATCAAACTTCTCACAGGCACAGTTAGTAGTCTCAGTACAAAGGTTCAAATGTACCGGACCATCGATAGCTTCGATAACATTTAAGAAAGTAACTTCTTTAGGGAGATGATTTAAACGGTATCCACCGGTAACTCCCTGGAATGAAACCAAAATACCAGAACGAGTTAAATCTTTTAAAATTTTTGCTAAAAATTCTCTAGGAATTTCTTCAGCTTCGCTCACGGAGTTGATTGACCCCAATTTGCCTTTTGGTAATGTTGATAAATGACGAACCGCCCGTAGTGCGTAGTCGGATTTACGAGAAAGTCTCATGTATTTTAGTTCCTGTATTTAGATATTATATTTTACAATTATCTTTTTAACTGCTTCTTATTTGTCTATTATACGATAAAAGATAGTATTAGTCCATAAAAAAGTTTACAAATCGCAAAATTTATATATATTAAGTCGAAATTCAGCAAGAGCTGTTCAAAAAAGTGACCGAAAAGCTTTATAAAGGTCTTTATTTAGCAGTATTTGATTAAAATCGACTTATGGAACTTTTTACTCAACGAATACGTTATAATATTTCGTATGAGGTTTTATAATAGTTAATGAAAGGATTAAAATAAATGAACGATACTAAACAAACAGAAAATGACAAAGTTGTGACAATAACAGACTCTGCGATAGACGAAATAAAACGTCTTGCCTCAAAAGAAAAAGATGAAAAACTCTTTCTTCGCTTAGGTGTTGCAGCCGGTGGTTGTTCAGGAATGTCTTATAGTATGGGATTTGATACTGAAGCGACTGACAGTGACAAAATTATTAATTACACCACGGAACTCACAGTTATTATAGACAATAAAGCTGTTTCTTATTTAGAAGGAACTGTGCTTGATTATAAAGGTGGCATGCTCGGCGGCGGCTTTGCTTTTGAAAATCCAAACGCAAAACGTTCCTGCGGTTGCGGAACATCGTTTAGTTGTTAATATGAGTTTTGCAATTTTAAACCCCGATGATCTGCTTGATGATTCAGTTTTTAAAGAGGATGCTTTTTTAGAATCTGTAGAAAAATTTGATTTCTCCCAATACAAAGACAAGTTAGTACTTATTAGGGGATGTACATCGTCCATTATACCTCCTTGGGCGTATATGCTTTTAACCGGAAAACTCACAACAGTAGCAAAGACAATTCGGTTTGGTAATGAGCATGATAATATTGTCGTGTATAGAAATAAAAAATAGTTGGAATTCCATTTTAAAATCACTATAATTTTAATATAACATAGAATAAATTTATAAAAGGAAATAAGAAATGCCTAAAGTAAAATTTTTACCGTCCGGAACAGAAATTGAAGTTGATGAAGGTTACAACCTTTTAGATGCCGCCTTGGACAATGATGTCCAAATTGACCATAACTGTGGTGGTAATTGTGCCTGTTCTACATGTCATGTAATTATCGAAGAAGGTATCGATTCTTTAGAAGAAAAATCTGAAGATGAAATCGATATGCTCGACGAAGCCGAAGGTCTTACCAAAAACTCTCGCTTAGCCTGTCAATGTGAAATCACAAAAGATATGGTTGTGAAAGTACCTTCTCAAGAATCTGATTTTCAAGATGACACTTTTTAAGCAACAACTACATAAATAGTTTGAAAACCCGCTTCTATAGCGGGTTTTTTTCTGCCTTACTCTCTCCCAGACTCTCATAAATAGTTCATTTCTGCCGATATATGCAATGAACACTTATGGATAAAAATATGAGATTACAGAGACTAAAAAGCCAAAACGGATATTCACTTTTTGAGTTAATCATGGTGATGATTGTTATATCAGTTTTAACAGCAACATCATTGCGATACATGGAAAGTTCTGTTGACAATTCCAGAGTCGAAGAGACAAAAGTGGAACTGAATCAATTCGCTGATGGAATTATCGGTGATGAACAGCTCATTTCAGGCAACCATCGAATCGACTATGGCTATGTTGGTGATGTAGGTTCCTTGCCGATAAGCCTGTCTGACTTGGTCACCAACCCGGGCTTGGCAACATGGGATGGTCCGTATTTACATGATGATTTTTATGCATCTTCGGGAGCATCTGAATCTGAATACCTTATTGACGGTTGGGGGAAAACATATTCTTATGCGAGTAGTTTAAATATCAGCTCAACAGGTGGTTCAACGACAATTACAAAAGCACTGGCAAATTCAACCGATGCTATTTTAAACAATACTCTTTCTTTTAATATCGTTGATATAGATTACTGTCCGCCCGGTACGACAAATATAGATTCTGTAATATTTAATCTGACTTACCCAAACGGGTCAGGTGGCTATCAAACTGACAGCAAGTTTCCATCGGCAGGTGGCTTTGTTGAATTCATATCAATTCCTATCGGTCAGCAAACTCTTGAAGTAATAGAACTCAAAAATAATGACACTCTTACTCGCAAAGTTCATGTGAATCTTAATAGTTCTATACATGCCAATATTCAAATACCTAACTCTCTTTGGTGTGATACATCTTCGTCGGGAGGCGGAGGTGGTTCTGGTTTTGAAACTCTGAGACCGAATGCAAGTGGAGCAGTTACAGATTTAAGTGATGAAGGGTGTTCAAGTAATTTCTCTTGCGTTGATGAGGTAACGTCCGATGGTAACAGCACCTACGTAAAAGGTGGTGGTAACTCTTATGAATACGATCTTTACAACATAACAAATAGTGCTATAAGTTCAGGTACAATTGATTCAGTAATAGTTTATATTAATGCGAGTAAAACAACTAACGGTAATAGTCAAAGACTTGGTACATATATTCTCACTAATGGTAACTATGATTATAGTGAAAAATCGACAACACAAAGTTATGCCGACTATTCAACAACTTATATAAATAATCCTCAATCTTCTTCGGCATGGTCATGGGCAGAGATAGATGCTCTCCAAATAGGTGCTGGAATAAGAAGAGAAGCAAGAGTAACACAAGTATGGGTTGAAGTGTATTACACTAACTAGATATGAAAAAGTTTACAAACATACAAGGTTTTGGACTCATTGAAGTAACGATTATAATTATCACAATCGGAATACTCGCATCGATTGCTATGCAGTCAATGACCGCTCTTATTACAGATTCTCGGCAAGTAAAAACCGAACGAGAGATGGAACTATTAGAAGATGCTATTGTTGGCAACGCTGATATTTCGACAGGTTCCCAACGAGTCGACTTCGGATATGTTGGCGATGTAGGTTCTTTCCCACCGAACCTCGATGCACTGATTACAAATCCGGGTGGCTACGCAACTTGGGATGGTCCTTACATTTCAAAAGAATTCACGCAAGATAACGACGGTTTCAAAACGGATGAGTGGGGAAAAGGGTATGCATATTCTGGTGGACTTACAATATCATCGACAGGAAGCGGAAGCACAATTACAAAGAAAATCGCCGATGCCACTAACGACTATACATTGAATAGTTTTAATGGAATGATCCTCGATGCATCCGGCAGTGTTCCGAGTACGACCTATCTTGATTCGGTAGCTATTAAAATCACAATTCCAAACGGCTTTGGTAACACAACAACAAAATCTTATCTCGCCGACTCAAGCGGAGCTTTCACTCTTGATTCTCTTCCGGTTGGACAACATCCATTCCGAATTATTTACACACCCGATGTTGACACGCTCTACTCAATATTAACAATTCTTCCACGACACAAAACAGAACGTACCTATAAGTTTGCATCTTCATACTTCACTACATCAGGTGGTGGTGGAGGCGGAGGCGGTGGCGGAGGTGGAGGCGGTGCATCAGGAGCTATAGAATATGTTAACGGGACTGCACTTACAAAAACAGGGAAATGTGATAGAATTGAATTTGATATTACCAACACAAGTGGTAGCCCGATAGATGTTTCAAATATTATAGTTACTTGGTCATCTCCAACAGCATTTTATGAGAAAGTAAGGTTTGGCGCAACAGAAGTTGTCAATCAAGATCCTCAGATTGCTTCTGGAGCAACCGCTGTTTTTGATAACACTCAAACTTTAAGCGCCGGTCAAACCATTACTATTAGATTGGATAATTTTGAAGATGAAGCTGATGATGGTGACGATATTAATATGTCTAATACTGACATGACTGTTACATTTTCAGATGGTTCGGTGATCACTTTCAATACAGGTGGATGTTAAAGTGAAATTGAAGAATCCAAAAGGTTTTACATTAATCGAAGTTGTCATGGCGATTGTTATCGCAGGAATTCTTGCAGGAATTGCTATGCGTTCAACGGTATCTATTACAGAAACAGGACGCACCGAAATAACAAAAACCGAAATGAAAGATATTGCCTTTGCGATGGTCGGCAATGCTGACTTGCAAAATAATCATATTAGAAACGAGTTTGGATATGTAGGTGATGTTGGCACAATGCCAACAAGCCTGGCAGACCTTATGACAAACCCGGGTGGATATGCAACTTGGAAAGGTCCTTATGTCAAAAATAGATTTTCGCAAACAGCTACGGACTATGCCCAAGATGCTTGGGGGAAATCGTACGCCTTCGCTGGTGTAGACATAACTTCAACAGGTTCCGGTTCAACAATTGTGCATAAAGTCGGCGAGGCAACATCGGACTTTCTCTCCAACAAAGTTACAGGTAACATTTACGATTCCGATGGCACCCCTCCCGGAACTATTTACAAAGATTCGATAACGGTTCTTTTAACTATTCCAAATGGTTCGGGAGCTACGATTACAAATGGTGTTTCTCCAAATTTCGGTGGATACTTTTCTTTTGATTCTGTTCCAATTGGAAATCATGATATTCAAATTGTGTATATTCCTACCAATGACACATTAAAACGATTTGTATCGGTCACTCCAAAATCTGTTTTGTATGACGAGTATCTTTTTGCTACTAATTATTGGACATCATCTACAATCGGAGGTAGTTCAGGTTCAATTATATATGTTGCCGGGACAATTCAAACAGAAGGTGGTTCTGACTGTGATAAATTCAATTTTGATATTACCAATATTTCAGGTAGCAATATAACTATTACCAGTATTACTCCGCAATGGACAACATCCCCGGCTACATACTTCAAAGAAATAAAATTTGATGGAGATAAAGTATTTGAAGAGGAGAACCCAAGAGCTGGAACAGGTGCAACTATTAATTTCAATTCAAGTAAAACTATAAATGCTGGTCAAACTGTTAATTTAGAAATTAAAGGTTTTGAAGATGCTCCTACTAGCGGCAACGATGCCAGTATAGGCAATACAGACTTTACAATTACTTTCTCTGATGGTTCTGTTATAACAATCAATACTGGAAGCTGTCCATAATGAAATTAGAACAACAAAAAGGTTTCACCCTCATAGAACTCGTTCTAATCATCCTAATCCTCGGTGTGCTTGCATCGGTAGCTGTTCGGCAGTTGTCATCATCAATAACGACAGCAGAGTATGAACATACAAAAAAAGAACTCGACCAGCTCGCCTTGGCGATTGTTGGGAACCCTAATGTTTATGTCAATGGTTCCCGTACCGACTTCGGTTATGTTGGCGATGTTGGAGCTCTCCCCCTCAATCTCGATGCTCTCATTACAAACCCGGGAGCATATGCAAGTTGGGATGGTCCTTATATTACAAATGGAACGTCGAACAACGATTTAAAAAAAGATGCTTGGAATGCTGATTATATTTTAAGCTCGACATCTATTCGCTCAACCGGTTCAGGTTCTAATATTGATAAAATATTTACATCGACGTCATCGTCGTTGCTTGCAAATAATCTGTACGGATATATTTTAGACGCATCGGGACAGGCACCGGGGTCAGTCTATAAAGATTCACTTATTGTAACTATGAGATACCCAAATGGTTCGGGTGGATATAACAACAGTTCTACTCTGCCTGATAACAATGGTAATTTTTCGTTTACATCGCTTCCGATTGGAGTGCATACTTTGTCGGTGATTTATATACCTGACTCTGATACCGTTTCTTATACGGTTGCTATAAATCCTGAGTCAGAGAATAAGATTGCAATCTCATTACCTGCCGATTTGTTTTAAAGTATTCATCTTTCAACTATGCCCATCAATGTCATCCCAGCGAAGGCTGGGAACCAGTATAATTGTCATGCTAAGCAGAGTCCAAGTATGGTAAATATATAATTACATTGACTTAAAAACTCAAACATTGTTTATTTTAATTATGAAAGAGGAAAATTCAATCAGACAAGAACTCTTCAAACTTGAAGATTTATTGTTACAGCCAAGCATTAGAAAATCTACAAGTGAATTATCTAATATTTTATCTGAGGAGTTTATTGAGTTTGGAAGTTCGGGGAAAATATTTTCTAAGCAACAAATTATAGATGCTCTGCAACAAGAATCCCCAATCAAAATGACAATACATAATTTTGAAATTAAAGAGTTAGCTCCATCTGTTATACTTTCGACCTATCAAATATCTGTCGATGATAAATCTGCCCAACCGATTGTAACTTCGTTACGGAGTTCTATTTGGAAACTATTAGATGAAAAATGGCAAATGATTTTTCATCAAGGGACATTAATAAAACAATCGGTATAAGTTAAATAGATTTAGCTGACATTTTTTTGAGTTTCTTACGAGATACATAATATTGATTGTCATGAAAAAACTTGTAAGAAGATATGCAATGATTATACCTTCCAGAGGACCGTCAACAACTGTCCATCCAAAAGTCGTTCCAACATCAGCAGTACCACCATTTGAAACTCCAAACAAATACGCCGACTGACCAATAAATGGAGAGACAAGGTTCAAGATAATTGTAAGAATAAATAGTGTACTACTTTTGGGAAAATTAAATTTCTTCGCAATAAACAAAGCAATTAAAATTCCAAAAGTTACTGATAAAATAATACTGAACAAATAAGCTTCAAATAATAAATCCATACCATCCTCCAATTTTATATATAATAAAATATCATACATAGCCTTATTTGTCAACTATATATTATTTTGGCTACAGACAATAACTTACAAAAAAAGGAACAGGCGAGCCTGTTCCTTACGAAAATTAAAATTTATAATTACACTTCTTACTCTGCACGTATAGTCAAATTTATTCCGCGTTTTTTCAGTTGTGTTAAAAAGATCGACGGATTAACTACAAGCTCCTGAGGTTGACAGCCTCGTTTTTCGATATGTCCCGCAGCAGCCATCCATGCGATTATTGCCGCCGGAAACGAAGTAGTACGCATCATCGCTGTTAAGCTTTCTTTGCTCGCCTGACGGTCGATAATTTCATAAGTGACTTTTTTATCGTTACCATCTTTTTTACCTTCAAGAGTAACACGTACCAAAACTAAATCGAGGTCCGATGAAGACAAGTTTTTATCTAACACTGATTTCAAAAGCATCCGAGGTTCTACCTGTTGATCGCCAACGGTAATCGGCTGACGAGAGGCAAGCCCGATTTCAAGCATTGGTTTAAACATCGCACAATGCCCCGGGTAGCGGATAGTTTTGTAATCTAAAAATGGGATCTTATTTTCGTAAGTATCAGGCAAAGTCGATGTACCACCCGATGTGTAAAACGCTTCCAACTCACCGATACCGTCAAAAGACAGATCTTCGATTGCTGTCATAGGATTGACAACTTTTTTCTGACCATTTTCTAAAACAACACATGGTTCCCAATATTCATTGATAAGCCCTTCGGCAGAAAAAACCATCTGATAATTTAGCGGTGGTCTTGGAGACTGCGGTAAACCACCAACTCTGATTTTGACAGAATCTACTTTGTCAAATTTTGTAATACCATCGGCAGTCAGAACCGAGACCATCCCGGGAGCAAGCCCACAATCAGGCACAATTATTACCCCGGCTTCTTTTGCTTCGGTGTCCATTTCGAGCTGGCTGTTAACGACATCGTTGTTGCCACCTAAATCGACCATATGACAATTTGCCCGAATAGCTGCTTTAGTTATTACCGGATTATATTTATATGTAACACATGAGATACAAGAATCGTAATCTTTTAAAACGTTATAAACAGCTTCCTCAGAAGATGCGTCTAATTGCCCCGAAACCGTCTTTTCATTACCATATTTTGTGGCGACTTCTGCCGCTAAACTACCATCAATATCAAAAACTGCACCTGTTTCTACACCCTCGGCATTTGTTACATCATATAAAGCTGCTCGACCCATAAGGCCGGCTCCAATTACTGCTATTTTCATACAAACCTTTCTTCTTTTAAGATAGACCAACATACAGCTTTTTTAGTTTTATGCTAATAATATTTTAGCTGAAAAGTTGTAGAGATTATAATAAATGCCGACAATAACATAAAGGATAAATCATGCGAGAAGGTAAGAAATGACAACGAAACAAATTGAATTGACCGATGAAGAACTCAAAGAATTTGAAATTTATAAATTAATAAAACCGTATATCGGCCATTGTCTCATTTTAAATCATGAGCTGAACAATCCCCTGACCGGTATTATCGGATATAGCGAATTCTTAGTTGATGACGAGTCTGTTCCTGCTGATATTAAAAGTTCTTTGAAACAGATTTTAAAGTCTGCGGAAAGAATGAAAAAATTGATTGAATCACTTTGTATTGAAAAGATTGAACTGGAAGAAAATATCAATCTATCCGATGTTATTGATTCATATCAGGAATCAGCAAAAGAACTAGATTAGATTATTAAGTTTTCGAAGCAGCCACTCTATTGAGAGTGCTGAAATAAATAAAATTAGAAGCAGAAGTTTATCCCAGAGATTAACTTCTGTTTTTTTATGACTTGCATCGGCTGTAGATTAATTGCCTCGGTAAGTTTATCAAACTCAGAAAATTTGTAGTAACTTCCACCCGACATCGAAGCTATAAGTTGCAAAGCGACAGGGTCGCCATCGGTGTTATATTCTTCAAGTGAAAATGATGAAACTTCTATCTGTCCCGAAACATCTTTTAAAATCTGACCATCTTTTGTAAACGATGCTTGGTAACTGTATCTGCCAGGTTTAACGTTTTGGAAAACCGCTCGGTATGTTCCATTTTCTAAAAGAAGCAAGTCTGCCTGATATTTATTGTCATCACCGATAAGCTCGACAGTACCCGTTACTTCCGGTATTGGTCTATAGCCTAGATCAAAAGCGAAGCCATCAAATCGAACCGGTTCACCTCGGGAGAAAATATTTTTTTCAGGAATGATTCGCACCGGGTCGAGATCTTCATCAATAGTCAACCAGTTTGCGGTACCTTCTATAAATTGTGTATAGGCATTGTCGGAATCACCAAAACCGATATTTATAAATCCGAAATTCCAAAATGGTTGTGCAGCAACTGCTAATATTTTCCCCGGTCCTTTTCGGGAGAATCCTAAGATTGGAATTTGGGAGCCATCTCTGTTTTTCAGTCCCGATGCAATCGCCAAGATAGTTGCATTGGGAGAAATAGAATCAGAGGCAACAAGCATTTCAAATGGTGGAAGTTCTGCCCATGTCTGACGAATGGCTGAATTATTATCGGCGACACGCAGTGATGGATGGTACAGATTTCCCTCCGATGGTTCTGCATGAAATGAGTTATACAAAACTTTTGAACGTTTTGATTTCGAAAATGGAAGTATCGAATTAAACCAAGGTGAAATTGGTGCAGAGGCATAGTTTTCACCAAGCAGTATCCAAAGCGATCCGCCTTTATCTGCTAAGTATGAGTTAAACAGCTCTTGCCTACTTTCAAGCAAGGCAGGTGAAACGTCATGGATTATAATCATATCATATTTGTTAAGTTCTGTTTGTCTTGATGGAATTGTCGAAACAAAATTACCAGATTTTTTACCAAGAAGTCGAAGTTCGATATAGAACTTATCAGCTTTTTGTAAATATTTTTTGAGGAAACTAAGTTCATAGTCCGGGTTTTCAGAAAGTATTAAAACAGATAATTTACTTTTTAAAATTTTCACATAAAACGAACGGCTGTTATTACTTCTGTTTTCTTCTTCCTCATCAGCACCTACTTTGAGAGTCAATATTTTTTGACCGGCACTATTTGGTTTATAAGGAAGTGTGATTTCACTAAAACCTTCTGCTTGCTTAATAGTCAATGATGATTGGGCAACCACTTTGGAAGCATCAAGCAGTTGAATCGGAAGAGTTCTTTCGTCCGAATTTTTCCATTGCAGTTTTAGTTTTATCTCTGTTGTTCTGTCAGCGAACAAAACAGGATTGTATTCGATATCATCGATGCTTACATCGAACTGTTTCCCACCGATTGAAAGATCAACAGTCATTGTTTTTGTTTTCAACAGCGATGAAATATCGGCGACTTTCCGTCCGGCATTACTATTACCATCGGAAAAGACAAGCTGATAATCAAACTGATTATCTGTTTGAAAATAAGAAGAGTATAAAACTGCTTCGGCAAGTGCGGTCGCATCGGTTTTGATTTCGTTTTTATTTTCGGATATGTTTTCGCCAAAGAAAAATGTCGAGATGTCTGCTTTTTCTACTATAAACTCAAATGCAGAACTTGAGAGCAAAGAATCCCTGCGAGTTTTTCGAGATGATTCGTTTTCTATTTTTTCTATACTTTTTGACTCATTAAGAAGTAACGCAATTTGAGGTTTTCGGGAAAAAGTTTGTTCATAGGAAATAATCGGTTCAAACAGAGCAGCACATAATGCTAAAATTGCTATTGAGCGAAGTGCTATAAAAATAATTTGTAAGAATCTTGGAATCGGCGGATTGGTTCTGAAATATAAAAAAAATGACAATGCCAAAAGAACTAAGCACGCCAAAACATTGAGTAAAATTGTACCGGATAAGAATTCGACAGTTATATTGTGTAGTCCAAACATAGATAACTCTTATACGATAGTTTTGAAATTTCGATTAAAAATAGTATAGAGAAAACAGTTTCTCACCTACGATGCTCGGGCAGTAGTAAATTTCACCATATCTTCAAGGCTTTTATAATAGACATTTTGTTTGTAAGATGAAATCGAATCAAGCCCCTCTTGTGCTAACTTATTTGCTTTTTTATAAGCATAGTCAATTCCGCCGGTTTCTAAAACAAAATCATACACTTTTTTAAATGACTTTTCATCTTTTGCTTTGAGAATTTTGATAATTTCTTTTCTGCTCTCAGGTGATGATTGATGTAGACCATAAATAAGCGGAAGAGTCATTTGTCCCGTCAAAACATCAATACCCGGTTCTTTGCCGATAGTTTTAGCATCACCGACAAAATCGAGCAGATCGTCGGCAATTTGAAAAGCAATACCGATTTTCTCGCCGAAATCAGCAAAGTTTTTTCTTACTTTTTCATCTCTACTTTTTAAGATCGGACCGGCTTCACAAGAGACCGCAAAAAGTGAGGCTGTTTTATCTGCTATAATATTTAAATAAGCATCTTCTGATAGATCGTAGTTGGCAGTTTCTTCAATTTGTCGTAATTCACCAACTGCTACTCTTTCGGTTGCTCTAGAGATCGAACGCATAAGCTCGATAGAATTTGTCTCTACCATCATGCTAAAAGCTTTGGCAAAAAGATAATCACCCATCAGAACCGAAATTAGGTTTGTCCACTGAGAATTCACTGTTTCCTGTCCACGACGCATATCGGATTCATCAACAACATCATCATGAAGTAAAGTAGCGGTATGAATAAGCTCGATAGAAAGTGAGGCATCGACGGAGAAATCTGTAAAATTGTCGCCTGCTCTTGATGACAAAAAGAGGAAAACAGGACGGATTCTTTTACCACGTGATTTAAGCAAATGCTTTGCTATTGATGATATAAGCGGGGAATCACCTTGTAAATGATCGTGTAATTTTTCGGAAAACAGATCAAGGTCCTCTTGTATTGGCGAGGTATATTCAATCATTTTTTCTAAATCAAGCATAATTTCTTACTTTTCCTTATTTGAAGAAAGAACATAAAACTTTTAGGTAAAAATGTCAAGCAGACGGTTAGAAAGTTACTCGGTCGAATTATTGGCAGAATTTTCATTTAAAAGCCAAAGCAATGCTTTTTTGTACTCCGGGTCTTTAAAATATGACCTGGAATTATGCCCGCCTGAAAGCTTAATAAACTGCTTTGGTTCAGCGGCAGCCTCAAACAGCTTTTGACCCATCGTATATGGTATCAGTTCATCATCTGGCGAATGGGTGATAAGTTTTGGAATCTGAATCTGTCCAATTTTTTCTACTGAGTTAAAAGTATACCGAATGAGTGACCGAATAGGGAAAATCGGAAACAGTTTCTGCCCGATATCTCCTACTGACGTAAACGAGGACTCGATAATAAGACCTCCGCATTGCTTTCGCCCGGCAAGTTCAACCGCCACCGCACCACCTAAGGAACGTCCAAAGAGAATGATATTTTCAGCTTTAAAACTTTTGGTTTCTACAAGCCAATCAAAAGATACTTCGCCATCAGCATAGACACCATCTTCGGTTGGCTCGCCGGTTGAATAGCCATAGCCCCGATAGTCAAACATAAATGTCGCCACACCTAAATCGTATAAATATTTTGCTGTTTCAAGACGATGCGAAATATTGCCTGCATTGCCATGGAAAAACAAAACTGCTTTTTTGTTATCAGGGTCTTTTGATGGAAAGTACCAACCATGGATAGTAATATTATCATCGATTTTGATATGGACATCTTCAAAAATCAATCCAAGCTGGTCAGGCTGTACAGCAAAATCATCGGTTGGATAAAACACCATCTTATCTTGATTGAAATAGATATAAAACATCAAGGCTAGGTATACGCCAATTATTGTAACGGGAATCCACAGAAGCATTTTAAGAGCTTTCATTTTTTTATTCTTATAAAATCAGTTCCGCATGGCAGAACCACTAAAGGGTTCTTCCCTACTATCTCACGAATATGCCTTATAACACAGTTATCTTATTCCCACTCAATAGTTGCTGGTGGTTTTGATGATATGTCATAAGTCACCCGATTCACCCCACGGACACTCCGAATTATCCGATTAGAAATATGGGCTAAAATATCGAAATCAATTCGTGACCAGTCGGCAGTCATTCCATCAACCGATGACACCGCTCTTAAGGCAACAACGTTTTCATAAGTACGTTCATCACCTATCACACCGACAGTGTTAATCGGAAGAAGTACCGCAAATGCCTGCCAGATGTCGTTGTAAATATTATAGTTGTGCAGTTCCTCTATGAAAACAGCATCAACTTCACGAAGCAAGTCGCATCGTTCTTTAGTAATGTCACCTAAGATACGCACTGCCAGACCGGGACCCGGAAACGGATGACGCCCGATAAACTCTTCGGTCAAGCCAAGTGAACGACCGAGAACACGAACTTCATCTTTGAACAGTTCACGAAGCGGTTCGACAAGTTTCATCTTCATTTTATCTTTAAGCCCACCAACATTGTGGTGAGATTTTATTGTTGCAGATGGACCTTTAAAAGAGACTGATTCAATAACATCGGGATACAAAGTCCCTTGAGCAAGAAAATCAATACCACCGATTTTGTCGGCGGAGTCTTCAAAGACATCTATAAACGTTGTACCGATAATTTTTCGTTTTTTCTCAGGGTCAGTAACGCCTGCAAGTCTATCCAAAAAGAGATCGGATGCATCGACAGGATTTAAATTTATATTGAGCTTCGTCAGCATTTCGATAACATCTTCATATTCGTTCTTCCGAAGCAATCCATTATTTACAAAAACCGCATGTAGGTTTTCTCCGATAGCTTTATCTAAAAGAACTGCCGCAACGGTTGAGTCTACCCCGCCTGAAATTCCAAGTATCACTTTGTTGTCGCCAACTTGGTTTCGAATCTGTTCAATAGAACTTTCGATAAATGATTCTGTTGTCCAGTCACCTTTGAGGTTACAAATTTCAAATATGAAATTTTGTAAAATATTTTTTCCTTCTTCAGTATGGTGTACTTCGGCGTGGAACTGGATACCATACATTTTAGCATCTTTGTTTTCAATAGCAGCAACTTCAAGAGAATCTGTTGAACCGATAATTTTGAAACCATTTGGTAATGATTTAATAGAATCGCCATGCGACATCCATACTTGTGAAGATTTTGGAACACCATCAAACAGTTGGGAATCTTCAGTGACCATAAATTTTGCTCTGCCGTATTCTCTTGTTTCAGAACGTTCAAGATTGGCTCCGAAAATATCAGCCATCAGTTGCATGCCATAGCAAACACCTAGAATAGGAATCTTAGTTTCAAAAAATGAAGCGTCAAGACGCGGGGCATCATCATCTTTTATCGACGACGGTCCTCCCGAAAGGATATAGCCTTTTACATTTGCATTGTCAAATTTTGTAAGGTCAGAATTATATGGGACAATTTCGCAGTACACTTTTGCTTCGCGTACTCGCCTAGCAATTAACTGGGTATATTGTGAGCCAAAATCAAGTATTAATATCATTTCATGATGGGCGGACATTCGTTTCTCCTTTATCAAATCTTCCGAGAATAATCGTATTTTCTATTGAGGAATTATTTTCTTGAGGGTAATCTTCCATATAATGAAGCCCCCGTGACTCCAATCGCATAAGTGCAGATTGTATAACAAGATTTGCAACCGTTGCCATGTTTCGAAGTTCTACAATTCCGTAGGTGGCAGGTGTGGCAAGATAATATTGTTCTATAGCTTCGTGAATTTTCTGAATTTTTTCCTGTGCCAAAAGTAGTCTGTCTTTTGACCGTACAATCCCAACAAAATCAGACATCACTCGGGTGAGTTCTCGTCTGTCATGAGCAATCAGAATTTTATTTCTTGGATATTTCAACGATGAATAAAAAGTTTTATCAGTAATCATAGCTGTATCATAGTGAACTGTTTTAAAATACTCCGATGATTTTGTCGCTGCCATCTTCGCCATGACAACTGCTTCAAGAAGAGAGTTCGATGCCAGGCGGTTGGCTCCGTGCATACCGGTATGAGCAACTTCGCCTGCAACAAACAATCCATCAAGATCGGTTTCGCCATCTATTGTAGCAACTACTCCACCGCAAGAATAATGTGCGGCAGGTACAACAGGGATATCTCTTTTGGTAATATCAAAACCACGCTTGAGACATTCGTTATAAATTGTCGGGAATCTTTTTATGATAAAATCTTTTTCAAGATGACTGATGTCAAGTAAGACATATTCTTCGCCCGACTCTTTGAGTTCTTTATCAATAGCCCGAGCAACAACATCACGAGGTGCTAAATCTTTGAGTGCATGTTCATTTTCCATAATGTAGCGACCGTCAACCGACAGGAGTCTTCCCCCTTCGCCACGCACCGCTTCAGAAATTAAAAACGGCCAGCGACCCGGGTTGTAAAGCGTTGTCGGATGAAACTGTATAAATTCAAGATTGCCAACCGAACAACCTGCCCGATAGGCAATAGCGACGCCATCGCCGGTAGCAATTTTTGGATTTGTATTATGGAAATAAATCTGCCCGAGACCACCCGAGGCAAGCATAGTTACCGGAGCATAAAATGAACTGAATGATTGATCTTCTTCGCAAAAAACAAACGCACCATAACATGCTGTTTTATCACCTGCTGTATGTTGAATTAGATCAAGAGCGATATGATTACGGTACATATCTATATTTTCAACAGCACGGCAGGCTTGCAAAAGTCCCCGTTCGATTTCCTGACCGGTAAAATCAGCAGCATGCACTACACGGCTGTGCGAGTGACCGCCTTCACGACCCATGGCAAGAGTGTCACCCTCGGGTGTAAATTTTACTCCGTAGTTCATAAGTTCTTTTATAACCGATGGTCCGCTTTCAACAATTTTGGTCACAATCTCTTTATCGCAAAGTCCCTGCCCTGCCGATAGTGTGTCATTGATATGAGAGTCAAAAGAATCAGTGTTTGATAAAACAGCAGCGATACCGCCCTGTGCTTTATTGGTGCTTGTATCCTGTTCTGTTTTTTTGGTGACAATTGCAATTTTACAATCTTTGTTTAGCTCGGCAGTTTTTAAAGCATAAAACAGCCCGGCGATTCCGGTGCCAATGATAAGAAAATCATATCTATATTCCATTAGGAATGCTCTTTTTTTAACTTGAGTTCTTGTTGAAGAAACTCAATCAATTTTTCTTCACCGGGATCTAAATCTATCGTTTGGTTAAGATAATAATATTCTCGCCCAAAATCAAAGTCATCTATTTTCACGGCATCTTTACCGGTTGTTAATATCAGGTCAGAATCATATTTTTCTGCCGTCAATTTGACCGTTTCTAAAAGCTCTTTAGTATACTCCTGATGGTCTGAAAATTCAAGAGCAAAATCTAAATCAGCACAAAGATGTGCCACCTGTTTCTTAAGTGCTTTAAAATTACCTATTCCGGCAAAGAGAAAGACCGATTTATCCTCTAAATATTTGACCGGAAAAGTTTGGTTTCGCCCGATAATTTCAGTAGCAGAAAAACGAGCAAAATATTGTTTTGCCTCTGAATTATGTATTGAAATCTCTTTAACTAAATGTGGTAAGTCTTTCGCAAATTCAGTACGGGTAAAAATAAACAAGTCAGCCTCTGAAAGTCGAGTTTCAGGCTCACGGAGAATTCCATACGGGAAAAGTTTTAAATCTTTCTTTTTAAGCGATGCATCAATTGTAACAATATTCAGATCCCTATGCAATTTTCTATGCTGGAAACCATCGTAGACAATTATAAGATCAACTTCGTTTGTTTCATCAAGCAGTCTGGCTGCCTCTGCTTTAATTTGATGCACAGAAAAAATCGCATTAGGCAAAATTTCAGCAAGGTGTTTTACCTCATCACCAATTTCAGCAGAATCAAGTTGCAACATTTTATAGCCAGGCAAAATATAGTGCTCAGTTGATTTTCTTCCATACCCCGAAGAAACAATCCCAACCTGATAATTTTCTTTGAGCAAAAATTGTGAGATAAAACAAACAATCGGAGTTTTCCCTGTTCCGCCAACGGTAATATTGCCCATAGAAATCAGCGGAGTACTTGTTTTGATTTCAACTTTTTGAAAATGCCAATACAACTTCACAAGCGGTCTATACAAAAGCGAAACGAGCCATAAGATAAATGCAAGCAGTGACAAATAGGAAAGCCGTTCACGACGCAGAATTTTTTTCCAAAGTTTCTCAAACATCTTGAAGCATCCTTACAAGGTAATCCGTAATTTGTTGTGTTGCTGAATTTTTAAGATCATTTGATTTCTTTATTCCAAAACTCATTTGACCTGTTATTGTCTGTTGAACTTTATCAGTTAGATCATCAATGTCTGACACTAAGGCACCATACTTATTATCTAAAATATAGATAGCCGATTCTTTAACATTGTAAATTGATTTCCCAAACAAAACAGGTACGCCTGCCCATACAGGTTCCAACAGATTATGTCCACCAATGTCAACTAAGGTTCCCCCGACAAATGCTAAGTCTGCGGCTAGATATAAATTTTGTAATAAGCCGACTTTATCAACAAGGATAACCGATTCATGTTTACTTAAAGAGCCATACAGTTTGAATTGTATCTTTTTTTTCTGAAGCATATTTTTGATTTCATTGACTCGTTCAATATGACGAGGAGCAATTATAAGATTAAATGCTTTATGCTCTTTTATTGTTTTCAAAAACAGATCAGCAAGCATCTCTTCCTCGCCCGGTCTCGTAGAACCTGCAACCAACAGAAATGACTCCGACTCGATGCCACATGCCATGCGGATGCCATCGATTTTTTCTTTACTTCGCTCAAGCAAAGGAGCATCAAATTTCATATCACCTGCAATTTGCACTAGTCCTTTGGATGTAAAAGTAGTGTAATGCGAACAGTCTAGTTCTGACTTCACAAACAATTTTGAATATTTTGAAAGAAGCATCTGAAAAGAATTTTGAAAGAGTTTATATTTTTTAAATGCCTTAGCAGACATCCGACCATTGACAAGAACAATCGGAACAGCTCTTCGGTCAGCTTCTAAAATAAGATTAGGCCAGATTTCAGTTTCAGCTATCACTAAAAGTTTCGGCTGAATTTTATCAAAAGTTTTTTTAATATTTGTTTTGGTATCAAAGGGAAATTGCGTTATCGAAACTGATTGAGACTTATACAAATCAACCGCAGTTTTATATCCGGTGCGAGTCATTGTTGTAATATGGATTTTTATCGTTGGACGTTCCGATTGCAGGTTCTTAAGAAGATGCCCGATAACTTTCACTTCGCCAACCGATGCTGCGTGAATCCAGATGTCATTATTTCCATAATTATCAATGTGTGCAAAGCGACCCTGCCATTGAGGGTCTGTGGCGATCTGACCAGATTTAAATAGGTACGTCAGTGATGCCACCAGTTGGATGAGTATGTTATAAATAAATAACATCGCTTACAAATATTCTCCAATGAAAGTTGCTATATTTTTGGACACATCTTTTTTGCCTAACAGAGATGGTATAGTATGCAGTTTAGTTACAATTTCATCGTGATACATTTTGTCAGAAATAAATTTTGACAACGCATCGACAATTTTAATCTCATTCGCATCATGTTGAATCAGTTCAGGCAACATATTTTCACCCAAGACTAAATTAACAAGTCCGATAGATTCCAATGTGACAAGCCGTTTAGCTATTTGATATGTCAACGTACCTGTCTTATAAATTATCACCATCGGTCTCCCGATAAGTCCAACCTCAAGCGTTGCGGTTCCCGATGCGGTCAACACAAGCTTGGCATCATGGATAACTTTTCTTGGATTGTCATAGACGACAGAGATGTAATTGCTATTTTTAATATGCGATTCATAGTCGTATAAATTCTTAACACCTGCGATGACAGATTTCAGCTGATATTTTCCATTGATACTTTTAGCAGTCTCAAGCATAACAGGAAGCATCCGCTCTATCTCCTGCAAACGTGAACCTGGAAGGAGTGCAAGATGCCCATCTGGTGGAATTTCAGATGCTATATATTCATGCGGGATATCTTCGGTAAGATAATGCCCGGCGTATTTGACATTGACCGATGAATCTTGATAGAACTTTTCTTCGAATGGAAGAATCGGAATCATAAGGTCAATATTTTTTTGTATCTCTACTATTCGTTTTTTCCCCCACGCCCAAATCTGTGGTGAGATATAATAAATTATCGGTATACCAAGTTTTTTTATCTCTTTAGCAAGACGTAAATTAAAACCGGGGTAATCAACTAAGATAACAACTTTTGGTTTTCTCTCTTTTATCTCCCGAAGACATTTGTGAAAAAGTTTTCTGAAGTACAAATACTTTTTAGCTACTTCCCAAAAACCGATAACTGCTAAGTCCTCACGGTTGGCAAATTGTTCCTGTCCAAGTTGTTTTAATCTCTGACCGCCTAATCCAAAAAATGTCAAACTCTTGTGCTGTTTTTTAAGCACTTCAATTACACGGGACAAGGCGTTATCGCCCGATGGTTCCCCGACTGAAATAAAAATTGTATCTGCCACTCGTTATGACATTTCCTCATGAAATTTTAATGACTCTTTACAAATTTTCTCAACCTCAAGAGCTACTCGTAACGCTTCACTCGCTTGGAAAATTGTAACGGCAACATCGGGGTCATTTTTAATTGCGGACAAAAATGATGCCAACTCTGCCCCAAGCATATCGGCACCATTGTCTTCAAGTTTCTTATAGATAATATCTTTGTCTGATTTGCCAAGAGGCATACGGAACCCTTCAACGGTTTCATCCGATGATGCCAGGCTGTAAATATCTGCTTGTTTTTTAGCGAGGTCGAGTGAGACATAACCTGATTTTTGGAACAAGCGAAGTTTCCGCATTGGGTTGAGTGAAATACGTGAGGCGGTCAAGTTGGCAACACATCCGTTTTCAAAAGTAAGACGAGCATTGGCTATATCTATCCGATCAGCAATTACGGCTACACCCGATGCCTGGATATCTTTAATATCTGAATTTACAAACGAAAGTACTAAGTCGATATCATGAATCATCAAATCTAAAATTACGGCAACATCGGTTCCCCGTGGGTCAAATCCTGCCAAACGATGTGCTTCGATAAACGATGGATTCAATTCGGCTTTGGTCAGTGCTGCAACTGCGGGGTTGAATCGTTCAATCTGCCCGACTGTTACTTTTACTTTATGCTCTTCGGCAAGCGTTATTAGTTCTTGGGCTTGGTCTAAGTTGAGAGTGACCGGTGTTTCGATTAAGCAATGCACCCCAGCTTTGATAAGTTGGGAAGCAATTTCAAAATGAGCCGTTGTCGGCACAACAATAGAAACCGCATCGACTTCGGATGCTAATGTTTCGAGTGAGTCAAATGCTTTGATTTTGTATTCGTCGGCATATTCTTGGCATCGTTTTTGATCGAGGTCATAAACACCGATAAGTTGAGAATCTGTGAGTTGGGACATCCATCTAAGGTGGTGGCGTCCTAAGGCTCCGACTCCGACCACTGCTGTTTTCAATTTAGACATATATGTAGCTTCTTATAGTTAAGGTTTATAATTGCCACAAGATAGTAGTATTGGTCTGAAGAATAAAGGAGATTTTGGGAGAATATTAAATATTTGTTATAAAAAGGCAGGTCTCAAAAGCGAGACCTGCCCTACAAGATTTGTATCTATCGGAACAGGCAAGCGGTTTCCCTACAAATTTGATTAGTAATTTTAGAAAATCGTAAATGTGCCTTCAGGCACTATTTTACGATTTTGATGACTTTCTTGAATTGGTCACCCTCGGCAACTTTGAGCATTTCAAAAAGCGACATTTCAACCGAAGTCATAATTCCACCGAGCTCTTTGATACGTTCCATTCCAAGATAATAGTTTTGTTTAAAACGGGATGAAACCGCATCGGTTACCAAATGTACTTCTTTACCGTTAGCAAGTAAGTCTTTACAAGTTTGGTAGACACAGACATGGGTTTCGATTCCACAAACAATAATTTGCGATTTGCCAAGTTGGTCAAGCTTTTCGTTGAAGCCATCACCACCGCAACATGAGAAAGTATTTTTGGTCAGCAATTCAACACCATCAAGATGTGATTTTACTTCGTCAACAGTTGCACCAAGTTTATCTGGGATTTGTTCGGTCCAGATAATTGGAATATCGAGCGCTTTGGCACCGTCGATCATCCGGTTTACGTTTTCAAATAAGCGTTTATGTTTGTGCATGAGAGTGGCAAGTTTGCCCTGCACGTCTATACCAACTAAGACAGCGTTTTCTTTTTGTAACATGGGGTATTTCCTTTTTTGAAGTTTTAGAATTCATAATTATCGAATTGAAAGGAATGTAGTAAGGAAAAGGGGTGTTGGCAAGCGGGAAAATATTATTAGTCAAAAATGAAGTATTTCCAATTTTCAACACTTGTTTCATAGAGAGTTGGCAATTCGCCATATCCCTCTTGTGTACCCATCGGGTTGTAAATTACAACTTCAAAATTAAGAATCATTACTACATGTTGAGTAAAAACTAACTCATAAATTGAGTCTTTTTTAGAATATGTAAATTCTTCAACGCAAATTATTTTGGGGTTTGGTATTGAATCGATAAAAATTGGTGTAAGGTCTGAAAGATTTTCTGGATATTCTAAATTTTTGAGTTTATATAATTCAATAGCAGATATTAAGTCACGTGATTCATCTATAGTGTATTCTCTTGAGAAATCTCGAAAATATTTTGTTAGGAAAAATCCATTTATTAATAAAAAAATTGAAAAACTAATTAATATGATAGGATATCTTAAATTTTTCTTTTTTTCTTTATTTATTAGAAACCATATAATCCCGGCTGGCAAAACAAAAATAAGAAAACCCGTTACTAATTGCATGATACTATAAATGATTATTGATGAAAAATGAAGATAATCAGGACCGGGCAGATATAATAAATTTATTAATCCTATAATTATAATTGCAGCTAATAAAATAAAAATCACTTTTATAAATTTCATTCTCTCACCAATTTGCTAACAGTAAACATCCCCCATCCATTTAATTCTTATACATACTTCATAAACGGAAGACTCAAGTTATATGTCAATTATAAAAAAAGGCAGGTCTCTTAAGAGACCTGACCTACAATTATACTGGATTCCCAATCAAGTTGGGAATGACATTAAGTGCTGCTATGCTGATTTTTTGGCGTCGGGTTTGGTGATGATCTTTGGTTTTTTGCCTTCGGTTATTGTCTCGGCTGTGACGATTACTTCGACAATTTCAGGCATCGATGGAATCTCAAACATAACATCCATCATAGCTTTTTCAAAAATCGAACGCAAGGCTCTCGCCCCAGTTTTTCGTTCAACAGCAATTTCAACGGCTGCTTTGAGAGCATCTTTATCAAATGAAAGTTTGACGCCATCCATATCAAGCAATTTTTTATACTGCTTGGTAAGAGCGTTTCTTGGGTCAGTCAGAATACTCAAGAGAGTCGCTTCATCTAAAAATTGTAGAGGAGCAACCACAGGAATACGTCCGACAAGTTCTGGAATCAAACCGTAGTTCATCAGGTCACCCGGTTGGACGCTTCTGAAAATTTCATCAGACTTTTCATCGACATATTTTTTCTCACCATCAAAACCAATATCATTTTTACCAATACGTCTTGAGACAATTTTTTCGAGCCCATCAAAAGCACCACCACATATAAACAAAATATTGGATGTATCTATATGAACGAATGATTGTTCAGGATGTTTCCGTCCGCCTTTCGGAGGAATATTAGCGATAGTTCCCTCGAGGATTTTAAGCAAACCTTGTTGGACACCCTCGCCGGAGACATCACGAGTAATCGAGGCGTTGCCATCTTTGCGGGAGATTTTATCAATTTCGTCAATGTAGATAATTCCACGTTCTGTTTTTTCTACATTAAAATCGGATGCTTGGTATAAGCGTACTAAAATATTTTCGACATCTTCACCAACATAGCCAGCTTCAGTCAGCACAGTAGCATCGGCGATTGTAAATGGTACTTTCAAAAACTTTGCAAGTGAACGAGCGATAAGAGTCTTCCCTGTACCGGTAGGTCCGAGCAGTAAGATATTTGCTTTTTCAAGTTCAACTTGTTCTTCATCATTGTCGCTTAAAATTTGCGGGATTTTTGAATTGATTCGTTTGTAGTGATTATAAACGGCAACAGCAACAGTGCGTTTTGCTTCTTCCTGCCCAATGACATAATGGTCGAGATAGTTTTTAATTTCAGCCGGAGTCGGGAGATCAGTCAGTTCATCTTGTCTGGCAAGGTCGGGTGTGTTTTGTGTGAGGTCGTGACAGATTTCAACACATTCGTCACAGATAAATGATTCGTGTCCTGAGAACAAGCGTCGTACTTGCCCTGATGGTTTTCCACAAAATGAACAATGTTGTGGAATTTCCGGTTTACCAGTTTTTTTTGACATTTAAACCTTTTTAAATTTTCTTTAAGTCAGTTCACAAATTCACTTTGCGAATCCAGGAACTAACATAACAACTAATAATAAGGCAGATGATACCATCTGCCCTACACACTTGTTTATAAAATACTTACGAGACAAAATTATTTTTTGTCGTAAACTTTATCAATCAATCCGTATTCTTTTGCTTCTTCAGAAGACATAAAGAAATTACGGTCGGTATCTTTTTCAATCTTTTCAAGAGACTGCCCGGTATGATGAACCAATAAATCGTTCAAACGAGTTTTAGTCTTTTGAAATTCTTCGGTCATAATAGCAATATCAGAAATCTGGCCTTGGGTTCCGGCAAGTGGCTGATGAATCATAATACGAGCATGCGGAAGAGCGGCTCTTTTGCCTTTGGCACCTGCGGTAAGTAAAAAAGCACCCATCGATGCTGCCATGCCCATACAAGTAGTGGCGACATCGGCTTTGATCATTTGCATCGTATCATAAATTGCCATCCCGGCAGTTACAGAACCACCCGGAGAATTGATATAGATTGAAATATCTTTTTCTGGATCTTCGGCTTCTAAAAAGAGAAGCTGGGCGACAACTAAATTAGCGATATTATCATCGATACCGGTACCAATAAAAATGATACGGTCTTTTAAAAGACGTGAATAAATATCATAGGAACGCTCGCCACGGCCGGTCTGTTCTACGACCATTGGTACTAAGAAATTGTTCTCTAAATTAAAGTCATTCATGGAATATGGTTATCCTTTACTTTTATAACATCCTGTTATCTTCTAGTTTATAGAATTAGTATCGGCTTAATTGATTTTAGCCTTACTAACAATAAAGTCGATGACTTTTTCTTCCAAAATAGACTCTCTGAAATCAGAAATTTGACCCGATTTTTGAATCGATTCAATTGCCTGTTCAGGTGTAATATTATAGTTTTTCGCAAATTTTTGAATTAGGTTCTGAATATCAGCTTCCTGCACTTCAACTTTTTCCTGCTCAGCTAATTTGTGCATAAGCATGTTCCAACGAATAGTGCTGACACCAACCGGTTCGTAATTTTTCTTGATTTCAGCTTCATCTATTTTTTGGTCTTTGTATTTCTGTTTGATATCTTCAATTACATTTTTAAGATAATCTTGTACTAATGATTTTGGTACAGGAATTTCATTTTTTGAATTGACATGATTTATAACTAAAGATTTACGTTCTCTGCCTTTTTCTTCATCTTTTTGCATCTGGACATTTTCACGAACCTTGAGCTTGAGCTCAAGCATTGTTTCCCCTTGACCGGTTTTTTTCGCAAAAGCATCGTTGAGCTCATCGAGCAAACGCTCTTTGACTTCTTTAACTGTGCAATTGTATTTTAGTTCAGCACCGGCAAATTTTTCATCCTGATAGTCATCAGCATATTTAACAGAGATCTCTTTTTTGTCACCTGTTTTAAGTCCCGGGAGTTCATCCTGAAATTCTTTGATAGTCATCTTATTACTCAAGTCGACTTCTGAATTTTCAAATTTTTCCTGAGGGATGACATTTTTTTTGTCTTCTAATTTTTCAATATCTAAAATAACAATATCAGTTTTATTGATAGCACGTTCAACAGTACGAATTTCGGCGAAGTTCTTTTGCATCATCTCAACAACTTCGTTTACGTCATCATCAGAAACTTCGGCTTTGTTATCAGGAAGTTCGAGACCATCGATTTCAACTTTATCAATTTCAGGAAATACTTCAACCGTTGCTTTATAAACAAGTTCGCCTTTGTCGTTGTAATCCATTTCGGAAACATTCGGGTAAGCAGCAACTTGAAGATTATGTTCTTGGATAACTTCAGGGTATGTCTCTTTTAAAATATCTTCGGCAGCTTCGTAGCGAACTTTTTCGCCAAATGTTTGCACAATCATATCCATCGGAACTTTGCCTTTACGGAAACCTTTGAGTTCTGTTTCACGCTGCAGTTCGTCTAATTTTCTGTCTACGATTTTATTGACAGTTTCGGCCGGTACTTCTACTGAGATTTCTTTGAGAAGCTCTTCTTTTTCTTTAATTTCTACTTTCACTTCAAACTCCGAATTTTTTAATGGAAACGTACGCTTTTCCAGATGGGAAACTATTGCGTATTATAAAAAAATACGAAAGGGGGGACTTGAACCCCCACGCCTTGCGGCACTAGATCCTAAATCTAGCGTGTATACCAATTTCACCACTCTCGCATTTCAGGGCGACAATATAGGCAGTTTCTAAATACAAGTCAAGACAAGGATTGGTTGGAATAGCTGTTTTTTCGATTTCTGGCGTAAATATCACATTCCGAGCAAGTTAGGGAACATATTGACTCTGATTTCGTTAAAGCAATATCAATTATAAAGAACAATTTAAAGGAGCAAATGTGGAAAAAGCAAAAACAGTAATAATTGAGACAATGCAGACAAATAATTATCTTATAACAAAAGCTCTTGAGGGGCTTTCAGATGATCATTTTTTTAGCCGTCCAAACGAAACAACCAACCCGATTCAATTTTTGCTGGGGCATCTGACGCACTATCGCTATCAGGTTTGTCAGTTATTGGGAGATGATTTGGTATATCCATTTGCTGATTTATATGCGATGGGTAAACAGGTGCAAGATAATTCGACCTATCCATCCGCAGATGAAATAAAAGCTGAGTGGGAAAAAGTGAGTAAGTCTTTACAATCGCTATTGGAAAAAGCTGATGACAGCAGTCTTGCAAAAGAGACTCCGAAAAAAAATCCGATTGGTGAACAGAATGCGATGGGGACTTTACAATTTTTGATGTTTCACGAAGCGTACCATCTTGGGCAAATTTCGATTGTTCGCAGATATTTTGGCTACGAAGGTACTATTGGCTAGATAGATTTTTTCTTTTAGATTTTAAGAGCATTATTTTATGATGCTCTTTTTTTTATGAAAAAATCATCATGTAATGTGGACTTTTAAAACAATTCTTAGTATAATCGATAAACAGTTTTAGATATATAATTTTCATAAAATGAAGGGAGATATTTTATGGTACGAACATTAGTAATTCTATTGGTAATTGTGAGCATTATAGGTTGTGGGTCATCTCGAACTCAACAAATAGTACATCCAGAAGAAATGCGTGCACAACCGAAACGCTTACAAAAGATTTTTCCAGTAACAAGTAGTTCAGAACCAAATATTAAATTAGCAAATCGGATTCGACAACAATCTTCTACAGAAAACAATCGCTCAGTTATTTACACAGCTTATTTAAAAATCGCTTCCCAAGAACAGGATTCTGTTCACGAAGCAGTAGTTGCTCTTACCAAAGAATATGATGGCTATGTTTTAAAATCAGAGCTACATCGAACAACTATTAGAATAGATGCGGTGCATTTGAAAACTGTTATTGAAAAAATCGAAAAAACAGGTAAAGTTCTTACAAAAAACATTAAAGGCACCGATGTAACCGGAGATTTTTATGATTTTAAGATTCGTCTTGAAAATGCAAAGAAAACACGCGATAGATATTTGCAACTATTAGATAAAGCAGTCAACGTCAAGGATATTTTAAGTATTGAAAAAGAGCTCGAAAGAATGAATAACTCAATCGATTTCTTAGAGGGAAAAATAAATAAGATGTCACATCAGATACAGTTTGCTACAATCACTGTTGAAACTTCAAAAGAAATAAAACCTGGTATTGTAGGTTCTGTCTTTACAGAAATTTATAAAGGTGTGAAGTGGTTGTTTGTCAGATGATAGAAGATTTGGTATGTAAAAAAAGAGGCTTCGCCTCTTTTTTATGCTCGGATACCATCGAATAAAAATGTTATCAGGTATTCTTCGGTTTCATTGAGTGGCATTTTTTTATCGGTGTACTGTCTTCGGAGAAGTCCTTCAATTATGAGCGAGACCAAATAGCCGGTCAGTTCAACCTCGACATCTCCCCTGATCTCCCCTGTTTCCACACCGCGTGAGATGATTTCATCGACATACGATTTAAAATGCCTACCTAAATCTATCCCCTCAATGACAACTGTCGAGTGGTTCATCGATGAGCTGACATACAAGAAAAAGCGCTCCTCATCATTGAACAGTCGAGAGTTAATAGCCAACGCTTGATAGAGATAAAGTAGCCTGTCCTTTGCCATGACGACTGTTTCGAAACGACGAATTTCGGCAACCCATTTCTGTAAGTAATCATCAAATATCAAAATGACAAATTCAAACAGATGCGATTTTGATGGGAAGTATTGAAAAAAGGAGCCTTTGGAAATAGACGCTTTTTCGCAGACCATATCAACCGACAAGCCATCATAGCCGTATTCGGCAAAGAGCGATACTGCGGTCTGGTAGATTCGTTTTTTCTTATCAGATGTTAACCGCCTGAAAGTATCGAAGATAACTTTTCGATCGACAAGTTCAGCGATTATGTTTTCATCTAAGAGTATGTTCCGCATTTTTCTTTCTTTTGAGCATACTTCGACAAGCTCAGCATGACAAATCCTTAAACTTCCAATTCAGATAGTACCGAGTAGGGGCGAACCTGCGTGTCCGCCCAGTTCTTGAGTAGACACATAGGTCTACCCCTACAATGGTACAGCTCAGAATATTTTTCCTATTATGACTAACTAGTCATATAATATATACTATTTATCTATATATGCAAATAAAATTTGACACAGACTGATGCCTGTTTTATTTTCTTATCGAATGATTGTTAATAACTACTTAATATAAATTGAAAGGATTTACAAATGGCTAAAATCAGAGTTGGTATTATTGGCGTTGGTAACTGTGCCTCTTCATTGGTACAGGGCGTTGAATATTACAAAAAAGTCAGAGATGACGAATCTGTCCCAGGGTTAATGCATGTAAACCTCGGTGGGTACCATATCAAAGATATCGAATTTTCATGTGCGATTGATATTGATAAAAACAAAGTTGGAAAAGATCTCTCCGATGCAATTGGTGTAAAACCAAACAATACGGTGAAGTTTTGTAAAGTTCCAAAATCCGGTGTTAAAGTACAACGTGGTATGACCCACGATGGCTTAGGACATTACCTTTCACAAATTATAACTAAAGCCCCTGGCGATACTGTTGATATTGTGAAACTTTTAAAATCTACAAAGACTGATGTTGTCATCAACTACTTACCTGTTGGTTCTGAAGAAGCTACCAAATGGTATGTTGAACAGATTTAGAAGCTGGTTGTGGTTTTGTTAACTGTATTCCTGTATTTATCGCAAAAGAACCATATTGGCAGAAACGTTCCAAAGAAAAAGGTCTTCCAATAATCGGTGATGATATCAAATCACAAGTTGGTGCGACTATTGCTCATCGTGTTATGACTCGTTTGTTCATCGACCGTGGTGTAAAACTCGAACGTACATCCCAGCTTAATGTTGGTGGTAACACTGATTTCTTAAACATGCTCGAACGCTCTCGTTTAGAATCTAAAAAGATTTCTAAAACATCAGCGGTTACATCAATGCTTGATTACGATATAGGCAAAAAGAATATCCATATCGGCCCTTCTGATTATGTTGAATGGCTTGATGATCGCAAATGGGCATATATCCGCATGGAAGGTCGCACATTTGGTGATGTTCCTTTGAATATCGAGATGAAAATGGAAGTTTGGGATTCTCCAAACTCAGCAGGTGTTGTAATTGATGCACTTCGTTGTATCAAACTTGCTATGGACAACAATATTTCCGGTCCATTAATTGAACCTTCATCTTATTTCAAAAAATCTCCACCGGTTCAGATTCCTGATGATGAAGCTCGTCGTTTAACTGAAGAGTTTATCACAAAATATGGTTGGAAACAAAACAGCAAACCAACCAAGAAAAAAACAGCTAAAAAAACTACTAAAAAAGCTCCTGCTGCCAAAAAGAAAGCAGTTAAAAAAACTGCCAAAAAACGGGTAGTGAAGAAGAAAAAATAGTTTTTTAATATATAGTGTTTCCGTATTATAAAACCGGTGATAATAAGTATCACCGGTTTTTTTATTAGGAGATATATGGCTTCACTAAAGCAAACACCTCTGTTTATCACATTTGAAGGTATCGACGGCTGTGGCAAAAGCACCCAAGCTGTTATGACATTTCAACTTCTGCAATCTTTAGGCTACAAAGTTAAGCTTTTAAGAGAACCGGGGTCGACCGAAGTCTCGGAAAAAATTCGGGATATCTTATTAGATAAAAAATCAAAAATATCAGATATAACCGAACTTCTTCTGTACCAAGCTGCCCGTTCTGAAATTACTGCCCAGGAAATATAGCCTGCCTTAAAAAAGGGAACAATTGTGCTGTGTGATCGGTTTTATGATAGTACCACCGCTTATCAGGGTTACGGACGAAAACTTGATATTCGGATGGTAAAATCGCTCCACAAAGTAGCCGCCTTAGGCATTGTGCCGGATTTGACATTTGTCTTTGATATTGATATTCCGACCGCATTTGCCCGTCGTGGCAAAGCAACCGACCGACTGGAAGCACAGTCGAAAGCATTTTTCCAGCGGGTTCGGGCCGGGTTTATGGAAATTGCTCGAAAAGAACGACGGCGTGTCAAGAGAATCGATGCTGTCCAACCGATTGATAAAGTCTTTGATGATGTCAAAAAACAGCTCGCTACAAAAATAAAAATATGACCAACACAACCGGTTTCGACCGTAAATCATTTTTTCTCTCTATCCTATTTTCGATTGTCCTGCTTTTATCAGCCGGCATGCTCTCTATGTATGTCATCGCTGATAAATCTATTAAAGAGATGCAGCTTCTTTCGAACACGATGAATGCGATAAATGAAAACTATCCTGAACAAGTCGATTGGGATCTGTTAGTATCCAACGCCCGCGATGCGATGTTTGAAAATCTAGACCGTTACTCAACTTTTTATCATCATCAACAGTTTGAACAACTCGACCAGGAGATGACCGGAAGTTATACCGGTATCGGAATCTCAATCCTCCCCAATGAACAAGGACTATTGGTAATGTCGGTTCGTGAAAATGGTCCCGCCGGTGAAGCAGGATTGTTGACAGGCGATGTAATCACAAAAGCAGATTCAACTGTACTGGCAGATTTACATAATTCGATATCATCAACGCTTCTTCGGGGGAAAGAAAACAGCTCAGTGATAATCGAAGTGTTCAGACCATCATCGGAAGAAACATTTTCGCTCAATGTAATTCGGAGAAAAATCAACTTTGTGCATATCCCTTTTGCAGGCTTAACAGAAGATTCTATCGTCTATATCCGTCTGCTCGATTTTGACTTCGGAGCATCGGATGATTTAGAAGCTGCCCTTGACTCATTAGTTTTAGAGGCGACGATAAAACCAAAAGGGATAATTTTAGATTTACAAGGAAACCCGGGGGGACTTTTTTCCGAAGCACACAAAACAGCAAATCTATTTTTAGATGAAGGCTATCTAATCGTCGGAACCGACGGAAGATCAAGATGGAAAGATGTCACCTATTATTCATCGGGTGAAGATGTAACCTCGGGCATCCCAATGGTTGTGCTAGTTGATAATGGTTCGGCGTCATCATCAGAAATAGTTTCAGGTGCATTGCAAACTTCGGGGCGAGCTTTTTTAGTTGGCGACACAACTTTTGGTAAAGGTTTAGTGCAGGGTTTTGTGCAGTTTCCAAATGGCGATGGGATCAAGCTAACTGTCTCTCGATATTATTTTTCTGACTCTACTTACTTAAATGATTTTGATTCAACTCTCAATGAAATCGGACATGGCTTGGTTCCGAACTTTCAATTTAATAAACAAAGATATGATTTCTTTACTCGGAAACTTGAGAACTCTTTTTTGCTTGGAGAGTTTTCCGCACTGTATCAGGATGCCCTCACAAAAGATTTCGAAGATGGTTCTCTTGACGACTTATGGATTAAAAGATTCCATGACTACACTATTGAACATGAATTAGAGATACATTCCTACCGAACCGAGATTGTACAAGAGTTACTCGATATTGCCAAAGAAGATACTGTTGATTCAGGTACAACAAAGTATTTAAAATCTTTGTATGCTAAATCAATTAAATTCGATAAAAACAATTTCAATAATTATGCTCAATATATAAAAGACAGATTGATTCAAATAGCAACACAACGAAAAAGTGGTGAATACTAAATGTATAAAAATGTGCTTCTCAAGTTGAGACCTGAGATTCAATTTGCCACAAAAATTTTATTGGAACAAACAAAATAATGGATCCGTTTTATATTTACATACTATGCGGCTTAACCGCAGGACTGCTTGGTGGATATTTAGGACTTGGTGGGGGAATAATCATGGTGCCATTTCTGACGGTAATTGCAGGCTTAGATATAAAAGTCGCCGTACCTGTTTCGGTTACGGCAACGGTCGTTACCTCGATAGCATCGTCGAATGAATACCTTAAAAAAGGAATGGTCGACTTAGAACTGTCGCTCATCCTTGCACTCTTTATGGTGATTGGTACGATTACAGGTTCATCGCTCTCACCATATATTCCGAGTCATTACATCCAATTGGTTTTGACAATCGTTGTGCTATATACTGCCGTTTCGCTTCTCAAGAATAAAAATAATAAAGGCAACACAGAATTTATTTTAGACCGTAATAAAAACATTGTGCTCAGTGCCGCCATAGCAATTTTCACCGGAGTCCTTGCCGGTTTGACCGGTATTGGTGGTGGTGTCATAATTGTTCCGACTCTGTACTTGCTTATCGGACTTCCTCTTTCGACATCACGAGGCACTTCGTCGCTGATGATTGGCTTCTCCGCCGCGGCAGCATCGACAGTCTATCTGCTCAATGATCAAATAGATTTTCACATTGTCATCGGTATTATATTGGGTATAATCATCGGTGGGAAACTTGGCGGAAAACTTGGTGCCGTTGCCAAACCTAAAATTGTAAAAATAATTTTCTTTATAGTTCTTATATATGTTGCGTTTAAACTAGGCTATCAATCTCTTGCGGAAATCCTATGAGTGAAAAAAAATATAATTCAGCATCGCTAATTAAGTTACAAGATTTCAGTTGGTATCTCTTGCTTGGATATTTTATCGGAGCAGTTGTTGTAGAACTGTTTCATATATCTGTTCCATTTCATATAGGATATGCCGGGGTTCTTCTTGTACTTTTTTTAACATTGTTAAAACTAATTTTAATAGCCGAGCAATTTCGAAAAATTAGATTTTTCAGACTGACATACATTGCCTATGGTTTACTTTTAATTATACTTCTTAAAATATTAGTAAGGTTGTATTTATGAAAACTGCAATATTCTCAGATTTTGATGGTACTATATCTTTAAAAGATGTCGGCTATTCCCTTTTCCATTATTTTTCAGATGGTAAAAATGACGCACTCCTCCCTGACTGGAAATCAGGTGTGATGTCGACCAGAGATTGTCTGCTTGCAGAAGCAGAGATGGTCCATGCCACGCCGGAAGAGATCTATGCTTTTATCGATACGATTGGTATTGACTCTGATTTTCCGATACTTTTAAAAATCGCTCAAGAGAAATCTATCCCGCTTAAGATTTTATCTGATGGTTTAGATGTCTATATCAAATACCTTCTTGAAAAAGAAGGATTAGGCGATTTGGATTTTCTTGCCAACAAAGCCGAGCTTGTAGACAACACAATAAAAATCACTTTTGAACATACCAATAAAGAATGTAAAAGTTGTGGTATTTGTAAGGGCGAAATTATTCGAGAGTTTCGTGAAAACCAAGACAAACCATACCAGATAGTTTTTATCGGCGATGGATATTCCGATGTCTGTGCTGCTAAAGAGGCTGATATTTTATTTGCTAAAAAAGATTTAAAAGAATATTGTATGAAAGAAGATATTTCATTTATTTCTTATTCAAATTTTAACAATGTCCTAACAGAATTAAAACAAAGAAATATTATATAGCATTTACATAAGTCACAAAAAGTAGGAACTAATGAAAGCAATTATAATGGCCGGCGGGTTCGGCACCAGATTAAGACCACTGACAATCAATACTCCAAAACCGATGGTACCAATCGGCAACCTTCCGATAATGGAACATGTCGTATCGCTGCTTTCTAAACATAATATCACCGATATTACATCGCTTCTTTATTTCCAGGCAGATAAAATTAAAGATTACTTCAAGGATGGATCTGCATTTGGTGTCAACATGAGTTACGCCGTACCCGACGATGACTACGGCACCGCAGGTGCTGTGCGGTATGCAGTTGGCGACACTACCGAACCTGTCCTTATAATTTCCGGCGACTTGATAACTGATTTTGATTTATCGGAAGCTCTGCGGTGGCACAAAGAAAAAAAAGCAGACGCTACCCTTATTCTCACCCGTGTTGAGAACCCAATCGCCTATGGTATTGTTATTACTGATGACTCGGGACAGATTGTCCGGTTCTTAGAAAAACCTACATGGGGTGAAGCATTTTCTGATACGATAAATACCGGTATCTATATTTTGGATCCATCGGCGTTGAACCTTATCCCTGAAAAAACAAATTTTGATTTTTCCCAAGACCTCTTCCCTGCCATGCTTAAAAAAAATATGGGTCTCTATGGCGAAATCATAGAAGGCTACTGGAAAGATATTGGGAATGTTGATGAGTACCATAATGTGCATCACGATCTCTTTGAGGGAAAACTTTCTCTCGACTTAAAAGCAGACAATGAAACTGCGAATGTGTACAAAGGGAAAAATTGCCAAATTGGAAACAATGTGAAATTTTCAGGTAAAATTATTTTGGGCAATGATGTGCAAATCGCTGATGATGTCATTTTACATAATTGTGTAATTGGCAATAGAACAAAAATTGATTCCAAGGTTGAAATTCGCGACTCTGTTTTGTGGGCTGATAATCAAATAGGTGCAAATTCTCTCTTTAACTCGGTACTTGTCGGTAATAATTCTTTTATTGGTTCTAATGTTCAGCTTATGGATAAAGTTATTATTTCTGATGAATGTAAAATCGGTCAGTCGGCAACAGTAAAAGCAAATTGTAAAATATGGCCGGGTAAAATGGTCGAAGATGGTGCTATCGTTTCGACCTCGATGGTTTGGGGTGAAAAATGGAACCGTGAATTGTTCACTGACGCAAAAATCACCGGCTTAGCATTAACAGAAATAACTCCCGAAATGGCTGTCAATATCGGTGCTGCCTTTGGAGCCTATCTTCCTGAAAAGAGCGAAGTCATCACCAGTCGGGATGCATCGGATACTTCTCGCCTGCTCAAACGTGGGCTGATAGCTGGGCTACTGGCATCGGGTGTTAATGTCTCTGATATCGAAACACTTCCGGTACCAATCGTAAGACATTGCCTGCACAATGGTAATTACGCGGCAGGAATTTATATTAGACACAACCCTGATGATTATCATTTGATCGATATGATTTTCTTTGATGGCAAAGGTGTCGACTTGCCGACATCATCGGCGAAAAAAGTTGAACGGATGTATTTTGGTGAAGATTTTGAACGTGCTAACCTTGACAATATCGGACATCTAGAACACCCGACATATCCAGTTGAAAATTATCGAAACGACTTTTTAAAAGATATAAATATTGACTTGATACAATCTGCAGGATTTAAAATTGTTATAGACCATTCCAATGGCTCATCATCGCAGATTTTCCCTACTCTCTTTTCGCAGTTTGGTATTTCAGCTATTGAATTAAACGTAAGCTTAAACCCTCGCAAGTTTTCATCTTCAGCAGAAGAAAACGTTCAGGCAATAGTACAACTTTCAACAATAGTAAAATCACTCCATGCTGATATAGGATTTATATTAAATCCTGCCGCTGAAAAATTGACCGTCATTGATGACCATGGCACACCGATTGATTCCCAACTTCTTCTCTTAATATTGACAGACCTTTTCTTAGAAACGAACAGTTGCAAAAAAATTGCGGTACCTATATCTGCTTCAATGGGGATTGATGATATTGCCAAAAGACACAATGTAGAAGTCGTCCGTGTAGCCAGTGACCATTATGCCATGATGTCTATTTATAAAGAAACTGATATTGATTTTGTTGGCGGTACAAAAGGTGGATTTATTTTCTCAGATTTCCAAACCGGTACCGATGCTATGCTTGCCACTGTAAAAATCCTAGAAATGCTTGCTGAAACAAGAATGAGATTTTCTGCCCTTCGTAAAAAATATGATAATTATCAACGGCTATCACTTTCTGTCCCTTGTGCATGGGCTAAAAAAGGTACCGTAATGCGAGAACTCATTAAAAACTCTGAAAAACAAAATCGCGAACTTATCGATGGTGTCAAAGTGTATTTAGATAATGGTTCGGTTTTGGTGACCCCGGATAGGCTCACAGCCTCGTTCAATATTTTGGCAGAATCACAAGACAAAAAATCAGCTCAAGAACTTCTGAGCAGATATGAGAATCTTGTTAAATCATTCCAAAAATAATTTTTTCAAATAAATTTCATCTCTATTTTACAGTAATTTCCCTGTGCATTTTTTAAACAGAATTACATCCAATTCATAAAAATAGCTCTATAGCCCGTTAAACGGGGCTTAATATAGACTAAACTAACTTAGATACGTTAAGCTATCTACTTTTACCCCGATATTATGTATAGATTTATACACGTTTTGAATCATCGCAAAAAGGAGGCGCTTATGCGGAAGATTTCAATAATTATTCTATTCTTTTTACTTTTTACAAGATTGACAACAGCAGAAAACATTTCTAACACTCAAACAAACTTACCGGAAATTGAAATCACAGGCTTTATGGATTTCATCAGTTCCTATAATAATGCTTCTGTTGATAGAACTAATATCGCACTTGGTCAGGCAGAAGTTGACCTTGCCAAAGAACTGTCAGCATCTAAATCTATCGAAGTTGCCATCGCTTATAATGATGACGAAAGCAAATTCGAACTTGGGGCAGCAATTTTAGATATTCATTTTTCTAATTTTGATGGCGATAGTCATTTAAGAGATTCTCGAATGGTTCACACTTCGCTTATTATCGGACAATTTGATGTTCCTTTTGGAATCGACTACAACAGCTATGCATCTGTTGATAGAAAACTTATCACCGCACCAAGAGTTGTTAATCTAACTCATGAGGGTTGGAATGATTTAGGCTTTAACCTGACGATTGAAGGTCAGCGTGGCAATCTCTCTTTGTTTGTTGTGAACGGCTTTGAATCTTCTGCGGAGATTTCTTCACAAGTAATAAATCTTGCGACTTCACTCATGGAAGAACAAATTGAAGAAGTAAACACAACACCTTCAAACGCTTTTGGTGGCAGAATCGGTTTTAATTTATTTAAAAACTTAGAAATCGGATCATCGGCTGCTCTCGGATTAAATGCTGATAACAAAGATGAAATGGTTTTACTCGGTACAGATTTACAACTGCACATAAATAATTTTCTTGTAAAAGGTGAGTATATTCATCATTCGGTGAATCGTTCAATCCAGAGAGAAAATAATCAGGGATATTATATCCAGTCATTATATAATTTTGAGTCATTCTACCTTACATCTCGTTATGGTTCTTTTCAACCGGATGGTATCGAGTGGGTAGGTCAGCTTTCTATTGGTGGTGGTATTCCAATTTCTCATGGTACAGAAATTCGTATTGAATCACTTATACATGAATCATCAGCAAACAACAAGACGATGTTACAATTTGTAACAGAATTTTAAAGTTCTAAGATAAAAAAGGGAAACAACATGAAAATCGGTCAAAAATTAATCGGGTCCTTCGCTATAGTAGCAATGATTGGTGCTATTATCGGTGGAGTAGGTTGGTACGGCATTGGTGTTTTAGAAGAATCAATGGATCAAATCGCATCAGTACGTCTACCGGCTGTTGACGCTTTGTTAACTATGGATGCTAAAATGGGTGATGTGGCAACAGCCCAAATGGAGTTGTTGAATCCAAAAGTACCTGTTGAAGAAGCACAAGAGTTTTATCAATCAATAGAAGTGGCTTTGGGTGAAGCAGAAGAAAATGTCAAGAAATTTGAAAAGTTAATAATGGATGATACTGAACGAAAGATGTATGTCGATGTAATGGCAGCATTTACTGCTCTTCATCAAGCAAGTGATGAATTCGTCAATTTCTCCAAAGATTTGGATGGAACAGGTATACGAAATCCTGTCCAGGTTAAATATGACATTAAAAATATTGAAGCAGCCCACCGTAATTGGATATTCCAATTAAGTGAAACTGTTATAGAAGGACTTGAATTCAAAGGTCAGCTTGATCCAACTCAGTGTGCATTGGGCAAGTGGATGGCAAATTATGATTTAGACAATGAAGTTATAAAAAATTCTTTTACTTTTATAAAAGAACATCATGATAAATTTCATAACTCCGGTAAAACAATTAAAGAAATTTTTTCTCTAGGGAAAGGCAAGAGTCAAAAAGATCAGGCAATGGTAGTTTTTGATGATGTTTCTATACCGGCAATGGATCTGATTATCAATCAATTAAAATATACCATGGAAGCTGAAGCTGATAAAGCAAATGGGTACTATGATGCTATGCTTAAAGTTGAAGGAAACAGTTTAAATCCTACATTTACAGAACTAATGGATGCTTTGGGTGACTTAGTTCATGACGTGCATATCGGTGCAAAAGAATCACAAGAAGCCGGCGATGCCGCCGTAGCTTCATCGGAAACACTTATTTTAACAAGTATTATCTTAGGCATGCTTGTCGCTCTTGGCTTTGGCTTTATTATTGCCCGAAACATTTCAAAACCAATACAAGAAATCGCCGGTATTGCTGATGAAATTGCTTTAGGTAATATCAATCATGATATCAATATCAAGAGCAAAGACGAAGTCGGCATGTTGGCAAATTCATTTAATGAGCTAATAAATTATATGCAAGAGCTCGCTCAAATAGCTGATTCAATCGCCCATAATGATTTATCGGTACGAGTAGATCCAAAATCAGAAAATGATGCGTTAGGAAATTCGTTTGAATCAATGGTTAAGAATTTAAAAACCGTTGTAAAACAATTAAGTGGAAGCTCAACAGAAGTTGCATCAGCAGCAACTGAAATATCAGCATCGGCTGAACAAGTTTCTAAAAATGCACAAAGTCAGGAAATGCAAATTTCTCAAATTACAGCAGCGGTCGAAGAAATGGCAGCTACAATTGTAGAGTCTTCACAAAATGCTTCTGAAGCTACAAGTGGTGCTCAAAGTGCATCAGACACTGCTAGTACCGGTGGACAGATTGTAAGCGAAACTATTGAAGGTATGAACCGAATCGCAAATGTAGTGCAGGAATCTTCTACTAATATTCATAAATTAGCAGAATCAGCTGAACAGATTGGTGAGATAATTTCTGTTATCGATGATATTGCCGATCAAACAAATCTTCTTGCTTTAAATGCTGCTATCGAAGCTGCTCGAGCCGGTGAACAAGGACGCGGGTTTGCTGTTGTTGCCGATGAAGTTCGAAAACTTGCTGAACGAACAGGTAAAGCAACCGGTGAAATTACTGACATGATTAAAGGAATCCAAAAAGGGACTGAAGAAGCGGTCACATCGATGGATCAAGGAAATCAGGAAGTAAACAGTGGACGAGAACTCGCCGACAAAGCCGGTGATAGTTTAACAGAAGTTGTCAATAAATCTCAAGATGTCATGAATATGATTATGCAGATTGCTACCGCAACCGAAGAACAATCTGCTGCCGCTGAAGAAATTTCTAAAAATGTAGAAATGGTTTCAACAGCGACTCGTGAATCAGCAACCGGTGCCGAGCAGGCAGCTACAGCCGCAACGCAGTTAAGCCATAATGCTGAAGAACTACAATCTATCGTAGGTCAGTTTAAATTAGAATAATTAAATCTCTGCTTAAATAGAAAGAGAGGAGCGATACTGCTCCTCTCTTTTTTTTATATCAACTTATCAAAACAGATTTCTAAAGCATCACATTGGGCGGTGTGTGCATAATTTTTCTGGGCGTCTATCTTTGCTTGACCAGCAAGTTTTTCGCTGAGTTGGGGATCGTCTAATAACCGTTTGACTGCCAGTGCTATTTCATCAGAACTTCCTGATTTGTATAACAAACCATTTTTCTCATGACGGATTATTTCAGTGGTACCACCCTCGTTAGAACCAAGCACAGGCAGACCCGACGCCATCGCCTCGACTGTCACCATCCCAAATGTTTCCGAGTCAGTTGTAAGACAAAAAATATCGAGAGCTTTAAAAGCAACCTCTACCTTATCAAGGTGTGACCTAAAATGAACTCGCTCTTCCAAATTATATTTTTTAATCAGTTGTTTGAGCTTTTCTTTATATGACAGCTCTTCGTTTTTCGTACAGTCTCCTACCAAAAGAACATCTATCAAAACATTTTGTTGTTGTAGGCTATGTGCTGCCTCAATAAGTAAATGCTGACCTTTGCGACTATCAATTCTGCCAACAAAGCCTACTAGAGTTTTGTCGACCAGGAGTTTTAATTGTTGGCGTGCTTCTGCTTTGGTTGCTGCACACTCTAAAAACCGATTAAGTTCAATTCCAAAAGGGATAACTTCAATCTTATCATTTGTTATCGTTGTAATTCCGGTCAGTCGTTTTGCAAACATCTGGAGAGGAGCAATCCAACAGTCTAATTTTTTATAAATTAAGGTATGCAGAAAATCTGTTTTGTTTCCACCAAGATGCATATGCTGCATATACAAAAGTTTAAAACTATTCCGACTCAACAGTTTCGTCACAGCCATCATTGGAAAATTGCTGTTTAAGTGAAACAGTACCAGCCGTATATTTTCATTTTTCAGCGAATTGGCAAGTGTCTTAGCCTGCATAATGTCATGCATCTTAGAATGAGATTCTAAATCACGAACTTCAATTCTGTTTTTTTTGGCTTGAATATATAGTTCAGTAGATGGCGTACAATAGAGCAGAATATCCCGACCTCTTTTTTGCAACCAGAGAGAGAGTTTTAAAACATTCATTTCAAGTCCACCCCATGATTTTGATGGACAGATAAACGCAACTTTTTGTTTAGACATAGACTAAGTATCTAGAATTTTAAGATAAGAATCAAAGGAAAAAATAGATTATTCAGAAATTTCTTTATCAGCTGATTGCTCAGCAACTGAGCCGTCTTTCACCATCAGCGAAATTGGAATAAGTATTAAGTAGCCAATTACCAATAAAATCGGGGCTAAAGTGATTGAACCTTGGCTTAATGAGAAAAAGCCGGCGATAATAACCAACATAGCTATTCCAAAAATAATATAATTATTCTTGCCATAAGGCCAGGTTATTTCTTCATGAGTATCGTTGTTTTTTTGGTTGCCATAGTGTTTCCAGTTAAAAGGATTTTACTCTCTTTGTCAAGTTGTTTTACAATTAGACAATTGATTAGTTCCGTTCAATATTCGCTTTTGAGGCTAAAGCAAATAGCCCAAATGCCCAAACGAACATCAGCATTTGGCGTACTTCTTCATCGGCAAACGTTGCTTCCGTTAACGATGTTATAAAAAACGCAGTCGCTCCCAAAAATCCAGCCGCTAAAAAGCCTCTCTGTTCTGCTAAATATTTATTTTTCCGCCAGCCACGATACATCAACTTCAAAATTAATCCCCACATAAAAGTATAAAAAATAAACCCCGGTATTCCCGCAATAGCTGCAAAGTTTATAAAATCATTATGAGCATGCACATGTATTCGATGATCCGGCATATTTTTTTCAAATTGAGGATAAAAATTCCCCTGCCCAATCCCAAAAACTGGATTATCAATTGTCATTTTCAGAGCATTGTCCCAAATATAAATCCGACTCGCTTCATCTGTGATATCCATCTCTACTTGAATACGATTTGTAATCCTTTCCACCAACGATTCATTTAATACTAAAATGCTGGGACCTGAAATAAGTATAAAAGCGAGAAGATACAATGTATATTTCCGAAATTGAATAAGTCCAAAAACAAAAACAGTTCCGACTATTGTCAACATCGGTCCATAGCTGTATGAAAAAAATGTCACAATCACAGCAAGTAATATATCAACAAATAAAAACAGTCGCCAAGCCGAGCTTAAACTTTTCCAACTGACAGCCAGATAGCCGAGCAAAAACATCGATGCTGTTGCAAAATAATTTCCAAATGTCAGTCTATGCGGAAAAAACCCTTTGACCATATATCCATAATCAAAAGCAGCAACCGGTGGAGTTTTTTTAAACCAATATATCCCGCTAAAATGCTGAGCTATACCATAGAGCGAGACAAGACAGACCGCAACCGCAAACGAGATAAATATTTTTGTTCGGAAAGATTCTTTCTGAAGCAAATAAATTCCGATCGGAATCGCACAGAACAACCACTCTTCTTTTAAACTGAGAAAAGATTTAAGAGGTGCCTCACTAAATAACGAGGCAAGCACCATCCAAAAGATGTACAACCCAATCGAAATGTAAAAAAGTTTGAGATGCCCACTTAAACGAAATTCTTTTTTTAAATATAAAATTATCAGATATAATAATAATGAAACACCAAGTGCAATCTGTGCAACAGCAATTGAAAAAGTTGAAGTTATAGCAAAGAGAGCAAAAAAGAAAAATAGAAAATCAGACAAGATACGCACGTAAATCATCTTAGACTAAATCACTTTCCACCAGTCCAACTAATAGGTGAATAATAAAAATATGCTCTTCCTGAATTCGCTGTGTTGATGGATGCGGAATAACCAATGCTCTGTCAACCATACCAGCTAATTTTCCACCCTTGCCACCTAAGAGACCAACAGAAATCATACCTTTTTCCTTGGCAACTTGCACAGCATTAATAATATTTTGAGAGTTTCCCGAGGTCGACATAACAAAAAGCAAATCACCTTTGTTGCCAAGCCCCTCTACTTGTCGAGAGAAAATCCGCTCATAGCCATAGTCGTTGGCAGCCGCAGTCATAACAGCCGGGTCAACACAAAGTGCAACCGCCGGAAGTGATTGTCGGTTTTTGTCCGATGACAAACGTACAATCATCTCCCCCGCAAAATGTGATGCATCGGCAGCCGAGCCACCATTGCCGGTGATAAGAATTTTTCCGCCTGAACCTATAACAGCAGACATTACCGCAGCAGTGTCTAAAATTGTTTGTCCAAGTTCTGTTGTTACAGCTTTGCGTAAGATTGCGCACTCGTTACCGAGTTCTTTCATATAGTTTAGTTTTTCATCATTGTTCATGCGAGTATTGATTCCTTTGGATGTACTGCTTGGGTAAGTTCTTTTAAGTAATTTAAATTATGGTCTGTTTCTAAATTATTTCCGACAACAACAAACGATGCTCCCGCCTCTATACGGTCAGCACATTCTTGCGGTTCTTTGAGCCCACCTCCGGTAAGGATTGGAATAGAGACATACGATGCTACCGCACGAATCATTTCAACCGGAACCGCTTGCGATGCTCCCGAGCCACCTTCAAGGTAGGCAAGTGTCATTCCCATATATTCCGCCGCTAAGGCATGGGCGCAGGCGATGTCGAATTTGTCACGTGGGATTGGATTTGTGTTTGAAATATATTGTACCGATGTTGTCGAGCCTGAATCTATCAACATGTAGCCGGTTGGTATCGGTTCGATGTTACATCGCTTGACAACCGGGGCGCCTTTGACCTGTTCGTCGATAAGATAGGTGGCGTTGCGTCCAGAAATCAGTGACGAAAACAAAATAGCATCTGCATATGGCGTTATCTGTGCAAACGAACCCGGAAAAATTATGACAGGGACATCTGACTTTGCTTTTATCTCTTTGACAACTTCGGAAAAATTTGTGTTGAGCATAAAAGAAGTACCAACGAGCAAGGCATCGACCCCGTTTTCCTTGGCAGATTCTGCCAAAGCGAGATAGTTGTTCGACTCGGTTTTATCCGGATCGATTAAAACTAAGAAACCCCCGCCTCGTTTTTCTTTTACATCAAGTAAGTATTCGTATACTGTCTTCAAACTCATAAATTTCCCTAGCCTATTGCATCAGCGATTGAGCAGTTTCAAAAAGTTTCGATGGTTCCGTTGCCCCATCGACTGAACCTTGGGCAAAGTTTGGTTTGCCACCGCCTCTTCCACCAAATTGTGGAAGAAGTTCTTTAGTGATTTTTCCAATATGAATATTTTTATCAACTGCTGCCGATGATGCCGCAGCAATATAAGTCATCTTGCCACCAACAAGTCCGAGAGCAACCGCAAATACCGGAGTAACCATCTCTTTTTTTGAGTCTATCCATGCCGTCATAATATCACGGTCGGTTTCACCAAAATAATGAGTCGAATATGTAATTTCATTTACAACTATGTCATCTCCAACAGATGCTCCACCGCCTGAAAACATATCTGCTTTCACTTTTTTTAACTCTTTTTGTAACGATGAGTTTTGTGCTTTTAACTGTTCAACACCACCCAAAGAATCTGCTTCGGGACGGTTAACAATCGAAGCAACCTGTCTGCGGAATGACTTGGCATCCATCATGTATGTCAACGCTTCCGAACCTGTGATAGATTCAATACGCCTGACACCTGAAGCGATACCTGTTTCAAGCGTTATAAAAAATGGACCTATCTGGGAACTGTTTGCAACATGGGTTCCGCCACAAAGCTCTTTGGAAAACTCTCCGATAGAAACAACCCGAACATCGGAATCATACTTTTCGCCAAAGAGTGCCATAGCACCTGTTGCTTTGGCTTGTTCTAAATTCATTGTATCAGTTGTAACGTCTGAACATTTTAGAATTTCGTTATTTACAATCTCTTCAACTTGTGCGATCTCTTCGTTGGTCATTGGCTGATGATGTGAAAAATCAAACCGCATTCTGTCGGCACCGACATAGGAACCTGATTGTTTGATATGCGGTCCGAGAACTTTTCGCAAGGCAGCTTGAGTAAGATGTGTAACAGTATGGTTCCGTTGCACAGCCATGCGATGGACAAAATCAATCTCAGCAGTAACGTTGTTTCCTTCGTCGAAATCATCAATAGAACCTTGAATTAGAAGGCCTTCATGTATAATCATGTCATGATATTTTTGTAATTGCTTAATATTCAATATTGACTCTTTATTCTTTATCACACCTATATCACTTATTTGGCCACCCGATTCGACATAAAAAGGAGTTTTATCTAATATTAGACAATAGTGTTTTTCTTCATCATACTTTTCATCACCAATCTCAACAGATCTTCTTCTTAATAGGACTTTAGATTCTATGCGATTAGACTCTCTTTCGAAAAGAGTTTGAAAATTTACTCCCTCTTTCGCTAAAGTATCAATGACAGATTCAGCATGTGATTCAAATTTGGCATTAGCTCTTGATAGTAGTTTTTGATGCTCCATCGCTTTGTCAAAGCCATTTTTATCGAGCGTCAGCCCTTTTTCGGTCGCCATAATTTCAGTTAAATCAAATGGGCAACCATAGGTGTCATATAATTTAAAGACCTGGTTACCCGGGATAACTTTTGTATCAAGCTCCGATGCTATCCGTTCAAAGAGAACCAAGCCTTTATCCAAAGTTCTGTCAAAAGATTCTTCTTCTTGACGAACGACATTGATAACATGCGATTCTTTTTCTCTAATTTCTGGATACGCTTCACCCATTTCATTGACAAGGGTCGGAATCAGTTTATGAATAAACGGTTCATCGGCACCAAGCAAACGTCCGTGTCGAACAGCTCTTCGTAAAATCCGACGGAGAACATAACCTTGACCTTCGTTGGATATTCCGGCTCCATCGGTAATAGCAAATGTCAAAGCACGCAGATGGTCGGCGACAACATGGAACGATGGAATAAGATCACCTTCGTATTTTGATTTAGAAATTTCAGAAATAGCTTCAATTAAGTTTTGGAAAAGGTCGATATTATAATTTGTTTTCCCATCCTGCAAAATAGCGGCGATACGTTCAAGCCCTGCTCCGGTATCAACCGATGGGTTCGGCAGGTCGATGACACCATCTGGAGTTTGGTCGTACTGCATGAAAACAAGATTCCATATTTCTACAAAACGATCAGTCTCACCATTGACAGTATGCTCAGGTCCTACGCCATATTCTTCGCCACGGTCAAAATGAATTTCAGAGCATGGACCACAAGGACCAAGGTTGCCCATTGTCCAGTAGTTATCTTTTTTACCAAAACGAATGATACGTCCGTTTTTTAATTCAGGGGCAATTTTGCCCCACAGCTCAAAGGCTTCGTCGTCGGTTTCATAGACTGAAGCATATAATTTATCTTTTGGGAGTTTTAACTCTTTAGTGATCCATTCCCAGGCATAGAAAATTGCTTCTTCTTTAAAATAATCACCAAAGGAAAAGTTTCCGAGCATTTCAAAAAATGTATGATGCCGTGATGTAAAGCCAACATTATCTAAATCATTATGTTTCCCACCTGCCCGAATACACTTTTGCGAAGTTGTCGCTCTTTTAGTGTCGAGTTTTCGTTTACCGGTGAAGACATCTTTAAACTGATTCATTCCAGCGTTGGTAAACAAAATAGTCGGATCATCAAATGGAATAACCGGCGATGATGGGAGTTCTTTATGACCGTTTTTGATAAAATAATCTAAAAACGATCTTCTAATATCTTGCGTTTTAATTGTTCAATTCCTCTTTATTCTTATTAAAAACTATTTCAAAAGCATCTTTTGCTTCGCCGAACGAAAAGCCTCGGCGGGCTAAGTAATTATACGATTTATTCCGTGCATCTTCAAGTGCTAATTGGTTATACATATGCCACTTTTTTTCAAGCGAAACGACTGCCATTTCAGCAACATCCAACGAGGCAAAGATCATTGTTGCAACACTGTCGCCCAAATCTCGCGGAATCAGCTTTTTTTGTAAATATGCCATCAAAAACGGTTTCCCACACGGCTTTTTAACTACCAATTTTTCAGCAAGAGCATAAGCGTATCGTTCATCATCAAGGTAGCCGAATTCACTACATTTTTTTATTGCTCGTGCGATAGATTCATCGGGGAATTTTTTCTTTTTCAGCTTCATCTTCAGCTCACCGGTCGAGTGATCCCGCATAGCAAGATACATCTTTGCCTTCATAAACGCTTCGTATATCGACGCCTCAAACTCTATCAGCTCAAACTGCGATTCTGTGAGGACAATCGAGGGCACCAACTGATTTGTCAGGACAACTTCAATAGGTAAAACATAGACCTGTGAATTAGATAATGAAATTTTAGATTTTGTCTCAAAACTTTCAATTTTGAGTATACGTAATTGTTCAATAGTCATTTACAATACCTTAAAATCTGTCAATGAATCATATGAGTATAATAAACTGAAAATATCTTTGAAAAACAGTTAATCAGTATTGACAAGAATTAAATTATATAGTATTGTTCTATCACTAATAATAGTATGCAACCTGTTATGAATTAAGCGGTTTTCAGTTTATTAAATTTTACTCATCCTCTAACTTGTTTATTAGTATAACATAACAGGAAACGTTTAAAAAGATAAAATTATTTGGAGCGGTAATGGATTTAGGACTGCAAGGTAATATAGAAAAATTTACTCTACCGGAGATTTTACAACTGGTAGCGTCGGGACGAAAGTCGGGTACTTTAGGAGTACAACAAGACGATTCGATTATTATGGTTTACTTTGATAAGGGTGATATTATCTATGGCTACGGACCTCGTCAGACTTTCCACCTTGGACAACTTCTCAAAGAGAAAAAAATTATCTCTGAAACTCAACTTGAACAAGCTATAGCGATTCAGGCAAAAAATCAGAATTCGAAACGTCTTGGCGAAATTTTAATCTCTCGCAAATTTATCGACCGCGCTGATTTGGAAAAAGTTATTATCGAACAGATTGAAGAACTGCTCTACTCTCTGCTTACTTGGAAAACAGGTTCGTTTAAATTTTACGAAGACCAGTTTCCTACCGAAGAAGAAATCAAAATTAAAATTTCAGTCGAAAATGTTATCTTGGAAGGTCTCCGTAGACTCGATGAAGCCAATATGGTCAAAGAAACATTCAAATCTTTAGACGATGTCTATGTAATCTCGGCTGCCCAAGGAGGACGTACTCGCGACGTTGCCCTTAAAGCAAAAGAGTGGAATATCATGGCGTTAGTCGATGGCTACCGTTCGGTTCGTGAAGTTTGTAAAGCCTCTACTCTCGACGACAACGATGCGATCAAAAAACTTGCTCAACTAAAACTTGCCGGCATTATCACCAAGACTGAACGAAAAGAAATAATGAAGCCTGCCGACGTGGAAACATCTGATGGCATGGAATCAATGGTAAATCGGTTGGCGAATCTCTTTGAAGATTATCTTACCGAAAAAAGCCGCAACAGAATGAACCATGATACAATATCCAAAACGACAATGGAGCAGAAGTGAGCCAGACAGCTTCTTTACAATCGCTTGAGTCATTGCTTGAAACTTTTTTAGACCGAGTTGTTTTCTTAAAAGAGAAAAAACTGAATGTCTTAGATGGTATCAACCGGCTTGATGATATTGGAGCGATGGTCAACAGTGGCACCGATGTCACCGATGATATCGGCAACTGGTTTGCCGAGCATAATAAATGGCTTTCTGACCGAACTCTCAAAGATACCGAGCTGAATCGAATCACGGGAATGCTCTCAAAAATCAAACGAGAAATCAAAATTGATGCTGATTCCTCAATGGCTCATCAGAAAATTTCAAGCGAAATTGATCGCTGGAACTCAAAAAAAGAGCATACTGCCCCTATTATCAAACTCAAACGACCTCCGGAAACTGTTACTCCTGAACCTGTGCTAACTCCAAATTCGGACACTATCTCGTTGTTTGTCAAACGGTTATCAAAAATGACTGCTCTCTTTATGGACTATTCCAACTCGAAAAACCATATTTTGTCTGTTTTAGAAGATCTGCTTCAAAAAGCTTCAACAGAAACCAGTAAAGATGCCTTGATTTTGTCGGCTTTTATCATATATTATCTCAAACAAAACGGTTATAAAGTTGAACCGTATGTAAGAAAATTAAAAGAGGCTGAAACTCTTTATAAGAAAGGTATGTTCTAATGTTATCATTAGGTGAAAAAGCATACTGTGCTGCATTATTGGCATTAAAGAAAAAAGAGTATTTGCAAGCTTTTGAAAATTTTGAAAAAGCGGCTCCCTATTTTGCAAACAATAAGGAGTTTACCTTGTATCATGACACAACCAAATTATTGGTCGAAGTAAAAAGAAAACTTGGTACGCTTTCAGAAGATGATAAAATAGAAATCGAGGAGATATTTACACATGGCTAAGAAACAAGCCTTCTCAGACAAAGCGAACAAAAAAGTACACACCATCACTTGCCCAACATGCCAGGAGAACTATCAGTTCATCAAATTTGTTGGTGCTAAAAAAGGTGTTAAAGGTGCTTGGAAATTCCGCAATGAAAACATTGGTGTCTGTAAATGTAACACAGCTGAAATTTACGGCTAGACAAAATTTCATACGTATTAAAAAAACCCGCACATGCGGGTTTTTTGTGGCTAGTAATATTTAAATCTCTAACCTGAATATTATAACTACAAACTCAATTTTTCAATAATAAATCTTGATAGAAAAAGCCGTTGGCGGTTTTTCTTTTTACTTCGGAGTTATCACCCAATGGACATGTTTTATTACTTTTCAAAATAGGGCGATAGACTTTTTCTCCAAATTTAATTTGTATAGGTTCAGAAAACAGAGGTCCATCAGTTACGAAAGTATGGAACTCACCATTTTCACCACATGGATCAACATCAGATGGTAACGAATCAATAAACTCTTTACTGATAATTTCACCGACATGCTTCTCAGTTAAAAATGCATCTGAAACCGAACAGACCGGCGTTTTAAACCCTTCCTCAAGAAACTGATTGATAAGTTCTTTGGTATCACGTTTCCATAGAGGGAATATTGCTGAATAACCAATCTCTGCAAGTTGTTTCTCACGCCATTTGCGTAAATCTTCTAAAAATATATCACCATAGATTATTTTAGATATCCCCTGCTCTTTAAAATGACTTAAACGATTCGCAATCTCTTCTTGATATTGCGAATTCGTACCTGGGTTTTCTAAGTAGACAATTTCAAGAGGAAGCCCTATTGCAATGGCTTGGGCAATTAAGAGTTCTTCGCGAACGCCATGCATCGAGATTCGTTTAAATTCAATATTGACTGTCGTTACCAGTGCAACAATATCATATTTTTTGAGAGCATAGTATAAACAGAGGGCGGAATCTTTTCCACCACTCCATGAGAATAAAACTTTTTCTTTAGTCATTTTTTAAATTGACCGTTTGCAATTTTTTACTGAGTTGCAAATCAATCTGCTTCCCAAACAGTTCGTAACTTCCGAAGAAGAAAAGAACATACACCGCATTACCCAGTAGTGAATTTGCAAAAAATGGAATTGCCATTGTGAAACACAAACTTAAACCTTCGGCAGTATGCGGATAAAAATCAGAGAACAACCACAGAGAAAAATTTGTCACGAAAAAGAAAATAACCGAGACTGCAAGCGTAGAGATTGCAATCATTGAGACAGACTTATTTTTTTTAAGCCATACTCCTGCAAGCGAACCCAGGCCAATGCACACATACACAGACAACATGATACGAATATCATAGAAGCCGATAAAATAGTCAGCCAATAACATCGCTACGATTGGTACGACAAAAGCAGTTTTCTTGTGCATATATGCACCAGCAAACAAACCTAATGCCATAATCGGTGCAAAGTTTGGTGGATGAGGTAAAAGTCGTGATGCAACACCAATTACTATAAGTAAATATAACATATCAAATCTCCAATTTAATCAGACGTTTATAAAGAAATTTTCAGACCAAGATAGCCCGAGCGATCCGGTGTGTTATACCGCAACACATCTTGATAATCTTCATCAAACAAATTGTCGACTCTTCCTGTTACGACTGTATTTTCTAGAATTTGATACGATGCTGATATGTTCACAACCGTATATGCATCTAGTATGATATCTTCATTTGGACCCGGCCATGGTTTAAAATCGGTATCAAAGCGATCACCGATTGATTGTATACTCAAAGTTGCGTGTATAGCTTTTGAAAATTGATGATTGATATGCATCCGAATTTTCTCTTCAGGGCGTCTTATAATTTTGCTTTCATCTGATTTATTTTCTATATCTGTATAGGTAAAATCAAACCGAACAGAACTGTTTTTGAATCTGATTTGCGCAAATGCTTCAACACCTTTTGTTGAAACTTCATTTATATTTATTGATTTAAACAAAGCATCAAACCCAATCAGATTATCAATTTCATTATAAAAATATGTCGCCCCAAAATTCAAAATATTATCGAGAGAGGTTTTAGTGAATCCGATTTCCCAACCAATATTTTCTTCCGGTATTAAATCCGGGTTGCCATAAGTTTCATTGTTGATTTGATACAATGATGGTGCCTTAAATGCTGAGCCATAAGTTCCTTTGAGAGTCAAACCTTGCGAAGCAAATTTATATAACGATGTAAAACGATACGTTACTTTGGAGCCAAAATCTTCATGGTCATCAAAACGCAGTCCACCTGAGACAGAGAACTGTTCAGTGATAGCCCAATCATCTAAGCCATAAATTGAGACAGTCGATGCACTTAATTCTTCCGTTGTATCAGAGTAAGGACCAAAGAAGCTCGTAGAATTTATATCGGATTCATACGTTTCTTTTTCATAGTCAAAGCCTATAACTGTATGAATGTTTTCAATAACTTCCATCTGGTTTGAAGCGGACAGTTTAAAACGTTTACCTGTTGAATTTAATTCTGATGAAGATGCACCATGGGCATCATCTAGCAAGTCGACACTTTTTAAATCCTGGCTTGAGAAAGCTACCGACAGTTCAGGCTTAAACATTTTAGAATCAGTATCTAAATTTTTCAAACGAAGAGCGATGCTATTCATTTTATTTTCAGAATAACTATTGGGATCGTCGTACACAGCACTTGATTTATCAATATCAGCATTTGCATCTATGAGTTTTCCTACGAAAGATAGTTCATAATTATCTGTGATTTGTAAACCAATATTTGCTACGATGTCGGTGCTTTCGAAACCATCTTTTTCTTCCCCACCTGCATCTTCTCTGATAGTAGAAAACCCATCACTGTCTTTTCTTGAGACAAACAAAGAGTAATCAATTATATTTTCAGAGCCACTCATGTGAATCGATTCTGTGTATGAATTAAATGAACCTGCTTCGGCAGAAATTTCTGTTTTTAATTTTCCAAATCCTCGTTTTGTAAAAATCTGAATAACCCCACCAACAGCATCGGCACCATAGAGAACAGATTGAGGTCCTCGTAACACTTCAATTCTTTGGATATTACTGACATTCAAAAACGCAAAATCAAAACTTGATGTCGTCGGATTATTCATTTCGATACCATCAATGATAACTAGCGTATGATTGGAATTTGTCCCACGCATAAAAACCGATGTCTGTGTGCCAGCTCCACCTAAACGGACAACATCAAGACCCGGTACTTGTTTCAGAAGTTCTGACACCATCACAGTTTGACTTTTATTAATATCTTCTTCAGATATAATAGTCACCGAACTGGCTGTTTTTTCTATAGAAGTTGGAAACCTGTTTGCTGAAATTACGATTGAATCTGGGATTTGTTTTGGATTGTCGATACTGCCACTTTTACTGTCTGCTTTGGTTCCCGACGCTCCAAAGCTCAAAACGAGTAAAGCAGCCACAAAAAAACGCTTCATGGTTACTCCTTAAAACTGACCACAAGCGTAAGATTTCGTCAACGAACCCACGCCGTTATCAGTAAAAATTTAGATTCTGGCAGGTTTCCTGACTTAAGCATAGACCTTACTCAAACACCTTCCCGGTCATTTGACCAGTGGTAAACCGTTTGGCAAGTAGCTCTTACAGTAGCGGGGCTGCGACGGAATTACACCGTCTTCCCTATTATCTGTCTCTCGTAGACAGCACCAAAATAATGTATTTATAAAATGGGGATAGAATTTTGTTTTGTCAAGCGATAAGAAAGTCTCTATTTTGGTTAGACCATCTTCAAATATGGAATCGCATTTGTGATAAGCTCGGAGGCACCCTCTTTTTTAAAACGGTAATATCCGGCGGCGGCAATCATGGCGGCATTGTCAGTACATAATGAAATTGGCGGATAAAAAAGTTTTTGGTTACCCCGAATCCGTTCTGTAAACATCGAACGCACTCGACTATTGGCGGCGACCCCACCGGCTAAAGTAATATGATTGATATGTTTTTCTTTGGCAGCTCGAAGCGTTTTGGCAACGAGAACTTCAACAGCAGCTTCTTGAAACGATGCTGCGATATTCGCTTTGTTCTTTGCAAACTCATCATCTGATAAACTTTTAATATGAAGTGATACTGCAGTCTCGAGACCTGAGTAGGAAAACATATATGATTTATCATGCATCATCGCTCTCGGAAATTTCATATAAGAACTGTCACCATCTTTTGCGAGCTTATCCAAAACAGCCCCACCCGGATAACCAAGCCCCATAATCTTCGCAACTTTATCATACGCCTCACCGGCAGCATCATCTTTGGTATTACCAAGCAATTCATACTCGCCAAAAGATTTTACTTCCAGAAGCATGGTATGCCCACCCGAAATTATCAGCGACAGATGACGTTCATCGATACCTGAGTGTGCCAGATAGTTAGCACTCAAATGCCCTTCCATATGATTGACGCAGACAAACGGAATCGAAGATGCATAAGCAAGCCCCTTGGCAAAAGTTAACCCGACAAGCAATGGTCCGACCAGTCCTGGTCCCATAGTAGCTGCGATTAAATCAATATCAGAAAGTTTAACCGATGCTTTTTCAAGTGCTTCTTCATAGATTGGTACGATAGTTTTTAGATGCGACCGACTGGCAACTTCTGGAACAACGCCACCAAATTTTGTATGTTCATCCTGTGAGAGAATTATATTAGCGAGAACTTCTTTGCCATCTTTGACAACAGCAACCGATGTTTCATCGCATGAACTTTCTATTCCTAATACAAGCATCTATTTACCTAGTGAGAAGTAACACCGAGTCCGGCGTTGCTTTTCGTATTTTAAATTTAACAGGACAATCAATAACCAACACCGCTTTACCACTGTTAGTTTTTTGGGCATAGTCGACCGATGCTATCAGTGTGTTTTTATTGAGCAGATCTATTTCCGTTGGAGGACCGGTCAGTTCAATCCGTACAAATTGAGGGACCATTTCGACAATACTATCAGACGGCGGGTTATACAGCACGATTGGTATCTGATTAAAGACACGAGTCTTCACAGGAACGACTTCAATAAACAAAGATACGGAATCAGGCTTAAGCTCAATGCCGTATCCAAAAGGTTTTGCAAGAGGAAGCTTCAGTTCGATATTACTTCGAAGCCCTTTGAGAACCTTATGTTCGGTAAAAACAACCGGAATTTTTTTTACAAGAGTCTTGGGACCTTTAAGTTTGATTTGACTTGGTAAAATAGAACTGACCGAACTCACCGCATAACCTTCATCAGGTTCAGCAACTATATCCGGTTTTACTTCTACCAGAACCTCTACAATATTGTCCAATGAAATTTTGATATTTGATGGTGATATTATTTCTTCTAACGTCACATCGGTAGTCGCAGATGAAATAAAAACATTCGATGTATTCAAATTCAGATCATACTGTCCGATTCCAAATTGAGAGACAATTATCTTTAGACCTCTTGAGCGCCACTTTTTTCGTATAAGCTGTTTGCCCGATGCCGAAACAGTTACCATCAAAGAATCAGGTGGACTCGAACTAAGCGTTAAGCCACTCTCCAATATAATCTCTGAAACCGGTAGATATAATTGATAGATATAATTTTTCTCGGTTGCGACATGAAACCATAATAGCAACCCAAAAATTAGTGCTATAATTTTAATCCAGAGATTTTCAAATAATTTTGTCATACAATATCAATACCTTATTTATATATCAATAGTACGATAAAACAGATGTAGAATCAATAAAAAAGGGAAAGTCAAATCTTTTAAAGTAATACCCTTCGACTCCGCTCAGGGTGACTAATGTTTCTGTTAGTCAATTCTATCGGGGTCATTCCAAAGAAATTGCGAAAGCCCTCTATCGGTGCCAACCCAAAGATAATCGCCATCAAGAAGTAAATCAAACACGAACTGTGATGGTATACCGTCTGATGTTGTAAATTCTCTACTGTTTGAAAAACCTGACTCAGTTAAGTAAAACATCTCAAACCCAAAATCTGTCGAGATAAAAGCAACATCATCGTTAACTGCCAATGCCCTATGATTGGTTCCATGAGAATCAGATCTAAACGATGTTGTCTTGCCCGTTTTAAGATTTAACCTGACCATTCCGCTTGATGAAGCGATAAACAGGTTTTCCTCATAACGCTCAATATTATAGACTCGTCCCGAAGCTATTTGAAATGGGTCTCTAAACTTTTTTAACTCAAGAGAACCAAGATGCAATTGATACGCCCCAACTTCTGATGCTATCCACAGAGTTGAATCGGTTAATGCAAAATCATATATTGACTGGTTCTGGAATTGGTTAGAATAGATAAGTTTTAAAGAATCGGAATTTTCATTTAAAACCTGTAAACCATAAAGACTGCCGATATACAATTTATCTTTAACTTTTTTTAAATAAAGAAGTTGATCAGAGATAAGCCCATTCCGTTCAGTAATAATCTGAGTAACTTCAAGAGTTTCTTTATCCAAAGCTGCTAATCCACCCAATGTAGCTAAATAATAAAATTTGTCATCTTCTTCTATCGCTCTAATATCTTCATCTGGGAATTCAAAGGTCAATCCGGATTCTTTATATGAAAAGCTGTTCTGCTCAATATCAAAAAATGTCAAACCAGTACGACTTGACCCAACATTGTCACCCCCGACAATTAAAGTCCCATCACTGTATAAAATCGTATTAACCCTGTTTTGAATTAAACCATACGGAAGAAATTCGATAAGGTCTGAATGACCAACTTTTGCGGCACCTAACCCCCACACAGAGATCCATCGAACGCCAGAGTCTTCTCTTACCATTTGAATTATTGGATATTCAAATCCTGAATCATCTTGGATATAACCATTACCTGAATAAAAATAATTTGGCTCGACATACAAAATTGGAGGAAGCGAGACATCATAGTAGGTCTTATCAATCTGTGGAATCTCGTTTACATAAGACCAGTTGGCAAATGTCATATCATATTCATAAGAATTTATCTCAGTACGTGCAAACAGAGATCGGTCAAATTGATCAACATAGATTTTAAATATATTTCGGTAGTCAATATTGGGAGTCCCCGAGAGCGGGCTGATCCATTCTTCCGAAATTTTATCATATATAATAATCCCCTCCGACGTTGCGAAATATATATAATTCATAGAGACCGCTATATCTCGGATATGAGAAAAATCCGCATAGGTCACTATGTTAATATCTTGAAGTGCCTTCACAGGCGTTGTTAAAAATAAGAGGGAAATGCTACAATATAGTATCAATTGTTTTTTCATTTTGCAAATCTTGCTAAAGCATCTATAACAGAAGCAGTGATTACCGAGCTACCGAAGTGGAGTGCATCTTCATCGACAATAAACTCAGGAGAATGCCAGGGTTTGTCGGCTTTGATTTTTTTATTCATAACTCCAAGACGAAACATCGCCCCCTTGACATGTTCTAAGTAGCAGGCAAAATCTTCACCACCTAAAACTTGCGGTGTATCTTCTATTTTGTTTTTTCCAAATAATGAAATATAATTTTCTCTGATAATTTTGTTTGTATCAGCATCATTGACCAAAACAGGATAGTCCCCTTTGATAGTCATCTCAACTTTTGCCCCACGTGCTTTACAAATAGCTTCAGCAATTCGTTTAACTTTTTTGGGGACTTCCTTTGCCGCTTTCGGTGAAAGAGTTCTGATAGTTCCTACTAATAAAACTTCATCGCATATAACATTGCGAGCATAGCCTCCTGAAATTTTTCCAAAAGTAATTACAACGGGATCAATCGGGTCAATTTCTCTTGATACAACTTTCTGCAGTGACTCGACCACTTCTGCGGCAGTCACTATCGCATCGACCGTATGATGTGGTCGTGCGGCATGCCCTGATCTTCCTCGTACTATCAGGTCAAAATCGGTGACCGACCCCATAGTGACACCATCACGAAGTCCTATCTTACCAGTTTTCAGATGCGGGTCGACATGTAATCCAAAAATCATTTTGACATCATCTAAAACACCCTCGGCAATCATCGGTTTAGCACCACCGGGAGGCATCTCTTCAGATGGTTGGAACAAAAACCGCACCGTGCCACAAAAGTCATCTCTCATATTTTGCATCATTGACGCCACACCAAGAATCGTAGCCATATGCATATCGTGTCCACAGGCATGCATACATCCTTTGTTCTTTGATTGATATGGAAGTCCGGTCTTCTCTAAAATCGGGAGTGCATCAATATCGGTTCGCACAGCAACAATAGCTCCCGGCTTTTTTCCTTTTACTTCGGCAATAAGTCCGGTAGGCAGTTTTAGTCTTTTAGTTTTTATCGAAAGTTTTTTGAGTTCTGTTATTAAGTACTTTGTCGTTTCAAATTCTTGATTGGAAATTTCGGGATAAGTATGTAAATACCTTCGCCATGATTTTTGTTTTGGAAGGATTTTTAATGAATGTTTTAGAATCTTTTCAGCAATTTCTGTTTTAGCCATTAGTCTTCATTCGTTTCATTGAAAAACATATCTTTTCCTGCAAATTTCTTTTCAATATATCTTTTATATTTATTTGCTGCCAAATGAGCATATCGTAATGGCTCCGGCATTCTAAAACCTCGGAGGTTTCGGCTTACAATATCTTTTGCAAATTCTAAATCACATTTATGTCCAGGTGAAATGAATAACGGTTTTACATTATCTTTAGTTCGAATTGCAACTCCGACTTCTTTGCCTTGATAGATTATCGGCTGGCTGCTTCCTTTGGCACGATCAATATCTTTGATATATCCGGCGATCAATTTTCGCGAACATCCTATAGTAGGTATATCAAACCCAACTCCAATCATCGATGCTACGCCGCAGTTTTTTACATGTGCGGTTCCATGTCAATGCACAATTATCAGATCAGGCTGTTGCTCTATTTTTTCAAGTGCTTTAATCATTGCGGCACCTTCACGAAAATAAAACATGCCCGGGTTATACGGAAACGTTACTTTGCTGTAAAATGATCTTTTCTCTAACTCTTCAATTTCCGGAAAAGAAAAAAGTACGGCAGAAGCAAAAATAATATCGGCATCTTTACCATAGGTAGTATCTACCGAAGCAATATAGTTGATGTCGTCGTAGTTTGGAAGTATCTCTATAAGTTTTGCAAGCTCACTTTGAATCTCAATAGCTTGCCCTCTTTCAGTCGGCCATGGGTGGGTGTGTACTAACTCCAAGCTTTACCTCTTTTGTGCATCTCTATGTAAGAAACTTTTTCAAATCAAATTTTCTTAATAGTTTATTCTATGTTGTCATTCACGGTTGTCTTTAAACGATAAAAATTGCTCTGCTCAAACTCTTTTGTTAAACCTTGAAATTTAGTCAAATCAATCCAAGGCATATTTTGGTTGTCATTAAACTTTGGAATATGTAAATCACATGCATCCGGGCAACCTGTTGCGACCAAATATTTTTTATTACCCGATGAATCTGTAATCATATGAAAAATAATATATAGTTTTCCTTTGCGACCTTTTGTATCAGATGCGATATACAAATCTCCCGGTTGTAAATCATCAACCGCAATAGTGTCACATGACCTGGCTATACTTTTATAATCTACATTTTGCATAGAAAAAAGAATGCACTTATAATATTCATCTTCGCTGTTTTCTTTCTCAATATCTTCTTTAAAAACTAATTCACTTTTCTGGTTATAAGCAGGCTTCCCTGCAAGCCATTTTTTATATGTAATTGCTTCACCTTTTTTAGGCATCACAGAAAAAGAAAACCGATTATCACGCTGCAAAAGATACTCACCAATAATACGCAGTGGAATTCCTACATCTTTGAAAGATGGTCCCCGCCAAGGAAGATGAATAACCCGACTGACCTCATCATGTTCTAAAAATTTCCCGCCCCGAAATAGACCTACCGATTTATATTTGTGCCAAATAGGAAAATGTGCTACCCAAAAAGTAAATGAGGAACTGTCTTTAAGTTCAATATATGCATAGCCCTCAGGAAGTTCTAACTCTGATTGAATGGTATAAAGTGAATCTTTTATACTAAAAAAATTATATTTAGCCTGATAACTCTTGTATAATTCATTGAATTGATCGGTCTTTTCAGCATGAAGTTCCGAGCAAGTGGCTAATAAAACTATCAGCAATATCGATAAAATTGATTTCATATTCAACTCTCTATTTTCCTTTTAATCCTTGTACTTTAATATGCATTATTTTCTGCATAAATTTAATAGAATATACTTCTTAAATAAATCGGTTGCAATTAAAATTAGAGGTTGTTTTACTTAACTTGTTTGAAATAAACGAGTTCGGGGTCTTTTTCATCGAGATTATATATTATACCACTTCGGAGAAACTGAGCCTGAATGAGTGATTTTTGCATTGGAATGTTTGATTCATTTGTTGATGTAAATAATTTGTCAGTTTTGCAGATCTTCTTAAAAAAACTAAGAAACTGATTACCGATTCCCTGTCGCCTGAAATCAGCATGTACATATATCATCTCAATCATACCGCATTCATAAAAATTATAACTGAATACGCCATACGCAATGATTTTTGAATTAGCTAAACCGACATAACATGTGCCGTTTTCGACAACATGTTTTATTTGATCAATCCGTTTCTGGTTATTTTGAGCTACTTCATCAAATGAGAGTATCGCCTCAATATCATCTTGTTCAGCAAGTCTGATAGTTATCATTTTAATATAATCTCGCCAACTCGAATATCTACTTTTCAAACTGGTCAAAAGTTATTTTATTCTTCATCCCCTAATATATATAATGCAAGAGAGAAAGTGAAAAATTAAATCGAGTAGATTCATAAGAATTCGAATCTTGGTCTGAATAACTTATACTCCCACGAAGTGTCGTAGGAATACTGAGCCGATACTCTAATGAGCTACTCATCTCAATTCTCCAGGTTTCGCGATCGATCTCTCTTGTTGGTAAATGGTTCGTGCCATTAAATGTCTCACCGTATTCAAGTTTATACCGTGCAAAATTGTATTCTAAAGAATTTCTCCAAGCTGTTCTCGAATTATAAAAATAAGCTGTTTGCACTGCAATATTTATATTGTAATCTTTTTGAATCGCATTAAACCGATGAGTTTCAGAAGTATCATAGATATTATTGTAATGATAAATATATAGATTTACATAATCTTCATAGGAATCAAAATAGAACTTTGCATCTGCCTTTGTATCAATTTGCCACTGCATATTAATCGGCTTGCTATACTCAATCGAAGCGACAACAAACTTGGATAACCTCTCTACAGAGCTCTTTCGATAGTTCTGAGAAAAACTATTATCAGAAATTGTAGTATCAACTGTATTGATTGAATCAACATGATATTGATATAAGAGTCTGTTTGAATGTCTATCTTCAGATAATTCTGATGAATAGTAGTCATAACTCATACCAATCCCAATACTTTTTGAAAAGCCGAATCTTCTATAATCTTTAGGAAAAATCTGGTATGCATCTTGTACTAATAGCATTCCCTTGTGTTTGCTTTTTTTGACAATTTTATTTTCTAAAAGATAAGAATAAATTGCATCAAATTTATCTATCGTTTTCAACCTTTTGTCTATTGTATGAGAATTTTCATATTGATAGATAATTTTTGTAAGAGCAATCATCATTTTTTTATCAGGTTGCGTTATCAACAATCCATCTTTTTGCAACCCTTGTATAATATTATATGCAATGAAAGCATATTTACCGACATATAAACGACCATCACCTATAGACAGATCAAATTCCACATCATAAAATTCTCTTTCAGTTTCATTATCATTTGAAAAAGAATAATTATTAAACGTATGGTAATCGTTTATAAGTGCATACCTCAGATCTTCACCTGAACTCTTATTTTTTAACGACCGATCATACCTGAACCGACCTCTAAAGTGAAAGCCATAAAAATAATTTTGTTCTGTAAATTTTTTATATTCAAAATATGGATACATCAAAAACCCGATATCTTTTAATGAGCGGTCAGTTTGATATTTATCAATTCTCTCGATAGGAAATCCATCTTCTGTAATACGAGAAGATTCCGATGTCACACTTCTGAAATTAGTCCGAACAGATAAAGTTGACCTCATATAATCTTCGAGAGTTTCTTTGATATAGGTAAGTCTCGAATCTAAACTTAAGTTATACGAAATTGAACTACTTTTTCTGTAGTCCCGAGGTTCTAGATCTATTGTATTGTCATTTCTGTCTTTACTCGCAGAGCCACTCGCTCTACCTCCCACAGTCCATAACAGGTCACTGAAATCTTGCGGAACATAATCTTCAATGGTGAAAGAAGAACTAGTAGAACTAGCAGTACTCGCAGAGCTAAATTGGAATGCACATAGCACAAAAGCTATCGCAACTAGATAACTTATTTTCTTACACATAAACCTCTCCCATTGATGAGGAATCTCTCACATCAATTCAAAATATCTTTTTATTATTTGCGTTTTGTTTTTTATTATCTATTTAATATACACATAAACGACGAAAAAGTCGACTTATTTGCCCAATAAAAAAACGGAGCTTTATAAAAAACTCCGTTCTAATAATTCTTATACTATTATATTTTTTTAGGAAATCGATTTTTTATTAACACCTACATCAACTTTAAAATCTTTTTGGCAAGAAGTGTCACCTGACGTTTTCGAATCATCTCTTCAGACATTTCAAAATCAGGTCCAACATTTTCAATCATAATAGACGATGTACACGATGCGTAACAACCTGCCATCCGCAGATCTTTTGTTTTCAAATATTCAAAAGTAAAGCCTGCCATAAATGTATCGCCTGCTCCGGTCGCATCGACTAAATCGATTTCATACGGTGGGATATCTATAAATTCGTTACCGTCATAAATCACCGCACCTAGTTCGGCAAGAGTCACGATGACAACTTTTGGTCCCCACGAATGAATAATCTTTGCAGCTTCGTAAGGATCTTCACGACAATCAATCCCGGTGAGAACCTTGCCCTCAAGTTCGTTTGGCTTAACAAAATCAAATTGCGCCAGTGCTTCTTTGATACCTTCCGGTGCAGAATGCGAAATCCGATCGGACTCATCGGCAGACCTTAAAAGTCCCTGAGGATCGCAGAAAAAGATTCCATCAAAATTTGCTCTGATTTCTTTAATTTGCTCAAAAGATACTTCACCTAAAATTGGTCCGATAAGAACAGCTTGAGATGATGCGTACCATTCTTTTTGAATATTCTCAATATTGTTTGCTCTGCCAAGTAGGTCAAGAGTACGGTTCCCAAAGTCATCGTAATAAATCAGCGAGAATCCGCCGGTCTCTTCTGATGGTGTGATAATATGTTTGATACCAAATTTTTCTAAATCAGCAATAAACCGTTCTTTGTAATCTTCGCCAACAGCACCAACCAAATTTGTCTGCTGACCCATTTTAGAGAGTGCGAGCAATGCGTTGGTAGAACAACCGGAAAGAATGCGTTCTTTGGTATCGACTTTTTGCGTCTTTATATAGTCATAGACTGGATTTCCAAAAGCAGTAATCAAAAGATAAACCTTTCTTTTCAAATTCAAAATTGTTGATAACTAACGGGATTGATAGACGTTTGTCAAGGACGGAATTTGAGAGAAATTTCCTGCTAATCTTGAAGAGATGAAGAAAAGGGAGAGATTTTTAGGTAGCAAATGCCCTCATTTTGTTCTATTAACAAATACAAATGATACTCTAGACTTCTTTTTTGTCGCCCAACACTTTTTGAGCATATCGTAGACGCTGAAACGCGGTAATGACCGATGTTGTCCCGACAATAATCAGAGCAAATTCAAGCCAGCCTGCCTTCGGCCAAGTTCCAATAGGAAGCCAATGTTCTACGATAGAACCAGCGATAATCAAAAGAAATTTTTCTGTACGCCCCATTATACCAACGGCACAATTTTCCATCTTCCCAATAGACTCTGCCGCAGCACGAGTATAACTTGCAATCAACATTCCAAAGAGAGCAAACAAGCCCCAACCGGGGTGAACCGCTCCTGAGAGAGTGATGCCTGCAAGAATAAAAAACTCGCCGTATCGGTCGATGACATGGTCAAAAATCCCTCCGAAGACAGTACCCATATTACCTGCTCTGGCAGTCGAGCCATCGAGCATATCGAGAACCGAGGTGACCAGCATCCAGAAAACGCCCCAAAGCATTTCATATTGCCAAAAATAAATACCGGATATTATAGCAGTAAAAAACGAAACAATTGTGATATGATTTGGCCTTAGCCCAAGCTTGAGACATATTTTACCTAAAAAGAGTGAATACTCTTCATAATATGCTCGTTTTTTTTCATTTATCGTCGCCACTCATAATCCTTTATTTACTTTTTTTAAAGCAATTCCCTATTTTAGAACAGACATAAATATATGTCATTTCCCAAGAGCGGTCAACGTCGTTATGTAATTATTATTGAGGGGTTTTAAAAGAAAAGACAGATAGCTTAAGTAAAACAAAAATTGATATAACAGATATTCTGTTATTAATTTAATCATAAAACTCAATTTTTTTGTAAATAGTATATCTCCATATCGGAATTGAAATAAAAAATATCATCAATCCAACGGACGCAAAACAACTTCCTACTAACATAGCTTTTTCAACAATTATTTGGTTTACCGAATACCCTATACAAACAACAGTAGACACAATTACAATATTTTGTAATATTTGAAAATTTTAAAAAGTAATTATCCAACAAATAAATCTTTTCATTTGAAAAATTATCTTTATATACAACTTGAAAGAGAGCTATGACTCCAGAAGATGTAATAATCGTAGTTGATAGTATAATGGTTAAACTAAAGTCAGTTGAAAGATGTAAAAACTCTGTCATTAAGTAATAATATCCAACAAATGTTCCTAATAAAATAGTCCAAACAAGAAGTTGATAATAATAAAATGACTTTAAACTCTTATATCTTTTTGCTTTCAAAATAATTTCCTCCGAATTTTAAACCATTTAATTAAAAAAGGCAGTCCGTCTAAGTGGACTGCCTTAACAATAGATATCACATATTATTTTTTATTCGAAGCGAGCATACCTTTTAAGCGAGTGATCACTTTCACCGGTGATGGGTCGACATCATTCAACACTGCTAAATAATACGACATAAAATCACCCAGTTGAATCAGATAGAACATCCGTTAAAGCGATGTTGCACCGATCGCATTTACTTCAAGCACATCTATTCCAAGTTCGGCAATCAGTTTATGCACAATATCCATCCGCTGTACAATCTGATTATGGTCATCGGAATCATGTAACTGAATTACAATAAAATTCTTCTTGAGTTTTTTCATCTGGTCAGCCCAACCGACTAATTCATTATGATTAAACTCGGCATATTGATTTGCAAAAGCCATGTTTTTAGCATTCTCATAAACCTGACCTTTCCATCGCACACCAATAACATCGGTAATCGTAGGACCGGAATAGATCAGAGGAATTTTACCAAAAACTGATTTTGCTAATTTTTTCGCAGGGTTACTGTCAATATCGTTATCTTCGATAAATTCCTGACGAGTCGTTTTCAAAAGAGTAATAGCAGATTCGACTTCTTTGGTTAGCCCTTTGAATAAATTTATTTTTTAAAAAAACAATAATGTCGGAACAAATGAATAACAAATGGCTGCTCGTGGTTGGAGACCTTCAGGAAGTTTTGCCATAGGTATTTCATTAAACTTACAAACATCTTCAAGCATTCCGCCGGTTGAAATCGCAGCAATCATTGCTTTCCGTCCGATAGCATCGTCGAGTGCTGCCAAAGTTTCTTCGGTGTTGCCACTATAAGATGATACAATTACAAGAGTCTCATCGTCGACATATTCCGGTAACTCATAATTTCTAACAACTTGAAATGGTATCAACAATTTTGAAGCAAGATACGACCGTACCAAATCACCACCGATAGCCGAACCGCCCATTCCGATAACGACAATATTTTTTACTTCAGGAAAATCATCTGCATTGATCTCCCATTTCTTACTTATTTTGAGAGCCTCTTCCATCTGCTCCGGTAGATCAAAAATACGATTATACATATTTTCGGGATCTACTGCCCTTATTTTTTCAATATCATTGAGTACAGACAATCTATTATTTCCTTTTCGAAAGGGTTTTCTTTTCAAGTTCAATTTTATAATTTTGGAGATTCTTCACGACATCTTCTAATTTACGACAATGTAATACAGTTTGAGCTAAATGAACAGCAATACTAGAATCTATTTTTTTTACTAATCGACAAAGATCAAATATTTTCCCGGGATTCATCGACAACATATCAACCCCCATACCGATAAACAGCGGAAGTGCCGCTAAATCTCCGGCTACTTCACCACAAATTGAAACAGGTATTTTATGTTTTTTACAAGCCTTAACTGTCAAAGCAATCAGATTGAGAACCGAAGGATGATATGCGGAATATAAATTGATGACTTTATTGTTCATCCGATCAGCCGCCAAAGTATATTGAGTAAGATCGTTGGTACCTATCGACATAAAGTCAACTTTTGAGGCGAGTAAATCAGCAGTGAGTGCCGCCGATGGAACTTCAATCATAACTCCGATTTCAATATTTTCATCATACGGAATTTGTTCTTTTTTCATTTTGAACATCACCTGACGAACCATCCGTTTTGCTTTTTCAAGTTCTGCAATATCGGTAACCATCGGGAACATAATTTTTATATTTTTAAATACCGATGCTCTCAAAATCGCACGTAGTTGTGTTTTAAAAATAGCTGTCATCTCAAGCATTGGTCTGATACCACGCCATCCCAAGGCAGGGTTATCTTCGTGTTCCCAAATGTCGTTGCTTGCAATTTTATCATAACCTAAATCATAAGTACGCATAGTTACTGAACTATTTTTATACTGAGTCGCAACTGCTAAGTAATGTTCATACTGTTCTTCTTCAGTTGGAAACCGACCTTGAGCAATATATAAAAACTCAGTTCGATAAAGCCCGACATGAATATTCTTTCCTGACAAAATTTCATCTACCGGACCGGGAAGTGTCAAGTTGGCACCTATCTGAATTTCTTTACCGTCAGCAGTTTGAGGTGGAATAGTTGTAAGTTTTTTTATTCGCGAGACAGATACAGATCCTTGTTTTTTCTTCAGCTTTTGATATTCTTCCCAATCAGTATCAGATGGATTGAGAATAATCTGCCCTTTAAGCCCATCAAGAATCAATCGAGAATTATCTTTAATACGCAAATGGATATTGGATGAAAGCAAGACAGGAAGCATAAGCCCACGACTTACCAAAGCCATATGAGAATTAGCTCCACCTTCGCTTACCAAAAAACCAATCGCTTTCCGTTGACGGAAATTCAGGATTTCCCCGGGAGTAAATTGTTTCCCGACCAAAATTGTATTCGGTGGAAATTTCAAATCACATTTATCAAAACCACTTAAGTGAGAAATAACTCTAGCAGCGACACCCTCGATATCAATTGCAGTCTGACGTATATATTCATCGGCAGAACGTTTCAGAGAAATTACCGCTTCATTGATTAATCTATTGTAAATAAAACCGGCGTTTCGTTTTTCCGTTTTGATTTTATCTTTGACATTTTTTAAAAACTCTACATCGGCAGCAATCATAAGTTGGGCGTCAAAGATTTTCGCAACAGGTGATCCCATTTTTTTCGCAGCTGAATCTCTGAGTTCACGCAGTTCAACCATAGTTTCTTCTATAGCTTTATCTAAAGCCACATACTCAGCAGAAATTTTAGTTAATGGTATAGCAATTTCAGCGACTTTTGTTTCTCCCGACAAAATTACTCTTGCCTGACCGAGAACAATACCGCCGGAAATAATAGAACTTTTAATAATTTTCGTATTCGGGCTCATTCTTTTATCCATTATAGTTTATACGGGGAAAATTAAATTGAGATGCTTTAAAAATACAAGTTTAAATATTTATTCTATCTCAGAAAAACCAGCAGAAATTGTTTCAATCAAAGCGTCGACAGTAGCCTCTTCATCAACACCATCTGCCTCTACAATAATTTCCGCCCCTTGTTCAGCAGCCAACATCATAACCCCCATTATCGACTTTCCATTGACCCGTAGCCCATTTTTTGTAAAATGTACTTCCGATTCAAACTTCGCTGCTGTTGAAACCAATAATGCCGATGGTCTAGCATGAAGTCCTACTTTATTGACAATCTTCGTTGTTTTTTTGATCATACATATTCTTCCGAGAGCATAAACCGTTTACCAGACAGCTCTTTTACAATTCCTTTTAATTCAAGCGCTAATAAAAACTCCATCAATTCAGGAACCGCTAAACTAACCTCTCGGGAGATATTGTCAACCTGTTTTGGTCCATCGGAGAAAAGATGTACGATTTTTTTCTCTATATCAGTCATATCAGGCAGACGGACAAACTGTTTAGCAGCAATTTCACCCTTCAGAAGCGGTAATTCTTCGTATATATCATCAATCGATGTAATCAATCTTGCTCCTGATTTTATCAGCTGGTTCGTGCCGATAGACATTTTCGAAGACGGCAACCCCGGCATTGCAAAAATTTGTTTCTCATACGATAGCCCAATTTCGGCAGTAATCAATGCACCCGATTTTTTCCCTGCCTCCACGACTACAATACCATCTGAGAAACCGGCAATAATTCGGTTTCTTTGGGGAAAATAATTTTTCATCGGTGCTGTTCCCGGCAAATATTCCGAAAAGACTGTTCCATTTTTTTTTATCAGCTCAGCAAGCATCTTATTCGATGGCGGATATACAATATCCAGCGAAGATCCCCACACTGCAACGGTGTGACCTCCCGCATCAAGTGCCCCTTTATGGGCAGCCGAATCGATCCCCTCTGCCATACCGGACACAACAACTATCCCGGCACGCGATAATGATGCCGCTAAATTATAGGCAAATTGTTTGCCTTGTTCAGTAGCATGACGAGCGCCGACAATGCCGATAAGTTTATCATCAAATGATATTTCTTTACCGATTGAAAAAATAACCGGAGGAATTTCTTTGGCAGAAATTGTAAAAAGTTGTTTTGGAAATGATTCATCGTTATAAAAATGAACGTTCCACCCTAATTCAAAAATTTTCGAGGCAATATTTTTTGCTTCGACAAAATTTATATTATTATGTACTTCCGATGCAATCGTATGCGAAATACGCGGAACCTCTGCAAGCTGTGAGATTGATGCTTTAAATATCTTTTGTGGAGAGCCAAATGCATTTATAAGAGCGTAAAACCGCCCTCGCCCGATTCCCGATAATCGCAGAAGGGCGAGTATCTCTGTCAGTTTTTCAATATTTTCGTTGTTCGTCAAGCGTCCTCTCAATCTCTTCTAAAAAATATTTTGATCCCTTACGACTTACCGCTGATATATAAATATAATCACTTGGAAGCTCTTTGGAAATATCTTTTAAATCACTTTCTGAGATTGTGTCGATTTTGGTAACAACCGTAATCGATGGACGTTTAATAAGCATTTTGTCAAATTTCTGTAATTCTTTCTCTAAAACTTCACGAGTCTCAACAATATCAAGCTCGTTAATGTCAATCACATACAAAAGTAGCCCGGTTCGCTGAATGTGACGTAAAAACTGATGCCCAAGCCCTTTACCATCGGAAGCACCCTCGATTAATCCCGGAATGTCAGCCATCACACAGGACTTAAACTCCCGCAGTTTGACAATACCAAGGTTCGGTACTAAAGTTGTAAATGGATAATCGGCAATTTTGGGACGAGCTGCCGAAAACGATGAAAGTATCGTAGATTTACCAGCATTCGGCAGACCGACTAAACCAACATCGGCAAGAAGTTTCAGCTCAAGCGAGATATTTTTTACATCACCCGGGAAACCATCTTGTGCTTTGCGTGGAGTTTGGTTTGTTGATGATTTGTAATATTCGTTGCCATGACCACCCCGTCCACCTTTGGCAATCATAAATTCTTTACCGGGTTCATCAAGGTCGATTATTATTTGATCGGTATCACTATCTTTAATAATCGTTCCAACCGGAAGCCTAAGAGTAATATCTTTCCCTTTTTTACCTGAGCGTTGACGCCCGGTACCATCGTGACCTTTTTCCGCTTTATAATGACTTCTATAGCGGTAATCAAGAAGGGTCGTTAGCTGTGGATCAGCAACGGCATAGACAGAACCGCCATGACCACCATCGCCACCATCGGGTCCACCCATCGGAATAAATTTTTCGGTATGGAATGAAACACAACCATGCCCGCCATTTCCGGCAGTTATATCTATTTCTACAAAATCAATAAATTTCATAGGGAGAATATCGGTCTAATTTTCGAAAAAGTCAAACATTGATGTGAATCAGGCTGATTAATTATCAATCGGGATAATTGTGACAATTTGAGTTGCTTCGTTCTCTGATAGCTCAAGCGAATATAAATCAGAAACCGATCTTTCATGTGTCAATGTCTCTCTGAGATGTAAATTGGAAATTACACCATCTTTGTTTTCTAAATGAATTATCAACGCTGATTTCTTGGGAGCTTGGATAGACAGCATGGAACGATGGTTAGCAGACACCTCCGTATGCCTCATCATATTTTGAGACATAACTCCAAGCACAGGAACAACTGTTGCAGTAGCAGATATCGATGCATATTCGGAAGCATTCGCAACTGACGTTACGATAAACAGCGATAGAATAAGTATTGTTAATTTGTTTAGTTTCATACGTTTTATTTTGTTAACTGCTGGATAAACGACCCAGTTTGTCTTTCTTTGAACGGTTCTGGCATGCCTGAACCTAATTTTTGGTTTGTTTAATTTGTAAGTACAGAAGAAGTATAATAGAAATCTGGATTTTGTCAAATTTCCTATTAAAATTGATACCGTTGAACTATTGCATGATCAAGAAAAATTTGACATATATTAATTACTCTAGAGTACTAACAATCTTAAGAAGGGTTCATGAGGAACCCTATCTAAATCTCAAAAAAGGAGAATTATATGTCTAAAAAAGGATTAGACACAGAAACAACGATTCATAGTCTCAACCAAGTTTGTTGTGGTGATATTAATGAATCGGGAACTTATATCGCAAATTGGTCTGGGCATTTACTCAGAATTCCTGAAGATGCGGTAAAGCAAGGTCGCTCACCGGTTATCGAATTATTAGGTAAAGAACCAATGGTTGTTACAAAACTAAGTGATGATCCATTTCTTACAATTTCCAAAGCCAGAATGTGAGCCGCTGACCATGATCTGTTCGTAAACTTCTAAACCAATATGAATTTAACCAAAACCCTATCTTCCACAAGGCAAACCACAGGAATTTACTAAAACTAAATCCTGTGGTTTTTGTTTCTCTCGTATAAATGACTTATTAATATTTTGTTTCCCCACCAATCCATATAGGCTTGACAACTCGTTTTATTATAGTAAGTTTTATATATAAAACTTTATCAATGGAATAGGATTGTGTGTGCATATAGCAAAAATAATTCCTTTTCTGTTCCTCCTTGGATTAAAACTGCCGATGTCGCAGTCTGGATTGCAGATCATTTCAATAATATTTGCTACATCAATTCAAAAGCAGAAAAGTTGTTTGAACGTAGAGCGTCAGACTGTATTGGATTACCCTGTTACCGTCTTGATGGTTGTAAAAATTACTTGTCGAGTTCTATAACTAATTCTGTTTACACGATGTCTGAACAATTCAATTTTAAATTTCCAATAGACCTCATAGATATTTATATCACTTCCTCAAATGGAATTGAACAAAAAATTAATGTTCTTATCATATCAGTTCAACATCCAAATCCTCACCAATCATGGTTAGTACACTGTGCTTTAGGTAATAACAAAGATCAACTGATTGAGGATTATTTATATCGAATATCCACACGTTCACCTCATGACACAATAGAACTTTCACATAGAAATAATCCAATGCTTTCTAAACGAGAAGATCAAATATTGCAACTGCTATCTAAAGATAAATGCATGAAAGAGATTGCCTTTGATTTACATTTAAGCTATGCAACAATACGGAACCATGTACATCATATTCTTTCAAAGTTGAAAGTGCATTCAATTGTAGAAGCAATAGCTTTTAATTTACTTAAGAAGAAAAAATGAACCATAAATATTTTAATATTTTTACGATTGTCAGTCCCAGCCCGCAGGAGTACAACCTGAGATCGGTAACAGTTTAACCCGAACACATAGATAACACTTTTATGAGTTTCGGAGGTTGGTCTTCAGTTTCAATAATTCATCAATGTGAGCAACCCGACTATTCTTCTTCTAGCTCAGCACCATACGATAGACTTAATTTCCCACTAACATAAACATTTACCCCTGAACCATATCCAATGCCAATAAGAACATCCAAAATCCCGTCATCATTTAAATCAGCGACATCAGTCGAAAACTGATAACCTGATAAATGATTAAAGTGTGCACGAATATTAGTTCTTGACCATTATATAGAACTATCGGTTACAGTGTACTTATAATAATAAATCGTATTATGCGTACCTAAAATAGCATCCAAATTACCATCAGAATCAACATCCGCAAAAGTTGGAAAGACATCAATTCTTTCTGTTAGATTCCAATCAAATAAATCAATATTTAGCAAATTAAAAACAGCATTATTTTTGGTCCCATCATTTTGATATTGCAGGATTCCAATTTTTCCGCCTTCAAGGTCTGTTTCACTATATGCAACAACTAAATCAAGATCATCATCTCCATCGAAATCTACAAATTCTGGTTTACCCAATCCCATATTCGGAATATTTATAAACGAGTCTGTAACAAATTCAAACGCTGCAAGCTCAGGTGTACCTATGTTTCTATAGAAATAAATTTTACCTTCCGGGGTATCCGAGAAAGGTCCTACGGTATAATATGTTCCAATGAACAAATCATAATCACCATCATTATCAATATCAGCAAAAGAAGGTGCCGCAGATCGTCCAACATCAATTAAATTAAAACTATCGGTTACATGAGAAAACAATGGAATTTTTGAAGAACCTATATTTTCATAAAAAGAAATTCTGCCCCACCATTCACCAACAAACAAATCTAAGTCACCATCATTATCAATATCAATAAGTTCAGGAACAGCATAAAGCCCAACGTCGATTATTTCTTGATTTTCCTCTGTGACAAATCCAAACGGTACCAGTGTCCAATTTATTGGGGTAATTTCCGGTGATGTCGGAAGTGCCTTTCGTGAATTAGAATCACATCCTAAGATAATCAAGATAGGAAATATTAAAACCATACATAGACATATAAAGTTTTTTTTCATTTCAATAGATACCTTACTGTTTTTACTATTTTTATACATAAAGCCCTCGCCATTAAAATACCAATTCAAATTTATCTCTATTTTAAGATACAACTGATTTTGAAAATAGACAAACTAATAATTGTTAATACGGGGTTGACAGACGCCATCGATAGAGTGTATTTAAGATTCAATTTTACAAATAAAAGTAAATTGGAATAGAAACCCACTCCAAGGAGGGGCTACCTAGTTGTCATTTCTAATTATCTTTGTAGGGTTCTGGCATGCCTCAACCTAATGTTGTACCGACAGGGCATTGCCCTGTCTAGGAGGAACAGGCAGGCCAGTTCCCTACAAAACAAACACACCCCTTAATCCCCTCTTTTTAGAGGGGAACAGCTTGTAGACTGGTAATCAATTGTAACAATTTATGCCTTTGAATAATTTTTTATATATTAAATCTCTTCTCTAAACCACCCCTTGCTTGACAAGGGATCCAGTATGAACGGTTCGTTTTGCGAAACAGAAATATGAATTGAAACCCACCCCAAGGGGTGGGCTACCTACTTTGAGATATGATTGGCGAATCCACACCACTCCTTTCCGTGCTTGGCACGGAATCCAGTGCGGTAACATATTTAAGCAACTGTTCGATTTATCAAAGTATTCTCCCTAATGTCATCCCCAATTCTACAGATGTCATTCCTCACTTTCACAACATAACCAACGCAAATTCACACTCACTCTGGTTAATATGGTGCTTAATAATTTTAAGAAATTGATTTAACTAAATCAGGCAAAGCCTGTCGAAAAACGAACCCATTTTGCTGTAAGTTTATACAAATGATAAGATTACAAGGAAATGCCTTGACTTTCAAAGGCCAGCAGAGCATTTTTATAAAAAACTGTTGCACTTCAAATGTGAATGCAGCCTCCGGCTAAAGCTGGTGAGGAGTTCAAAACATGAGATTGCCACGGCGACAAGTCACAATGTGACAAGTTGCCTCGCAATGACAGAGAGTCGGTGCATACTTCGACTTCGCTCACAACCTGCAGGTTGGTCAGCATGACAGATTATAAAAAGACTGGTTCCCAGCCTGCGCTGGGATGACATTAGAGTAGATACTTCGACAAGTTCTGTTAACAATGGCAGAACCACTAAAGAGCTTTTAAGCTCGTTGGGTTCTTCCCTACGATACTATTTACAGTTTCATGACAATTAGAGAAATATAATAAGAAAATCAATCTGTATATAAAGTAAAAGATTTTGAATCATCTCTATACATATGCCATTTGTGAGATAGCGGAATTATTTTATCTTTTACATATGTACGAATATATAAAGTCACCCAAATAGTATCAACTGATTCAGGTAAACTCATTTCACTAAAACGGTATATAAAAAACATCGAATCAAGTTTTTTTCTCTCAGGATTGCTTTGCTTTACTACTTTAGTTGAATTCATAAAAGGATACTTTATTTCAAGACTATCTAATTTAGTTCCCAACACAGAAGCTAGAGACTTTACTTTATAACTTCCTCCGTCACTAACAGAAAAATATGTTTGATAAACATCACCGTAATATCCTTTTGAGGTCCTCTCTCCTTCAAATCTAAGCCAAATAGAACATGAATCATCACCAGCTGCAAATTCCCAATTGTTAGAGTTCATATCTGTAAAACCTTTGAAATAAGCAAAGCAACTACCAATAATCATTGGTATACTTATTAATACAGGAAGTACTAAAATGTATTTTATTTTTTTAGATATCTTTTTCATACATTAAAATCTAATTGATATCAGGATCAATTTTCTTTATCAGGTTTTGCGTTCTTTTTTCTTGGCGGCAGGAAATAATATATTATTGAGTATCAAGCGGTAGCCGGGAGAGTTCTTATGCAGTCGCAACTCGGTAGGAGGGTCTGAAACCATATGGCGATAATCTTCGGGGTCATGTCCTGCTAAAAATGTAAAAGTCCCTCTTCCTAGATTGCCATGAATATACCTGACTTCATCGTAGTTATCAGGTTGTCCTAAAATCGTTACATGTTTTTTCAAATATGATTTCCGCCATGCCGTCGACTGCCCCATAAACCCATCAACAGTATTGGTGTGGCACTGGGTCAGCATAGTTGGAATCGGGTCAAGTTTTGGAGAGAACTCAAAGAGGAAAAAATAATCTTCCTGTGCGATCGGAAACCGAATCTGACGTTCGGGGTAAGTGTCAATATCAGAATGACGGTAGAGCATCGGGTTGGTTGTAATTTTAAAATTTTCAAAGGCAAACGTCTTTGAGAAATCAAGATGGTCGGCACATCCCGGGTCTATCGGATCATTGTCAAACTCACGAGGAACAATGTCGACACCCTCGGCAGAAAGAGCAATATCAAAAGTTTCAGGAGCCGAACACATCGAGAACAAAAACCCGCCACGCCGAACATAATCATAAATCGTCTTGGCAACATCGAGTTTCATACGCGATACTTTTGTATATCCAAGTTTTTGAGCCATCTCTTCGTGTGTCTTGACATCGGCCTGATACCAAAGTTGGGTGCGGAATGCGGAGTAAAATTTGCCGTACTGTCCTGTGTAATCTTCATGATGCGAGTGCAGCCAATCGTACTCTTCCAAGCGACCGGTAAGTACGTCTTCATCCCAAATAATCTCGTATGGTATTTCAGCATACGTAAGTGCTAGCGTCACGGCATCATCCCATGGTTGGTTTGATGGTGGCGAATAGACGGCAATCTTGGGTGCTTTTTCTAGTTCGACCCGCTCCATATTTTCAACTTCGATAATGCGTAAGATATCAGCAATCTGCCCCTCGGTAACTTTTTCGTACGTCACCCCCATGAGCAGACAAAGCTCGGTAGTTGCTGTTGAATAGTCTAGCAAAAACGCACCGCTTTTAAAATTAAGCAGCCAGTTTGCTTTGTCGCCATTTTCAAGTGATTTAAAAACAACGCCGTACGCTTTGAGATGATCGTTTTGAGTGTCGTCCATCGGAATCAAAATCCCGGCAGAAAATGCTGAGATCGGAAACAAAAGCAGTAGTATGAGAGTTATTATTTTCATCTTCACAATGCTCTTTATACAATAGAATTATAAAAAAGTTGTCTTACTTTTCAATTTGTAATGCGGCAAGGAATGCTTCTTGAGGGATTTCAACAGTGCCAAACTGTTTCATCCGCTTTTTACCTTTTTTCTGATTCTCAAGCAGTTTCCGTTTTCGAGAAATATCACCACCATAACATTTGGCGGTCACATTTTTACGCAGAGCTTTCACCGTTGAACGACTGATTACCCGATTACCAATTGCTGATTGGATAGCGACATCATACATCTGACGAGGAATAAGTTTGCGGAGTTTTTCACACATCTGCATCCCCCATCTGTAGGAATGTTCACGATGAATAATCACCGAGAGTGCATCAACAGGGTCGTTGTTCAGCAAGACATCGAGCTTGACCATGTCGGAACGTTTATAATACGGCATACCGTAATCAAACGAGGCATAGCCACGGGTACAGGACTTGAGTTTATCATAAAAGTCAAAAATAATTTCAGATAGTGGAAACGAATACGAAAGCGATGCCCGCTTCGGAGAAAGATATTCAGTCGTTTTGTATTCACCACGACGTTCGGTGCCAAGCTTCATAATTGCACCGATATATTCATCGGGAACAATAATCGTGGCATCAACATACGGTTCTTCGATACGTCCGATATCACCGGGTTCCGGCATTTTGGCAGGGTTGTCGACAACAGTAAGTTTATTTTCATCATATTTGTCAAAGATATGGTATTCAACATTTGGAACTGTGTTGATAATCATCTGGTCATGTTCACGCAAAAGTCGTTCGGTGATGATTTCCATATGCAGAAGTCCTAAGAAACCAACACGGAATCCAAAGCCTAAGGCGGTATATGTTTCGGGAGTAATTGTCAATGAAGAATCGTTCAGTTTTAGTTTATCTAAAGCATCACGAAGGTCTGAAAATTTTTCAGCAACTGCTGGATATAAACCAGAGAAGACCATCGGTTTTACATCAATAAAACCGCCGATAGCTTCATTGGTCGGGTTTTCAACTGTTGTCATCGTATCACCGATTTTTGTATCGGCAACATCTTTAATTGAGCCAAAGAAATAACCCACTTCACCGGCTGATAATTTTTTCTGTGGAACTTGATCTAGGCGTAAAAATCCAACTTCGTCGGCATCATATTCTTTTTGGGTCGAGAGAAATTTAATCTTTGTATCTTTATGTAAAGTACCGTTGATAATTCTTATTAATGGCATAACACCACGATAGGTGTCAAAGACAGAATCAAAGATCATTGCCTGAAGCGGAGCATTTGGGTCTCCAACAGGTGCCGGAACTCCAGCGATAATTGCTTCGAGAACATCGGAAATACCTTCGCCTGTTTTTGCAGAGCATTTGATAACTTCATCCGGGTCGCATCCTAAGAGATCGACAATTTCTAAAGTCACCCGATCAGGGTCAGCAGCGGGAAGGTCGATTTTATTTACGATAGGAATAATTTCTAAATCATTTTCCATTGCCAAGTAGAGATTCGAAAGAGTTTGTGCTTCGATTCCCTGGGCAGCATCAACAACAAGGATAGCACCCTCGCAAGCAGAGAGTGAACGACTTACTTCATAGGTAAAATCAACATGCCCCGGAGTATCAATCAGATTGAGTTGGTAGGTATTGCCATCGTTCGCTTTATAGTCAAGTCGAATAGCGTGCGCTTTGATTGTAATTCCACGTTCACGTTCTAAATCCATCGAGTCAAGGATTTGCGCTTTCATCTCACGATTAGAAATAGTTTGCGTTTCTTGCAGGAGTCTATCCGCCAGCGTAGATTTACCATGATCAATATGGGCGATGATAGAGAAATTCCGAATTTTATTTAAATCAGCCACAGGCTAAAGTATCCTTTATAAATTATTAACAACAAATGGCAGAACCTTTTAAAAGCTTTTAAGCTCGTTGGGTTCTTCCCTACAATAACAAACCAAACATATAGAAAAAACTGCTTCATTCATATAAAAACGCCCGACAAATCTTGCCGGGGAATTACTGTAATCGGCTTTTGTAATACATCTAACAGGTGGCAAAGATAGGTAAAAGTGGACGATTTGTCAATTCTGACTTTTTGCTTATTTTTTCAGATATTCAGCTAACCGATCTTTGAATTCTGACTTATCAATATCAGTTTTTAAGACACCATCAAAAGCAATCGAAATCTTACTTGTTTCCTCAGAAACGACCACGACCACAGCATCGGAAAGTTCACTCACGCCAATAGCAGCTTTGTGCCTCATGCCATAAAGCTTTCGATACCTTGGGTTTGTTGTGAGGGGCAATGAACAGGCGGCGGCAATAATATAGTCACCCGAAATTATAACAGCTCCATCGTGTAAGGGCGTATATGGAGTAAACAGAGTGATGAGCATTTCGGATGAGATATTGGCATTGAGTTCTTTGCCGGATTCGGCGTAATTTCTAAGTCCTGTTCTTTTTTCGAGTACTATCAATCCGCCATAGCGAAGTTCTGAAAGACGCTGCACGGCTCGGTTGACTTCTTCAAGAGATTTTCGTTGTTCCAAAGTTACGAACCGACGGAGAAATCTGTTTTGACCAAACTGAGCTAGGACTGAACGAAGTTCGGGTTGGAAAACTATGATAATAGCAATCAGTCCAAAAGTAGCCAGATTTGAAAAGAGCCAGGTGAGTCCTTCAAGTTGTAACCAATATGCTACAAATGAAACACAAGCGACCAGAAAGAGTCCGATAATAATTTGGACAGAACGGGTTCCTTTGACCAGTTTGAGAATTTGAAAAATCACAAACGATACAATTAAAACATCGACAATATCTTTGAAACCAAAACTAATAAAATCAACTTGGAATATATTCATTTGAGCTCCATTAATGCTTGAGAAACTTTTAAGGCTTCAACCGTCTGATGTACATCGTGTACCCGTACAATATTTGCTCCATGCATCACAGCGATAACCGCCGATGCTATCGAACCACCGATTCGAGAGTCGGCATCTTTTGTTGAAGGGTGAATCATATCTATAAAAGATTTGCGTGATGTACCAATTAAAAGTGGTAGATTCAATTGTTTGTAATTTTCCAAGTCAGCCAGTATTGACAGATTATCAGAAAGTCTTTTACCAAAACCGATCCCCGGGTCGAGAATGATTTTGGATTTATCAATTTTATTTGTAACAGCATAGTCTATTCGTTCTTTGAAGAATGAAATAATTTCATCGTTGACAGAATCATAGTTTGGACTGTCCTGCATATTTTGTGGATTACCTCTCATATGCATGAGTATGACAGGCAGATTATTATCAGCGACAATTTTCGCCATATCGGGAGAGTTGCCAAATGAAGTTATATCATTAACAATATCAGCACCTGCATCAACTGCTTTTTGAGCAACTTCGGACTTACAAGTATCTATCGCAATTGGAATATCTGTCTTTTTTCTTATGGCAGTAATAAGAGGAATGACACGCTTGAGTTCATCATCTACAGAAAGAGGTTCCGCTCCCGGTCTGCTTGATTCGCCACCGATGTCAATAATATCGGCACCTTCGGCAATCATCTGCTCTACCCGCTCACATGCTTTTTCAACCGAATCAAACTGCCCACCATCGGAGAATGAATCAGGGGTAGCATTAAATACACCCATAACAAGCGGTCGGCTCAGAGGCAACTGTTTCCCATTGGCGAGTTGGATTGCTTGTTTGATTTCTTCTTTTCTTACGTAAGTCTGTTTTGGCATAACGTCTTTCTACTTATAGTATTATATACTAGGTTTAGTAGTTCAAAAGCAAGGGGAAAGTGTGTGAAATTTATTTTCAATCTTTATGTTTATTTTCAATATTGGAAATTAAAAACTCAAACAAAGACTAATCTTGACCAATTTAAAAAATAGTATATATTGCTATACCTCACAAAAGGAGTTACATGAAAAATTATATCAAAATTCTATTTTTGTTTTTTTGCTTAACTTTAATAAGTAACCTGTCTCATAGAACTGTTCAAGCAGCCACGACTTTACATTTGGAAGTTGTTACGACAAATTTAAATTCACCTGTTTTCCTGACTTCTCCCTCTAACGATAATCGCTTATTTATTGTAGAAGAACCGGGAAGGATACGAATACATGCCGATGGTTCTACTCTCGCAATTCCATTTTTAGATATCACTCCTCAAGTGATATATGATGGTGAACGAGGGTTACTCGGATTAACCTTTCATCCTGATTACGCAAATAACGGATTTTTCTATTTGAATTATACGACCTTGATTAACAGCCAGACATATTCTCGGATTTCACGTTTTACAGTTGATTCTTTAAATCCAAATATTGCTGACACATCATCTGAAGAGATATTATTACCATTGCTCCAACCGTTTAATAACCATAACGGTGGGATGTTGGCATTTGGTGCTGATGGTTATTTGTACGCAGGATTTGGTGATGGTGGGAGTGGAGGTGATCCAAACAACAATGGTCAAAACGGAGAAAATTTATTTGGTACAATTATCCGATTAGATATTAATGGAATCCTTCCATATGCAATTCCACCAGACAATCCATTTGTAAACAATAACTCATTCTTAGATGAAATTTGGGCTTATGGGTTGAGAAACCCATGGCGGTTCTCATTTGATCGATTAAATTCTGATCTCTACATCGGCGATGTTGGGCAGAATTTACTTGAAGAAATAGATGTACAATTATCAAGTAGTACAGGTGGCGAGAATTACGGATGGCGACTTAAAGAGGGGTCGAATTGTTTTAATCCTCTGACAAATTGTGAAGATGGTGTCACAGTAATAGATCCAATATATGAATATACTCATAGCGGAGGTCATTGTTCAGTAACCGGCGGTTATGTGTATAGAGGCAGTTGTTTGCCTGAATTTCAAGGAATGTATTTTTTCGCAGATTTTTGTACGAGTAAAATCTGGTCGTTTAAAAGCATAAATGGAATTCTTTCAGAATTTACCGACTATACTCCGACTTTATCACCAAGTTTGATTGCATCTTTCGGGGAAGATAGTAACGGAGAAATATATATCATAAGTTTGAACGGGACTGTGTATCGAATAGTTCCAGAAGGTGGAGCAACAGTGTGTAATTCTTCGGAATGTTGCCAAGGGATCCGTGGTAATGTTGACAATGATATTTTAGATGCAGTAGATATTTCTGATTTGATTTACATTGTCGATTTTATTTTCACAAACGGACCTGATCCGGCTTGCACCGAAGAAGCAAACGCTGATAGTGATGCTTTAGAAGCAATAGATATTTCTGATTTAATATATATTGTAGATTTTATTTTTACAGGTGGACCAGCACCGATTGATTGCCCATAAAAATTTCTACTGTGTGTAGAGTTTGATATATTTTGAAGTTATTTTTTTAAATCTTTTATAGTACAATTCATATTCTTCAAATTGGGAAGGAGCTATCTGGTATTTACCGGTTTCTTTTGTCACATTACAATAATATATGTTATCAATTTGCTTTACCTCTGTAGTAAAGAAATTAAATGATGTTTTAATTGTATCGGGCTTTATAATTTGAACCGAATCAATTTGGATCGTTGAATCAATGTGAATTGCAATAGAGTCTACGAATCTATCAGGATATCCAAAATTAATTGCATATTCACGGTCAGTTGTTTTAATTTTTGTGATATTTTTTTCTCTAAAAAACAGATAGGGATTGACATACCATTTTTTGCCAATTTTATCTACTTTCTTTTTTCCGAGAGCTTCAATTTGCATAATAAAAGGCTTAGAAATATCATCAAAGTTTTCAAATGAGAAAGATTCTAAGCTAAAAAGAGTTTCATCGCCATTGATATATGAAATAAGGTATTCTTCTTTTTCATTTTTTGTTTTATCAGTCAGATGATTTCGCATATACCGACCATAGTTGCCAAACCACTTATACTGACCAGAGATTTGAACAGTTTGATCTGCCGAAATTTTCAGCACTGTCTTCCTTAGAGTCTGATTATCTTCCGGTTTGCTTGCGGGGGTTCTTCGCAAAACTCCGCCATCTTCAGTAACAACTAACACATCGATATCTTCGTCGCCTGAATGAATTTCTCCATAGGCACATGAGCTGCAAGTTGGATCCATCCAGGTTGTGTCGTTTCCGTCAATTGCAACTGTTATGAGATGATTAAAGTTTAGAGATGGGAAATCGGGATCAATTCTTCCGTTGCCACGAGTCAGAACTAAGACAGGGTATGCTTTGATATTTTGATTGCGTAATTTGGAGACTAGGAGCGTTGACATATCTTTACAATCACCAAAGGCTCTTGATTCAGTTAGGAGTGCATCATATGGTTGCTAACCTCCGACACCGATTTCGATTGCGACATAGCGAATGTTTTCGATGACATCATTATATATTTCTTGAGTAGAAAAAGTTTCTTCGACTGGGACAATATTACATTTGCCTTTATAAAGTTCGTTATACCATTGTCCGATACCTTCCCAGCTTACTTCGGATAAGGCATAATCTCCGAGGGCTAATCCTTCGCAGATTAATCTAAGTCGAATTTCTTGACGAGCATCAGGCGGTAAATATTTCAAAGATTTCAAAGCAGGTATATTGTTTAAGACCCATTGATAAGATGTTATGCCACTATATTCAGAAATAAGAGGTTGGACATCAGAGCCATAAAGTTTTGAATGGATAAGTGTGCCATCGGAACTGTTTACGACATAGGAAATAGAATCTACGGGGATAAATTCCTGGAAGATATCTCCACTAAGGTAAAACAAACTTTTGCATTCGACGGTATATTCTAAATCTATCACATACGGAAAATGCGATGTCTCCGCATCAAGATAAAAAATGCAATTATCATCATAGCCACCCGCGGAACCATAGCCACACTGTTTATTAAAATGTTTTTTTTCTTTTGTATAGAGTTCTTTTCCGTCAATAGATGAAACTCTTAATTTTGCTTTTTTGATAGTTGTAAATTTATTTTCAATAAAATAGGCAGCATTATATTTTTCACCTAGCTTATTATATATAATCTTTCTGAGATGTACTTTGCCGGTGTAGGCACCATCGTCAATTGTATACTCCCACGTTTTAAACAAATACTTTGCACCTTTTTCAGGGATAGATTCGTCGGCAAAGCTGTTTGCTGTCATGCCTGAGAGCAGAAACAAAACAATAAATAAATATGAACTAATTTTATTCAGTTGTTTCATAGACAATAGAAATCTCTTCATCATCAAAAAGTGAAAGTTCTTCAAAAAGTTTTTTGGCTTGATTATAATTATGTGCTTTTAATTCCGGTTTAATTACTTCGAGTGTACTTGAGATTGTAATAGTTGATCCATTGACTACCGATGTACGGCTCATTCTAATTTGCCCCATATCATTTAAGACATCTTTTGGAAGGTGTATCTCTTTTGGTACCTCATCTAAGTTAATTTTAATAACATTTTGATAAATAAATGGGTAGGTAAAATCTATAGGGAAAAACCGTTTTTCAGATGTGAATGGGTTTTGTTCAAAAGTAAAACTCACGGGTTTGACAATGAGGTTTTCATCGAGATGTCTGACAAGTTCTTCAGATGTAAAACTTCCTGTTACAGTAAAATTATTAGATTCATCAGGAGTACATACATAGTCTCCTAGAGCTATTGCTTTCCCAACACGATCTTTTATGAAATAATCTACAAACTTATCTTGGGTAGTATTGTCGAATTCATTAAGCATGTCAGCAGCATAATACCCAGTCATGACTGACGATGTTGAGCAGACTGCGAGACCCTCGGTGCTTATATGCATAGTGGTAATATCTGACCTAGTTGAGTTGATAGGTTTTATTGTCATACGGACAAGCTGCGATTGATCACCGTCAAGAAGTAAGCCACCATTGGTTAAACACTGAGGTTGTAAAATACCGTAAAGAGAATTTCGATCAGCAACATCTAAGAATTCCCAACTTTCACCAATTTGTACAAACGAGATAAAATAGTTAAACTGTCGACGCTCAGGGTAACTTGGGTCAAATTTACCATTAGACCGTAATGAAATCAGAACCGGCCAAGCATCAATCCCTATCGCTTTATGCATCTGTATCAATAGAAGATTTTTTGCTTCGGGAGTGCCGATTTTTTGCGTAAGCATTTCAGACATCTTGTCAAATTTAAAATAAACTGTTTCATAGTCATCAGTTGATTTAAAATTTGTTTTAATATATTCAAAAATTGCTACTGATTTTTCTTCTTGAGTTTGTAATCCCGTCGTGATTTCTTCAGCCAGTTTTTTCAGATCTTTATCTTTGTTACAATAACTATCAAACCAATTTTCCGACAACTCTGCTTGATCAAGCCAACCTTTCACAATATGCACGACACTTGCATTCGGATAGGTGTATGAAATGAGTAAAAAACGTAATGAAGCGCGGTAGTCATTAAGAGAACTCATATACGGTTCATCTACAATAGGAGGTAGATTTTCCATCTCCCAAGTATAGTTTTTTAATTTTTGCAATTTCCGCATTGAACCTGCACGAGGGTCAATTTTTAACTCAATAGTAGGTTTTTTATTTTTGGCAGGGACATTACTATAAAGCATATCAAACGCATAGCCAGGTGTTAATGAAACTGTTGTCGATGATTTTAGTGTATAAATTTTACTTTGAAAATACTATGGAGGTATATCCATATACCAATCTTTTTTACTTATTGTATATCGATATTCTAAAATAACTCCTTCAGAAACATTCGGAAAAGAAAACGATTGTGTGACCCAATTGTTATGAGGTTTCTCAAAGATAGCATTTTTTTCTACCTTATGTTTTTTACCGTCAGGGGTTATAGTATGAGCTTTAAAATGTTTTAACTTTTCGTATTTCTCATAAAATCTGACCGACCGATCACCAACTTCATCAACACCAGACGCACGTAAAACTTTTATGCGTATATGGCGTTCGATTTTAATTTTTTTGAATTCAACTTTTACTGATTGTTTGTCAAATATAATTACCGCCCCTGCTTCAGGGTAATCATCTGGGGCGGCAATGAACCATTCGGCATCATCGATTTTTCCAAATTTTTGTGCAGTAACTGAAGAAGATATAACTAATGAAACTAAAATAAGAAAAAGGAAAAATTGATTACGTTTGCACATACAAACTCCCCATCAAAGGTTGGTCTCTCTATTTTTAGATGTGAAAAATATAACTTTTCTCACAACCTGTCAAGCGAGTTATAAAAAAAGCAGTCTGTGAGTCCAGACTGCTTTTAATTTATACGAGCATACTGACCACCTAGGCAGGCAGTATGACTAATTTATACTATCATTCAGGGGTTGGAGCAGGTTTCTCTTTTGCTTCTGTTCCCGATGAACGACCGATGATTTCATCAACTTCGCTGCTATCAAGAATTTCTTTTTCAAGCAGTTCCGCTGAAAGAGCATGCAGTTGTTCAAGGTTCTCAGATAAAATCTGAGTCGCTTTTGCTTCGGCATTTTCAACAAATGCTTTTATTTCAGAGTCAATAAGCTGAGCAGTAGCATCGGAGAAGTCCTGGCTTTTTTGTAACTCTCTGCCTAAGAAAATATGTTCTTCGGTTTTACCAAAACTAACAGGACCGAGCTTTTCAGACATGCCCCAGTTACAAACCATTTTCCGAGCAAGTTTTGTTGCACGTTCTATATCGTTACCTGCACCGGTATCAAGTTGGTTGAAAACTAAAATTTCCGCAACACGTCCACCCATGAGCATCGCAAGCATTGCTTCAAGATAATCTTTGGAGTGTGTGTGACGTTCATCAACCGGAAGTGAATGAGTAACACCTAGTGCCATACCACGAGGTATGATTGTCACTTTGTGAATTGGGTCAGCTTTTGGTAAAAATTTCGCAACCAAAGTATGACCAGCTTCATGATAGGCGATAACTTTTTTCTCATCATCAGAGATAACCATAGATTTCCGAGCAGCACCCATCATAACTTTATCTTTTGCTTCTTCAAAGTCTTCCATATAAACGGCATCTTTATCACTACGAGATGCAAGCAAGGCAGCCTCGTTGACCATGTTTGCTAAATCGGCACCAGACATCCCAGGTGTACCACGAGCAAGTGTTACTAAGTCGACATCGCCTGCCATTTTTATTTTACGTACATGTACTTTTAAAATTCCTTCGCGTCCGTTTAAGTCAGGATTACTGACAACGATTTGTCTATCAAAACGACCCGGGCGTAACAACGCAGGGTCTAATACATCGGGACGGTTGGTCGCAGCAATTAAGATAACACCTTCGTTCGTTTCGAAACCATCCATTTCAACAAGAAGCTGATTCAAAGTTTGTTCACGTTCGTCATGTCCACCACCTACACCGGCACCACGTTGACGGCCGACGGCGTCGATTTCGTCAATAAAGATAATACATGGCGCGTTTTTCTTTCCTTGTTCAAAAAGATCTCTCACACGAGAAGCACCAACACCAACAAACATTTCAACAAAGACAGAACCGGACATCGAGAAAAATGGTACGCCTGCTTCACCGGCAATAGCCCGAGCAAGCAGAGTTTTACCTGTTCCCGGAGGTCCTAAGAGTAAAGCACCTTTTGGAATTTTACTACCAAGTTTTTGAAATTTACCGGGTTCTTGTAGGAATTCTATAATCTCCTGAAGTTCTTCTTTTGCTTCCACAGCACCGGCAACATCGCCGAAAGTAACTTTCGGGCGGTCATCGGTGAGAAGTTTTGCTTTGCTTTTTCCAAAGTTGAAAAGTCCTTTTGCTCCGCCACCACCTTGCATCTGACGGATGAAAAAGAGCCAGATAAGAATTAAAATAATCCATGGTGCCGCAGCAGCCAGATATGTGAACATATTTGGTGACTGGTCTTTGACTGTAATTTTTATCCCGGCAGATTCGATTTTTGAAACTATCGTATAGTTAAAATCGGGAAATGGAATTCGGGTAACGAACTTTGAAAAGGTAGCACCACCTTGTGAAGATTCAAACTGTTTGGCATCTTTTAAGACACCGGTGATATTTCGGTCTTCAAAAGTCACTTCAACAATATTGCTGTTATCAAGTTCAACATTAAATTCTGAATAGGTGATTTCGACATAGTCTCTATTCATATCTTCAAACATCGAATAGGCAAAGAAAGCTATCGCAAGCAGACCAAGCCAAAGGAGAGTAGTTTTACCCGTTCCTTTGAGTCCCTGCATATCTTTGTCATCATCTTTGTTATCTTTTTGCTTTTTCTTATTTAAATCAGCCACACATACTCCATACAATTTTATATTTCAAGTCAACTTCTGCAAGTTATACAATAGATAGGAAAATATATTCAATCTATCGGTTATATTTATATTATTTATCTATCAGCTTTCCAATAAATGGTAAATTACGGTATTTTTGAGTATTATCCAACCCAAAACCGATAATAAATTCATTTCCAACCGTAAAACCTTTGTATTTGATATCAAGCTCTGCTTGATGGCTTCCCGGTTTGTCAATAAGTGTAACAAACTGAATCGTCGCAGGTTCCTTTTTACGTAATTCTTTTACAATAGTTTCCGCAGTTCTGCCGGAATCTATGACACCTTCGGCAATAATAATATGCCGTCCTTTAAGCGGAATCGGTACAGCAGAGATAAAATCTATCTTTTTTCCCTGCTTTTCACCATCTTTATACGACGATGCCGAGACAAATTCAATCTCCAAAGGGATATTTATTTCACGAATCAAATCAGCCATAAAGACAAAACAGCCTTTGAGGACACCGATAACAATCGGATTCATCGATTTATAATCTTCTGAGATTTCAGCACCGAGTTCAGATATCCGTTTTGCGATTATGTCTTTATCTAAGAGAATCTCAAACGGATTATTTTTGTTTACATTCAATTTCTAACACCTTTTTTGTATTTTTGTCAATTTTCACCCGTTCGTCAATTTGATGTCCAACGACCCAGAAAACTTTATTTTTATCTGCTACAACTACAGTTTCGTCACGGAAAACTCTTTCTACTTTTTTATCGGTAAGATAGTTGCTTATTTTTTTGAACCACGCATACCAAGTGGACAAAATTGGTCGCCATCTTTGATTGAACGAACAGACAACGGCAATTTTATTTTAGCTAAATCAAAACGCCCGACCATACCATTTTTGTTATCTTTGAGCGATCCGGTCGTTTTGTTTTTCAACCTGACAGTTATAATATAATTTATTTTATGTAGATGGCAACTTTGGTCGACATCTAATTTCTCATTAAATGAAAGTTTTTTACGGGGATATAGAACGATATAATCAGAAAATGATTTCATCTCTAATTTCCCTTTGAGAGAATGCGAGTTCTTGCCAGAAATTATCGAATCAAGCAGACGGTTGATAGTCTCTTTGTCGGGGAATAAATTATTTTCAGAAATTTTTGCAACTGCTGTCCGCAGAATCCTTTTTTGTATCCATTTGTCGCATTGGAGCAATTTCTCTTTGTGAAGCAGAATTTTATTACCGACTGAGATAGTAAGAATCTTTTTCATCTTTTTCTGTACAACCGAATCAAGGAACGTTTCTTCGTCTGAAACAGTTTCGGATAAATTTAAAATAGCTTTTTCTACCGATTGGTTCAGGTTTGTTTTCAAAATTGGGAGTAGTTTGTTGCGGATATAGTTCCGTTTAAAAACTGACTGCTTATTTGAAGCATCCTGACAAAACGACAATTTATGCTTTTCAATATAAGCTAGTATTTAATCTTTTGACATATCCAGAAGTGGGCGGATAATAAAACCTCGCATTGGTGGGATGCCTTTGAGACCGGTCAAGCCTGTCCCCCGCAAGATTCGGAACAGAATAGTTTCTACCTGGTCATTTTGGTGATGACCGAGGGCAACTTTGGTATAGTTATATTCTAAGGCGAGAGTTTCAAATAGTTGGTAGCGATAGTCGCGAGCGGTTTCCTCGATCCCTTTTTTGTTTTTTTCAGCGAGTGCTTTTATATCTGCTGAGACTAAGTGCAATTCAATATCCAGAGAATCGCAAAGTTGCTGGCAAAAGAGTTCTTCGGCTTTGGCTGCTTTTTTTCGAAGTTGATGATTGACATAAACAGCAGCAAGGGTAAGGTTCTGTTTTTTGCGGAGTCTGGCAAGCAGATGTAGAAGTGTCACAGAATCCGCTCCGCCTGACAATGCTACCAGTATAGAATCATGGGGAGCGATAAGATTATGTTCTTCAGAAAATCTGATAAGTTTTGGTAATAAATCCATAGATAGAAAGTACTACTTCAAAGCAGGAAAATCGACAAGAATCTTGTTAAATCAGGTAAAACTTTTGGAAATATTTTCAAGCCCATCTTCATGACCAATCAGAACCATAATATCATCAGCATCTAGAATCAGATCCGGTCCGGGAGCAATTATCATATCATGGTTTGGTTTTTTCACGCCTATGATCGTCACGCCAAAGTCCTGTTTCAGGTTTGAGTCTTTGAGACTTTTGCCGGAGAGCGATGAATCTATCGGCACCCGCATCTCTTCAATAGTCAGCCCACTTTCGCCCAAGGATGTTGAATGCATGAAATCAACGACATTTGGTCTGAGAGTTGCCATTGCCATTCGAATCCCTCCGAGAACATGGGGTGTGACAACATGATTAGCACCGGCTCTTTTTAGTTTTTTGATACCTTGTTCGTAATCGGCTCTGGCAATTATATGTAAATTTTTATTCATGAATCGAGCTGTTAAAGTCAGATATACATTTTGTGCTTCATTTGGAAGAGTTGAGACAAGAGTATGTGCCGATTCGATTCCTGCTTTTCGGAGTACTTCATCTTCGGTTGCCTCGCCTTGAATAAACAGAATTGACTCTTGGTAGAGTTCGGGGACAGAATTGACATCTTTTTCAATAACGACAAACTGCACATTTTTTTTCATGAATTCAATGGCAACTTGACGCCCAACCCGACCATACCCGGCAATAATATAATGATTTGTCATTTTATTTATCTTTCTTTCCATTTTTTTTCTCCCGTATATCTCATTGAACTGCCCTTCCATAACAAGTTGTCCTAAAATTGTCACAACAAAACCGGTGAACATCACTCCAAAAAGAATCAGAAAAATAACAAAGAGCCTTCCCGATGGGTGCAATGTAGCTACTTCGCCAAAGCCAACAGTTGACAGAGTTATTATTGTCATGTAGAGAGCATCGAGTGGGCTAAAGTTTTCGAGAGCCATAAACCCGATCATTCCAATGACAATAATAAGTGTAAGACCCGCAAAAGCTATTTGGAGTTTTTGAGAGGAAGTCAATTGACCGTTATTTTCCATATGCATTTAATCTAAACCTATTTATTCTGAATTTCTACAAAAACTTTTTATAATAGTTCTCCTTGAGTTTTAGTTGACCAAAATAGATAAATTGAGTACAAATACAGAATGATTTCAGAAGAGAAAACAGAAGTGTCAAAACGATATTTTTTAAAATACCATTTCCCTATGATTTTATATGCGGCAGCAATAATAGCAATTTCATCGATGACATATTTAAAGATACCTGAGATACGATTTTTGGCTTTTGACAAAGTAGCCCATCTGTTTGAATATGCCATATTTGCTTTTTTAGCCGTTCGCTCTTTTTTGCATATCTCAGATAAAATCAGCCAAAAGACTGCCTTTTTGATGACATCGTTATTTATTGTGATTTTTGCTATATTTGATGAATATTTTGTGCAAAATCTTTCACGTCGGAACTCATCTATATATGATTTACTTGCAGATGTTGTCGGTGCATTTTTAGTTTTATTTATATATTGGATACAGCGAAAAAGAACAGTCCAAAAGGATGAATCCTGAAACGGCAAAAACTGCTAAAACCCTTTAACTTCTTGACTTTTTTAGAACTTTTCCTATATTGAGAATGAATTAATTTGTTTATATTTTAGTAATATTTGATAAATTACATTAACTATTCCTACTTTGATAAACTACTACTATTACTACTAAGACTGTTCTAAAAAGAGTTTACAAAAGCTAAACTATTTTCTTCTTTTAAAGAGAAAATAAATATGAAAAAGATTTTCTCATCGAGTAAACAAGTATGCTTTTTGCAGGGAATTAATTGAATAAAAAATAAATAAACTATAAACATATAAATTGACGGGGATTCAAAAATGAAATCCAAATTTTTGCTCACCTTTCTGGCCTGTTTTCTTTTATCATTTTCATTTGTATCAGGTCAAGAAGTTTCTTTAGACAATGTCCAGGGAACTATGTGGAATAATCAACCAGATTCCATTATGCCTGGTTCTACTTACATTTTTGATATTCGATTCAACAACCCTACGAGTTCAAATATTAGTGGATTTACTATTCCTTTTCATGTTTACTCTCCTGATGGAGCGACATGGACAAACACTGTTTCCGACTCAACCGGATTACTTGGTAAAAGTCTAATGGATGGTGGTGTACTTATCACATATCCTGCTGATGGTGCTAATGTAAATGGAACTGGTGCTGATACTTCAACTTTTGGAGCATTCGTATTCTTTAATCCGGGATTACCTCCCGGCTTTAATGAAGTTTCATTTACCGTTGAAATCGGACCTGTTGGTATTGATGATGCCGGAAAGACAATCTGCCTGGATTCTGTTACCTTCCCGCAAAATGCTTGGAAATGGGTAGAAAAAGGACAGCCTGATATTATCCCTTCATGGGACGGTCCTCATTGTTTTGCTATTGGTGGTGCCACCCCAGAGACCCCTCCTGAACTTGCCCCTATAGGTGCTCAATCAGTTGATGAAGGTCAGGAACTTGTTATCAATGTTTCAGCAACAGATGCTGAAGGAAGTCCTATAACTTTAACAACTTCTACTCTGCCAGCCGGAGCCATATTCACAGAGACCGGTAATGGTACCGGTACATTCAGTTGGACTCCTGATTTTGATCAGGCAGGTTCTTATGATATATTATTCACAGCATTTGAACCATCAACTATGTCAGATACTGAAACTGTAACCATAACAGTTAACAATACAAACCGTGCTCCATTCTTTTTCACAATTACTGATGAGTCGGTAGATGAAGATCAAGAAGTTGGTATATATCCTGTTGTTGATGATCCAGATCCAGAGCATAGTAATATAGATTCTTTGACACTATCTGTTACAACACTTCCTGAAGGAGCGACTTTTGGGTATGTCTTTAATGGAGATGTATGGGGATGGGAATTTTTATGGACACCATCTTTTGAACAAGCCGGTGTATATGAGATAGAATTTGTAATTACTGATGGCGATTTATTTGGATATGATACTGTTGTAGTAACAGTGAACAATGTAAACAGAGCTCCATCTTTTGCTGTATCCGTTGACGACCAAATAATTGATGAAATGTAACCACTATCGTTCATCCATCCAAGTGCTGACCCTGATCTAGACGATGTCCTTACAAAAACATGGACTGAACTTCCTGCCGGTGCGACCTACGTTGCTTTAGATGCAACGGTCAATCAATTTGACTGGACACCTGGTGCTGATCAAGCTGGTTCATATCAAATAATATTTACTATTTCCGACGGTGAATTCTCTGATGTTGATACTGTGAACATTACTGTTATCGACGTAAACCAACCTCCTGTCTTAGCTGAGATTGGTCCGAGAGGTGTTACTGCCGGTGAATTATTAGAAATTTACGTAACATCAACTGATGTTGATGGTACTATCCCTGAACTTTCTGTTGTATCTGCTCCTCCGAATGCTATCTTTGTTGATTCAGGTAATGGTAACGGATTGTTTACCTGGGCAACAGAAATTGCTGATTCAGGTGAATATGTTGTTGAATTTAGAGCCTTTGATGGTGAATTCATGGCTGGCGAATTAGTAACTATTACTGTTGGTAAAGCTCCTAAGATGATTGTTGTAGATACGAACTTTTTCATGTCTCAATATACTCAAGGTGAGTTTTTCGCTGATACTGCTAAGTTTAATGTTTCTGAATTAAATGGTGCCGCTATTTCTGTTGATGTTGCAACTTCTGCTTCATGGCTTTCAATTACCGGCCCAAGCAATTTCACAACTCCGTATCTTTTAGAAGTAGCTCTTGATCCAACCGGATTGGCACTTGGGGATTATTATGACTCTCTAATTGTTACATCTGCCGATGCTGTCAACTCTCAAGTTCTTTTTGTCGGACTGAGTGTTGTCGAAAGACCTAACACAGTCGCTTATATTGTTTCGCCTGTTGATACAATTTTTACAACAGATGAATGTACTCCGTTGGATATAAATTTTGTAACTGCTGATGACGAAGAAGACCAAATTACTATCAGTATGAGTGGCTTAGTTGAGAACATGACTTTCCTTGACAACGGTAACGGTACTGCTGATTTCAACTTCAGTCCTAACTTTGCACAAGCAGGTGTTTACCCTGTAGCATTGATATTATACGATGGTAGAGATTCTGCTCAATACCCAATAACTATTGTTGTTGATGAATGTCAACCGGGTACCGAAGGTGATACACTCACCGTAGCTACTGTCCCTGCAGTTCCGGGTGCAAGAGTTACTGTTGCTGTTGATATTGCGAACCTTTGTGACTTGGATGGTCTTAATATTAGTGTTGGGTGGACTTCATCTAACATAACTCTTGATTCTGTAAGTTTTGTAGATTCACGAATGAATTCTTTATTCTCTTGGTTAATAGATGCCAATATTGACTCTAACCATGTAAATATTTTTGGTGGTTGGGCTGAAATACCTACTTTACTATCACCTGGTTCTGGCAACTTAGCTAATTTACATTTCTCACTTGAAGTTGGCACTCCTGCCGGATTCTATCCGCTTGATTTCTATATGGAGCCAATGTTTAACCGTGACTGTGGTAGCGGAGTCGAAGCAGTTCGTCCGTTCTTTATCGCTGGTGGTATCGTAGTTGATACTTCCGGTAACTACGTATGTAGTTATGTTGTTGACCCTGGTGGCAATCCTGTACCGGGTGCAACAGTAGAACTATGGGATAATTTCCCATCCGGTTCTGCTCAATCATCACAAGATGCTAGTGGTAATGGCGTTTTTGCTTTTGACGATTTCACAACTGTTCCATTTGATTTATATGCCTACCACGAAGGTTTCTATCCTGGTCGTGTTGAAAACATAAATTTTGCTCAAAGCGGAATTATGATAGTTCTTACTCCTATCCCTGAGTTAGTCACACCGACAAACACATGGGTTAATTTCTACTGTAGTAATAATACATTTAAAAATTCTCCACTCCCAGTTGGTTCTGTTGTAGAAGCATACGATCCAGATGGAATCAAATGTGGTGAGTTTGTTGTTCATACTGCCGGCGAATATGGATTCATGCCTGTTTATGGTGATGATGAATTTACAAGTGGCGATGAAGGTGCTGTTGCCGGCGATGTTTTAAGATTCTTTGTAAATGGAATCGAAGCTATCACTGGTTCTACTCCTATCTGGACTGAAGACAGAGCGCAGTTTGAAGTTTGCCTTGATGTTCCTGATGTAACTCCACACAGTTGTTTCTTAGCAGCCGGTTGGAACTTAGTAAGTTGGAATGTTGATACTGATGTTGATGATATCGCAAACGTATTAGCATCTATTGATGAATGTGTTGAAATTGTTATGGGATTTGAACAAGGTGCCTTAACATATGACGCTTCGCTTCCACAGTTCTCCGATCTTTGGAACGTTGACCATCTTTCTGCTTACTGGGTTAAAGTAAGTTGTGATATTGAACTTGTTGTCTTAGGTACTCCGGTTCCATCAACTACTCCTATCCCTGTTACCGCAGGATGGAACTTAGTTTCATACTTACCTGCCGATGCAATGCCAACTGAAGTAGCTTTAACAACTATTCATTCTGACTTAGTTGTAGCTTTAGGTTTTGAAAACGGTGCCGGCTTAACATACTTACCGGGTCAAAATGAATTTAACGGTTTGACTTCTATGAGTTCATGTTATGGCTACTGGGTAAAAGTAATGAATAACGGTACCCTCATTTATCCTGATGGTGGTGCTGATTCAGTATTTGCTAAAAACACGCACACCCAAACAAGTTCATCAGCTGGTAGAATCGACGCTACAACATCTTGGATGAACATTTACGCATACGACTTGAAACTTGACGATGTTCAGGTTCAAGCGGGTGCTTCTATTAAAGCGTTTAACAAAGATGACGTATTAGTCGGTTCCTATGAAATGAAACAAAACGGTAAATTTGGATTTATGCCTATCTATGGTGATGATGCCCAAACTGATTATATTGATGGAATGAAATCTGGTGATGAATTCTATCTCACAATCGATGGTGTTGAAACTGCCGAGAAATTCACTTGGACTACTTCAGGTGATAAACAGGAAGTCAAAGGATTGTCCGCTAAATTATTAAACGGCGCTCTTCCGACTTCATTTGATTTGGCTCAAAACTATCCGAATCCGTTTAACCCATCAACCACTATTAGTTTTGCTTTACCTACCTCAGGTATTGCTAAAGTTGAAATTTTCAACCTCCTTGGTCAGTTAATAGCCACTCCGTTTGACGAAGTTGCTGCTGCCGGTCAACATGTTGTAACATGGGATGGTCGAAGTGATGCTGGAAAAACTGTGGCTTCGGGTATTTATTTCTACCGCCTAACTGCCGATAACTTTACAGATACGAAGAAAATGACTTTATTGAAATAAAGTGTTTCTCAATATAAACGTAGTTTCCGACCGGATAATACCGGTCGGAATAATTAGGTGTAGAAAATGAAGTTCTTAAAAAATTTATGTATTACAAGTTTGATTTTAGCACTGCTGACTATGTCAGCTTTTGCAAATCCGCAAGCCCCTGAATGGGTCAATTTCTTTGGGGATGTTACTATCAACGGAAACCCTGCTCCGGTAGGTACTGTAGTTGAAGCGTATGACCCTGATGGTGTCATGTGTGGTAGTTATACTGTTGGAACGATTGGTATATATGGCTTGTTAGCTGCCAACCGTGATGATATTACAACTCCGGGGATTGACGAAGGAGCTGTTCCGGGTGATTCGATTACTTTGAAAGTAAACGGGATTACCGCAACTCCAACTGTTATTGATACTTTGTTTGTAAATAGTGGTTTAACTTGGACATCTAACGGTGAACAAAACAATGTTAACCTTGCTATAACGGGTCAGACAATTGCGTTCACAGCAGTTACTCTGCCAGCCGACACTCTTGCTGCTCCGGGTTGGAACATCAAGTTTGCTGTTGGAATTCGTAATGATGGCAATGGTACCGACTACTACTCTGTTGTCTCACAAGACGACACCGCAGCCTCACCAGGTTGGACTACTGTTGATCAGGACTCTGTATCTCACGCCGATGTTGGTGCGACTACAACTCTCTTCTTCGAAGTAAGTCTCCCTCTTTTTGGAGGTGGCGGCGACACTACTTTTGTTGTGCATTACACTGTAATGTCAGCAATCGATAATTCAGTAAACCATGAAGATTCAGTTACAATTTATAAATCAGTGACTGATATTGGCGATGGTTATGCGACCGTTCCTGACCGTTTTAATCTCTTCCAGAATTATCCAAACCCATTTAATCCGACCACAAATATCTCCTTTTCTCTAGAACAGAGATCATCGGTACGGATCGAGATTATAAACATCAGCGGTCAATTGATTGATGTACGAAATCTTGGAAATTTACCGGCAGGTAATCATGATATCGAATATGATGCCTCCAGCTTATCATCCGGTGTATATTTCTACCGTATGACTACAGATAATGGCTCAATAAGCAAAAAAATGGTCTTATTGAAGTAATATTACATATACAAAAAAACTTTAAACCCCGAGCAATTCGGGGTTTTTTTTTATTGTCTTTCTGCCGATAATATTTAATATTAGATTTAATATTAGATTTAATAAGGTAATGTATATCAATAAGTAAGGAAATTACGTGCCGTTAGAATTGAAAGTTATAGGTAAGACCGACATAGGGCTGGTTCGCAAAGGGAATGAAGATTATCTGCACATAGATAAAGAGAATCAGATATTTGCTGTCTGTGATGGTATGGGTGGGCATAATGCCGGCGAAGTAGCATCGATGTTGACATCGGAAATACTTGAGATTCTATTTAAGAAATTTCACCACGCCTTACAATATGATGAAAATCTAAAGCTCGACAAAACTCTCCCGGTCAGTGGCGACCTTTTGGTCAAAGCTATTCGGATTGCAAACAGAGCTATCTATAATAAAGCAAACGATAATCCAGAGTTTCACGGGATGGGAACTACTGTTGTTGCCTTGGCGTTTGAGTCGGACCTCCTTTCTATTGCCCATGTTGGTGATAGCCGTGCCTATCGAATTGAAGAAAAAAAGTTATTCCCGCTGACAATGGATCATTCATGGATTGCGGAAATTCAGAAGTCACAAAACATATCAGAAGAAGAAGCATCATCGGTGGTTGGGAAAAATGTTATCACTCGAGCATTAGGTGTTCGGGAAAATGTTGAAGTCGATTATAGTTTGATCAAAGTTAAACCGGGTGATAAATTTCTGCTCTGCTCTGATGGACTTTGTGGGTATGCTGATGATGAAGAGATATTTGCATCGGTTGACAGAGCTGATAACAAAAATGAAAAAATTGTTGAGAACTTAATACAAATGGCAAACGACCGAGGCGGTGCTGACAATGTTACTATTATTGTTGCCGAAGTTGTTGATGTCGCCGAAAGTAATCTTCCCGAGGTTGAAGTGTTTACTCTCCCAACAGAAGATGAAGATCTGCTTGCTGCCGAAGATTTCTGGGTTGAGAAAATTAATGACTTTAGTTCAAAAAAAAATGCTGATGGTACTTTGGACTCATCGCCACCTCAAAAAAAATCACTTATTCTGATATTTACACTTTTTATCATTGCTGCCGCTGTTGTTGTCTATTTTGCAACGATGAAATAGTATCTAGAGAGCATACTTCGCCCTCACCTAGGCGGGCAACATAACTTATTAAATAAATACTAATTCTAAGACAACTAAACATCTATGAAATAGCTTGCGTATATCCGTAAAATTATATTTAATTTTATCATGTCAATAATTCATAATGAAAAGCTCAAAGATTATCTGCTCTTATTCTTATTTGCATTTGTTCTGCGAATGATTTTCTTATTCCAATTCCAATCAGTAATAATTTTTGAGAACCCGATTGTTGATATGGCCTATCATCATAACTGGGCAATGGCTATAGCCAACGGCGAGCAGTTTTATGCCGGACCATTTTTTCGAGCGCCGTTGTATCCGATGTTTTTGGGTTTTGTCTATTGGTTGTTTGGCGAATCCGCTTGGATTATCAGGATTATACAGGCAATCATCGGTTCGGTCAGTTGTGTATTGCTCTATGAAATTGGACGAGAACTTTTTGACCGCAAGACAGCAATACTTGCATCGGTAATTATGGCTCTCTATGCCCCGTTGATATTTTTTGACGCTCAGCTTTTGGTTCCTAACCTGGCAATCTTTTTAAATCTGATGGCGTTAGTTTTCATTGTACGAACACAAACAAAAAACAATTTACAATCGTATCTTTCTCAGGATTGTTTTTAGGACTGTCGATGATAGCTCGTCCGACTATTGGGCTGTTTGTAGTTTTTCTTATTCTATATTTAGTATATATAAATCGGAAAAAGTTTCAGACTGAATTTAAAAAAATCGGGCTGATGGTTCTTTGTATCTGTCTGCCGATTCTTCCTGTGACAGCCTATAACTATTCCCAGACATCTGAAATCATACCTATCGCTGCCTATGGCGGGATTAACTTTTATATTGGCAACTACGATGGTGCCGATGGTGTCTCGGCGGTAATACCGGGCGTACGCCCTGACTGGCAAGGTGGTAAAGAAGATACTAAACGGATTGCTGAAAAAGAAATGGGTCGGTCGCTTTCAGAGTCAGAACAGTCAACTTATTGGTTCGGGAAAACAGTAAATGATGTTTCATCTGATCCGCTTAGATGGTTGGGTCTGCTTAGGAGCAAAATTCGTTTACTCATAAATGGTTTTGAACTCTCAAATAATTTTGACTTTTATTATTTCGCTCATCAAACGACGCTTATGAAAATTCTTCTGCATCGTTCATTACTGTTTTTCCCGTTTGGTCTGCTATTTGCCTTAGGAGTATTAGGATATTCTATACAAAGAGAGAAAAAAACAAAACAGAAAATTCTTCTTATCTATATGTTGACTACTGCCGTTTCGATTGTCATGTTCTTAGTAACAGCACGGTATCGTTTGTATATGGTTCCGCCTCTTATATTGTTTGCCTCTTATGCTATCATTCATTTTAAAAACGAATGGAAAGTTAAAAACATATCGAGTAAGGTTAGTTACATAATCATATTTCTAGGATTGATACTGTATTGTAACTCCGACTATAATGATTACTCGAAAACAACCGATGCCCACGGGCTACACACGACCGCATCGATTTACAATAAATTAGGGAATCTTGATAGTGCTTCTGTCTACTACCAAAAAGCACTAGATGTTGACTCGAATCAAATTGAGACTCTAAATGACTACGCACTACTATTTGCTTCGCATAATATATACCCAAAACCATTTAAACTCTTAGAACATGCAATCACTTTACCAAACAAGAATTTTATGACGCATTACAATTTGGGGTATGTTTATATGCAAGTTGATAAACTTGATGAAGCGAAATAACAATTCAAAATTGTCATTGATGAGAACCCACACTATATTTTTGCTCATAATAATTTAGGCATTTGTTATATGTGGCTCGGGCAACTTGACTCTGCTCTCACTGTATATCAGAATTTGATAGGAATCGATCCGACATATACTGAGAGTTACTACAATATCGGGCTGATTCAGCTTGATAAGTCTGAGCCTGATTCTGCCAAGCACTATTTAAAGAGGTATTTAGCCCATAATCCGTCAAACAGAGGTCTGATAGAAACTTCGAAACATCTTCTGGACTCTTTAGGGCAGTAAAACAGAGCATTTTTTAAGTTCATTTCTCCCTGAAATAATTCACTTGACATTTTTTGTCAAAATGAGCTTATTAGAAATCTCAAATGCGCCTGTAGATCAATTGGATAGATCGTCTGACTACGGATTAGAAGGTTGGGGGTTCGAATCCTCCCAGGCGTACTTTTTTAATAACCGACAACAACTCAACTAGTTACCATCTCAATTCAAAATCTTTTTCAATAATTCTTATTGCAAAACGAAACATTCTTCTGAAATATCAGTCTTATAACTAAACAGATTAACAAAACAGATATAGGATTTAGAGAAGATGAAAAAATTTGGGAAAAAGTTTTACATAATTGGCGGGCTTATTATTGTAGCTGCCTTAGTTGTTGTCAATATGACAATGAACGGTGAAGAAGAATCTACCTCGGTTCAGGCAGATTTAGCTTACCATGATGAGATTTCTGAAATAGTGACTGCGTCGGGAAGAATTCAACCGAAAACAAAAGTTAATATCACATCGGAAGTATCGGCTGAAATTGTTCAGCTTAGTGTTAAAGAAGGGGATTTCGTAACCAAAGGAACCAAGCTTCTTTTAATTGATACGGTTCAATATAAATCTGATGCGAATCAAGCAAAATATTCTCTCGATGAAATCAAAGCACGGGCAACTGCTGCTGAAGCACTCTTTAAAAAAGATGAGAAAGAATATAAAAGACAAAAATCATTATTTGCAAAAGATTTAAGCTCTGAAACTGTTTTAACAAATGCAACTTTTGCCTATGAGAACTCCAGAGCAAATTTTGACGCTTACAAAGCACAGGTTAAAACTGCCAATGCACGTTTAAACAAAGCATTAGATAATTTAAGCAAAACAACTATCACCGCTCCAATGGATGGTGTCATTATTTATTTAAGTGTTGAAGTTGGTGAGATTGCTCAAGCACAAACATCGTTTACTCAAGGGAAAACTTTGATGACCATCGCTGATTTAGCAATCTTTGAAGTTGAAGTTGAGATTGATGAAACTCAAATTGCCAATGTACAGCTCTATCAGGAAGTAGAAATAAGAGTTGACGCTTTTGATGACTCCGCTTTTACGGGTACTGTTACAGAAATTGGTAACTCGGCTACAATGAGTGGGCAAGGTACCGAAGAGTTCACAACTGCTTTTAAAGTTATTGTGAAATTCAACGAGACCGATGTTGTTATTCGGCCCGGTATGTCCGCAACAGTCGACATCACCACAGACTCTGAAAAGAATGCACTCCTTGTTCCGTACGCATCTGTTGTGACCCGAGTCATCGACCCTGATTCACTTGCAAATAAAACTGAAGATGTCACCGCTGACAATACTGAATCAAATGCAGTATTTGCATCGACAACATCGGCAGACTCACAGACTACCAAAGGGAAGAAAAAGAAAAAAGAGAAAATTAAAAAACGTGGTGTATATATTATCGAAAACGGCAACGCTGTTTTTAAAGAAGTAAAAACAGGTATCGCCGATGAACGGAACATTGTAGTGCTTACCGGTATTAACCCGGGTGATACTGTTATCTCCGGTTCGTTTAAAACTCTACGTGAATTAGAAAATGGTGAAGCAGTCACTGTTGATGAGTATTCGATTGAAAAAATGAATGAGGACAACTAGACTATCATGGTATGGTTCTCAATTCTCATAGAAGCTATCTCAGCACTTTGGGCCAACCGCCTGCGCTCTTTTCTGACAATTCTCGGAATGGTCATGGGGGTTACATCGGTGATTGCCATTGTATCAACCGTTGAGGGGATGCAGTCAAACATTGAAAGTACTATCAATTCGCTTGGACCTCGCTCCTTTATCGTTACTCGCATGGGTATGGGAATGACTATGGCTCAATATTTGGAACGCTTAAAACGAAGAAAATTCACTAAAGGGATGTTGCCGTTTATTGAAGAAGGCTGTCCATCATGTGAAGAAGTTGGTGCAGCATCGTATGCCAACAAACATATCAAATATAAAGATAAACAAATGCGATGGGTAAGCATCGAAGGTGAGACACCAAATGTGCTTGGCATAAACGGACGTGAAGTTGCGATTGGTCGACATTTTTCTGATGAAGATAATCACCGTCGGAGAAAAGTTGTATTTCTTGGATATGATGTCTATGAAAAGTTCTTTGAAGGTGAAGACCCTGTTGACTAAAAATTAAAAATCGGTGGCATAGAGTTTACTGTTGTTGGAGTCATGACCAAACTTGAAGAAGGTGCTATGATGTCGGGCTTAAATGAATTTGTACTTATTCCAATTTCGACACATCAACAACTTTTCCCAAAACCTGGAAACCCTATTAATATAATTGTCTCTTCGGTAACTTTAGATTTACGTGAGCGAGCAATGGATGAAGTCCGGGTTGTGGTAAGAACCCTCAGACGACTTGACTATGAAGATGAAGATGATTTCTCAATGATAACTCCCGATGGTATCTTAAGTGTCATAAATGATCTGACACAAAGTTTCAGAGTTATATTTATATCTCTACCTGTTCTCTCTATTGTCATTGGTGGAATCGTGATTATGAACATCATGATGATTTCAGTAACGGAACGTACTCGCGAGATTGGAATCAGAAAATCTCTTGGAGCTAACAATAGAAATATTATGGTACAGTTTTTATATGAATCTGTCGTCCTCTCTTTAGTAGGAGGGATAATAGGTATCGGCTTCGGGGTCTATCTGGGTGGTTATATATTACATAACATGATGGATATTTCTATGACACCTACAACTCTGGGGATAATCTTAGGCTTTGGTATTTCATCGGGCGTTGGTCTTTTCTTTGGAATCTACCCGGCTATGAAAGCAGCAAAACTTGACCCAATAAAGGCACTAAGTTATGAGTAAAATATTTTTATTTAAAGATGAAATTATCGAAGGTATCAAACTTGCACTCTCTGCTGTACGAGCCAATAAATTTCGTTCTATCATGACTATCACCGGAGTTATGATTGGTGTTGGCGGTGTTATTTTGGTTAACACTATTATGGATGGCTTTGTGAATTACGCCGAAGCATCGGTTGATAAAATTGGTAAGAACGTTATCTATGTCACCAAGTGGGATGACAATACTGACTTTGATAATTTGACAGAGAAACAACGGAAACGTAAAAACATTACTATGGATGAAGCGCTTGCTGTTCAAAATATGTGTTCACTTGTCAAAGCAGTTTCGCCTGAGAAAAAAACATATAATAATGTCGCACAATATAAAGAAAGAAAAATTCGGAACCCTGATGATTTCAGAGGATGCTGGCCGACACAACCATTAGTAACAAACCGTGCCATCGAGTATGGTCGGTTTATCGACGATAACGATATGGGTCAGGCAGCCATGGTTACGGTAATTGGTCCCGAAGTTGCCGATGCACTCTTTGATGAGCGTGCCGAGGCTATTGGGAAGACGATAAAAATTAACGGCTATAAATTTAGAGTCATTGGAGTGCAGGAACATATTGAAGATCTCTTCGGGATTTCAGAAAATGATTTTATATATATTCCGATGAGTACTTTTGATAAACTATATCCAAATACCGAAAGGGTATATCTTTTAGTCTCTGCGGTTTCAAGAGAGAAATTTGACGAAGCACTCGACCAAGTAATTAATGCACTTCGTCGGGTTCGTAAATTATCACCTGAAGAAGATAATAATTTTGGTTATATCACTCAACGACTATTTAAAGAACAAATTAATGATATAACTATAAATGTACAGCTTGGTGCCACGGCAGTTGCTATGATCGGACTGCTTGTTGGAATTATCGGAGTGATGAACATCATGCTTGTTTCTGTGACACAACGTACTAGAGAAATCGGTATTCGAAAAGCAGTTGGCGCCAAACGTAAAAATATTCTATTCCAGTTTTTAGTGGAAGCGATAACATTGACCGGCCTCGGGGGCGGAGTCGGTATTTTGTTTGGTGCCGGGATAGGACTTCTGGTCACGACACTTTTGGAATGGCAATATTTTTTAAACCCGATGTGGATAGCGATCGCACTTCTGCTTTCAGGCGGTACCGGAATCATAGCGGGTCTCTACCCTGCCTGGAAAGCATCAAAAGTGAATCCTATTGTTGCCTTAATGTACGAATAAATAAAATTTTCATCCTGTCATAAAAGAGAAAAGAAGATGTTATTCTTTTCTCTTTTTTTTATGTCAAAATATGAATTTCATTCATTTCAGAAAGTATATATAGTAAACAAAGGAGAAAATTATGTCTGGAGCCACAGGTGGTGCATTAGCTGCTGCGATTGCTGCTAAAAGAAGACGTGAACGAATGTTGAAAGAAGAGAATGTTATGACTAAGTATAATTCTGATGATTTGAATGGGTGGGAATTTAAAATAGTGCGTTCTGCTTTTGGGTCGTTTCGAAATTTAGAAAAAGTACAGCAACTTTGTACCGAAGAAGCTCTATCAGGATGGGAGATGATTGAGAAATTCGACAACGAGCGTATACGTTTTAAAAGAAGAGTAACGATGCGTTCGCAGGACTCATTGGCAGAGACTGATCCATATAGGACTGATTTGGGCTTTAGTAAAGAGAGAGTTAAAAAACTTCTACTTGGTGGACTGTTTGTTTTAGGTGGAGCGATACTATTGTATTTACAATTTGCTGATAGAATGTAAATAGCAGGCTACTTGACACAAGTATCGATGTTTCATATATTTAAGTTTAAACTTAATTGGAGGGTATATGAAACATATACTTTTACTAGCAACTTTTCTTATTATAATAATGAGTACAATATCGTGTTCACTGTTTCCAACCGGTACGAGCGAACCGCCACCACCGGATAAACCTATGGAAACTTTTTTACGGGATTATGAATATGTTATTAGAAGAGTTTTTGATTTAGCCTTACCTATAGACAATTTACAGCCAACAGATAAAGTGACAAAACTTATAATGTACGAATCTGTACTAAGCTATAATGCTGATGTTGCGTTACCTGTAGCAAATTTCTATGCAATTCCTGAAGACACATCGCAATATAAATCAGAATCTATATTAGGCAATGATACAAAAGTAAAAGAAATTCCTGCTGATGAATTTACGGTATGGAATAACTCAGAGAGAAATTTACATTATGTTGTCTTTGAGTCACAACGGTCTCGAAATGTAGCTTTAGGGTATTACATGGAAGTGACAGATTCTATTGGCAGTATCCGTACATTTGGAAATTTAAATGATATAGCTGTTGTTGGCACAGATACTACACAAGTATATAGTTTGAAACTACTGGCTCAAGCTGATGCGAATTATAGAGTAAGTCATGAAACATGGCAGCTTATGTGGCGAAATTGTTATGAAATCCCTAGAGGTATTCCACTTGTGTATATGACAATAAAAGTAATTAAAGGTCTTGATGGGACTGAAAACTTTCCAAGCAACCAGACTGGTCAAGGAGAGAATCCTATGATTGACTTCTTGGAAATATTAGGATTAGATTTAGAAAACTCTTATTCCCAAATTAATATTCCTGATGGTATCGTTGATGAAAAACCTGAAATTTATAGACCTGATTGGGGACTGCTAATTTTTCCAAGTAGAAAACCATTTGACGATACAGTCAGTTATAGAATTGATGATAGAGAACTTCCTGAACTAGATGTAAAAATTTCCGAACTTTACGACTATACATCGTGGACAGAAAAAACAGAAGCAAGTGAATATTTCATACGCTTTGAATGGCTTGAATAATATAGAATTCTAATGATTTGATTAAAGAATAAAACCCCGACATGGTAAATGCCGGGGTTTATTTTTTGTTAGTTACTAGTTGGCATATTCTCTATCGGTTTCTTTTTCCAAGTAAATAATTTTCTCACGTCATCACTAAGAAGATACAAACAAGGTACCAACGCCAGAGTAATCGGAGTGGCAAACAAAAGTCCATAGCCGAGTGCCATAGCCATTGGTCCAATATATGGATCCGAGCCGCCGATACCGTAAGCAAGTGGAAGCATTCCTACTACTGTTGTTAGAGTTGTGAGTATGACAGCACGCAACCGATCAGTCGTACCATCAGCAACAACTGCCAAAAGCGAATCATCAGGACGCTTCTCTTTTAACCTGTTAATATGTACAACCAACACTAAAGCATCATTCACAATCACACCAAGCAATCCGATAATTCCTAGCATCGCAATAAAACCTAAAGGTTCGTTATGTAAAGCAAAGGCAATAATCACACCAACAATACCAAACGGTATCGAGGCAATCACCATAAATGGTTGCGTGACAGAATTGAACAGTATGATTAGCAAAAACAAGATTCCTATAATAGCTAAACCAAAAGCAAGGTATAATGAATTCATCGACTTTTCGGTTTCTTCGGCTTCACCCCCAATTAGCAATCTTACTCCATGCCAATCTTTGCCGACATTAAAATGCTCCGCAATCATTGCTGTCGCTTGAAGCGAGGTCAAGCCATCTTTTTCAAGATCAGCTGTAATAGTTACCGCTCGTTCTTCATCATAATGGAAGAAGTTTGATGGTCCCGGTGTTGTTTCAAGGGTTGAACTTCTTTGAGTGGAATCAAACGTCCTCTGTTGTTCGGAATTAAAAAGTCGTATAGCATATCTGGGTTTTGACGAACCTCTTCTAAAAAGAGAACTCGAAACTCAACATCCTCATCACCGTATCGTACCGATGTCACCACTTCGCCATCATAGGCAATCCGAACGTTTTGGGCAATGTCCGCAACAGTCAGACCAAGTCGAGCAAGTTTGTTATAGTCAATATTTATATTAACCTGTTCTTTACCTAAGCGATCATTGCGGACAATATCTTTAACATCTTGGATCGTTCCCATATAAACTTCGATCGAATCAACTAACTTAGTTCTCAACTCATCATCGGAGCTGACAATTCGAAGCGTAATTGGTTTTCCAATTGGTGGACCTCCGCTTTCAATCGAATAATTGATAACGTCGAAGCCTTCAATTTTATTCGTTTGCTCTCGTAAGCTTTCCACAATATCATCAGCCATACGATCACGGTCGGTATACGGTGTCAGATCCAGCGAGATAAATGCCCAGTTTTCATTTTCACCCGGAGGGAAACCGCCGGCTGGATATGGTTCTTGGTTGCCAATACGAGTAACAAAAGATGCCAGTTCTTCTCTTGGAAGTTGTTGCACAATTTTTTCGACTTCTTTAACTTTTTCAGAAGTTGCTTCAAGCGACGAACCCGTTGGCGTTTCCATTAAGATAAAAAACTTTTCTGCCATTGATGCCGGGAACAGTTCGAATTTAACATGGTTATAAGCGTAATACATCGTGCCTACAAAATAAGCTACAGTTACTAATAAGAATAGATATCTGAGGTTAAGTGTCACACGAAGAATTTTATTAAATGGTTTTTCTAAAGTTTTGAACCAACTTTGTTTAATTTTTTTCTTTTTTACTTTGCCACCAATAAGATGAGCCGGTAAAGCAATTGTTGCTTCAAAGAGCGATATGAACAGAGCCAAAGTAATCACAAGTGGGATGACAAAAATAAAACTTCCCATAATACCACTCATGAAAAACATCGGAGCAAAAGCGAGGAAGGTCGTCAAAATTGTAGTCACTACCGGTGTGAACACTTCGTGGAGTCCATTGACAGCAGCGTCGAGCGGAGTCGCCCCGTTCTCTCTATGACGCTGAATATTTTCGGCTATGATAATTCCATCGTCGACAATAATTCCGATAATAATAATCATCGCCGCCATAGAAATAGAATCAAGATAAACTCCAAACATCGGCATTAAAAAGATAGACCCCAAAAGTGTTATCGGAATTCCCATCGCGACCCAGAATGCTGAACGAAGATTTAGAAAAATTGCAAGCATTAATAATACAAGCACCAGCCCGATAAATCCATTTGTAAGCACAACATCAAAACGATTTTCTACAATTCGAGAGAAATCAGACGAGAATAAAATCTGCACTCCTTCGGGTAAAAATTCTTTCTCTGCATTGGCTAGTTTTTTTATAGCTTTAACCATTCGTATAACATCGGCATTTTCTTTTTTCGTCACCTGATACGAAATAGCCGGGATACCGTTCATGCGTGAAAGAATTCTTTCATCTTCATAATCATCTTTGATTATAGAAAGGTCTTTCACTTTTATAAGCGGTCCGTCAAATGATGACCGAACTATCACTTCGCCAACTTCCATTGGGTTTTTAAACTGTGCTAAAGTCATAAGATTTTTTTCGGAAGTATACGACTCAAATGACCCACCGGTTGCTCTGATATTTCGTTGCTTGATCGCTGCTATAATTTCTCGAAGAGGAATCTGATATTTTTCCAATTCAGCAGGATCGACCTGTACTTCGATTTCTCTCGCTAAATATCCGAATGACCGAACATCGGCGACCCCTGAAAGAGCTTCCAATTTTTTCTCAAACTGTTTGGCGTATTTTCGAAGTTCGGGATATGGAATATCACCTGCAAGCCCAATCTCAAGAATTGCAAACTCCCCCGTTTCCACTTCCATGATGTGTGGCGACTCTGTTACTTCGGTTGGGAAATCTGAGATCCGACCAACCGCTTCGCGAACGTCGTTCATAATATCATCTTGGTCGGAAATATTTGGATCCATAACAATAGTCACAACCGATATGTTTTCCATAGAGACAGAAAATACTTTATCAATATTTGAAACGGTCTTGAGTTCATCTTCTATTTTATTGGTAACATTAAGCTCAACATCTTCCGGCGATGCTCCCGGGAATCGAGTTGTAATGACAGCAATGCCATAGCTGAGATTCGGGAAGACGTCACGCCTGATTTCCATATAAGAGAAAAGGCCCGCAATAATTGTCATCAATGTTATGAGGTATGCCAGCAGATGATTACTGGCAAAATATCTAATAAGCTTTTTCATAGTTCTGCTCCCCTTTCTACATTGAGATCAATTGATCGGTTAAGGAATAAAATTGCACGAGTAGTTTTTGATACATAAGTGAATTTGATGCGTATGATAATTTTGCTGCTTGCTCTTCATCACGACTTAAGATTACAAAGGTAAGCTGTCCTCGTCCTCTATCATAGAGCTTGATTTCTTCGACTGTCTTATTAGTCGTTGAAATAATTTGTTGTTTGTTCTTAGCTAAGATTTCATCAAAAAGATTTAATTGAGTCACAACTCTTGAAAGATTAGAGCTCAGATTTCGCTTGAGATTATCAAGCTGGTTTTTTAGATTTTCAACTTTCAATTGTGTTTGTTTCACCTTTGACTGCGATGCTCTTTTCCCAAGTGGTATTGCAAATTGCAGCCCAATGGTAAAACTTGGTTTATCAAGCACCAGTGAATTAGGGATATCATCTTCGGCAGTTTTTAAACCTAACTGAGTAATCAAGTCTAATGAACTTTTATTCTCTTCGCTAAAACCTCTATTGAGATATTCGAGCTGTTTGATTTGCGTAACTATCGAATTTAAAATTCTTGAATTGTTTAGTAGCGAGTCTTTATATTGATAAAAATCTATCGGTTCATTTGTTTTGTATATATCAAAAATAGGAGTCGCATTTTCTAAATTATTTTCAACAATTATTTCATTTAACTCAGCAACAATAGATGATATTTCAGATTCAATAAATAGAAGTGACTGCTCTGCTGTTGTGACCGAATTTTCTGAACGGATAACATCGACATTGTCAATAAGATTTGCTTTACGTTTTCTTTTGTTATTTTCAAGCAGTTCTTTACTGATACTGATTCGCTCTGCAATAATTTTTCGTTGCTCAATCATATAAACCCAGTCGAGATATTTTAACGCATAGACAGTTAGAAAGTTTTCCTGATCTTCTTCTGCTACAATCTCGGTAATATCAATCTCAAAATTTTTGAGATCATGTTGTAAACGATTTAGAAAGCCATCTTTATTTTTCAGAAGAGGCATGGTATATGAAACAGTCAGTTCGTTTTCATAATATGTCGACGGAATCATATAGATTGGATTTATTTTAATGTCTGCACGAGTTGTTTGAAAACCAGCTTGCAGCCTTGAACCATTTTTCCAAAACAGACGTTCGACAGAGCCGGACAGTTGTATAGCGTCGGTTCTTTCAGGACCTGAAATTGCAAACGATGGTTCATCATGCGTGTAAAATGCTGATGATTTCAACAGCCAATCTTCGGCTGTCCGCATTTCGTTCTGCTGTTCTTTGATAAGGTTTTGTTTAATTGTTCCTTCTAAAAATATAGGATGAGTCTTTAGTGATCGCAAAAAGTTTTGCATCGTTAGATCCTCAGCTTTTACGTTCCCGGATATAAGTATTAAGAGAGCTATTATGAGTATTCTAATCTTCGCATTCAAAGAGATACCCTCCTTTGCCGTCCGGTTTCATCGTGGCACGTTTTTGAGGATGAATCGCATCCGTAATAATAGCAGACCCTACATTGTACAATAATTGCACAGGTTCTTCCCGTGAGTTGTACGAAAAATGTTTCAGATGATCTACAACAATCATCGAACATAAACCATGCACAAATATCCCTACTTTAATAAGTATTGCTTCTCTGTCAGGTATAGTAAGGTCAGTAAAATAAGGTTCTTTGGATAAGTCTTTCATAAGTTCATTGTCAAACTCTACTAAATCTTCCGCATAGTCGTTTAGTTCCATAAATATTGAACGATAGAGAATTGGATATTCTTGAGCAAAAAAAGTAATCCCTACCCCAACATTTAAAAAATTTATATTTGTATACTTTCGTTTGGAGTATTCAGATACAATTTTCATTGCTTTCTTAAAAACTTGATTTTCCAGTTCATTGATAGATGCAAAATGACTGTACACCGGGGCAGTTGATGACCCAAGTTTGGCGGCAACATTTCTGGCTGTTAACTCTTTGAGTCCTTTTTTTTCCACCAAAGAAAATGCAGCATTGAGAACATCATCTTTTGTGAAAGTCGTTTTAGGTGGCATTTGAAACCTCACTTTATATTAAATTAATTTTATATTACATACGTTACATTACGTTCGTTATATTACTTAGGTTATATAACGGATATTATTTAAAAAAGTTGATTTATTTTTTGTTTTTTATGATATATTTTGTATGCTGTTGATATAGCAGAGTTTAGGTGTTCGTTTATTTACACCAAGTTACAATAAAAATCTAATAAATAAGCGTCCTTATTGAAAAAGGACGCTTTGAGGGTAAAGCAGAGGGTGGTATGAAAAATTTTTATTCTGTTGAATACTGTTGAATATTCTTCAATAATGATGAATATCAAATGTTATTATACAATTTTCTTCATTATTGTATAGTTTTTATCTGTATTACCCGAAATAAATTGTATAAACTATATATTAAGCAGTTGACATATAAGCAGTTAAAAACTAATTAGAGCGAACTATCTCCGTCGGAACAGAAATTGTCTTATATTATTTTATATACAATGAGGAAAAATATGGACGACCAGAAACCAAATACAAGATTAAAATTGATAATACTCACCGTATCAATAATCTTTACAATAAGCTTTCATTACGGATGGATACTGCAATCGTTAATGGAACAATATCATTGGGCTCATGCCCTGCATGGTCGGTTATGCTATATTCCGATAGTAATCGCAACCTCCTGGTACGGACTCCGTGGCGGAATTTTCACCGCAACAACGATTTCCGTTTTAGTCATTCCATATATTTTTAACAATGAGTTGGGAGCACATGATCTGGCCGGTGAAATAATTGAAATCGTATTCTATTTTGCGATTGCTATTGTTACCGGTGCGTTAGTTGAACGTGAACTCAAGATACGAAAACAACATGCTCAGGCCAATCTCCAACTAGAACGAAGTCACCATCTCTCAATGGTCGGACAGATCGCAGCCGGGGTCGCACATGAAATTAAAAATCCGCTGGCATCTATTAAAGGCTCTGTGGAGATCCTTACCGATGAACAAACTAATAAATCGGACAAAGATGAATTCAAAGATATTGTCTTTAGTGAGATTAAACGGATTGATAAAACAGTCACAAATTTTTTAGAATTCTCACGTCCTACAGAATATAACATGCAAAAGATTAATCTATCGACAATTGTTAAGACTGCTCTCAAACAGATGAACACGCATACATCAAATCAGAACATTATAATAGAAGAGAATTTACAACAAGAAATTTTTATCAATGGTGACAAAGAAAAGATTCAACAAATACTTCTTAATTTACTTTTAAATTCACTGCAGGCATCAAAAGAAGAATCGAAAATCAATGTCAGTTTACAACTTGTCGACTCTATGGTAGAATTACAAATCAAAGATTTTGGCGATGGTATCCCTGATGAGATTCTACAAAAAATATACGACCCATTTTTTACTACAAAGCCAAGCGGGACAGGTTTGGGTCTGTCGCTGGTAAAAAACATTATCGAGAAACATAAAGCGACTATAGATTTTGAAAGCAGAGCCAAAGAAGGCACTACGGTCACAGTCAGATTTCCAACCGATGGAGAGTTGTCATAATGAAAATTCTGCTTGCCGACGATGATGATTCTCTGAGAAAAGTCTTACTTTTTAAACTACGTCAAAAAGGGTTTGATGTTTTTGCTGTTGCCGATGGTCAGCAGGCATTAGATGCACTCAAAAAGTCACGCTACGATTTACTGCTTTCAGATATCCGAATGCCAAAGATAGATGGTATCGAACTGCTTGAAAAGTCAAAAGCAATTCAAGCTGATCTCAAAACTATACTCCTCACCGCTCATGCCTCGGTTCCCCAGGCAGTTGCCGCTGTCAAGCTTGGTGCCTTTGATTATTTAACAAAACCTTTTGAAGATGATATTTTGTTTATAGCAATCGAAAAAGCACTCCTTATAAATAAATTAGAGAATGAAAACAGACAGCTCAAAGGGAAGTTAAAAGCACAAGACTACAATAATAATTTTGTCGGCAGTTCAAAACCTATTAAAGAGCTTCTCGCACTTGTAGACAAAATCGCCGACACCGATGCCACCATACTCATCACCGGAGATTCAGGAACGGGAAAAGAAGTTATCGCGAAATCGATTCATTACAAAAGTAATCGCTCCGGCAATCAGCTTATTATTGTCAACTGTGCCGCTATCCCAAAGGAGCTTATCGAGTCTGAACTGTTCGGTCATACCAAAGGTGCCTTCACCGGAGCTATCAGAGATAAAAAAGGGAAATTCGAACTTGCCGAGGGCGGGACTATTTTTCTCGATGAAATCGGTGATATGCAGATAGAATTGCAAGCGAAACTTTTGCGGGTAATCCAAGAGAGAACTGTTGAACCTATCGGGTCGGAGGCTTCAAAAGAAATCGATGTTCGCCTTATTGCTGCGACCAATGTTAATTTGAAAGAGAAAATCGCTCAAGGGAAATTCCGTGAAGACCTATATTACCGTCTCAATGTTATCCCGATACATATCCCTAAACTAAGCGAACGTCTTGAAGATATTCAGATTCTTGCTCAGGAATTTATCAAGCGATTTAGTAAAGGTACTCTAATTAAAATTTCAACTCAATTACTTGAAAGACTCACTAATTATTCATGGCCGGGCAATGTAAGGGAACTTGAAAATTTAATTGAACGACTGGTTATTTTACGTAAGTCAGATGAACTACAAGTTGCCGACCTTCCTAATGATTTTGGAAAAAATGAACAGATACTTTCAACTGATTCTCAACCGAAAAAAATCGAGAAAACGTCTGATAGTTATTTGTCGTTTCATGATTCTGAGAAAAAAGTTATTATCGATGCCTTAAATAAATTCGCATGGAACAGAACGAGGTCGGCGAAGTTTTTACAGATACCTCGTCATGTATTAATTTATCGAATGAAAAAATACGACATCTATTATAATCAAAACGAGTAGCAGACGTTGCCTGTTTTATTTAAAATTCACTCTTTACGACATAATATATTGGAAAAGAAACCCACTCCAAAGAGTGGGCTACCTAGCTATGATTGTAAGTATCAAGATATATGTGTCTACTGAAAGTTTTATCAATTCACTTTTTTATTTCATCTCCTGCTTCATTCCATTTTGCTTGACTAATAACTTTTCCATCTTTGTAGTTGGCTTCATATCGCTTTTGACCATTATCATACCAAATTGTACTTATGCCATCAGGTTTATCATCTTTGTAGTTGGCTTTATTTTGCATTTGACCATTTTTATGCCAACCTGTGCCTAAACCTTCAGTTTTACCATCTTTGAAGTTGGCTTCATATTGCTTTTGACCATTATCATACCAAGATGTACTTATGCCATCAGGTTTATCATCTTTGTAGTTGGCTTCATATTGCTTTTGACCATTTTTATGCCAACCTGTGCCTAAACCTTCTTTTTTTCCATCTTTGTAGTTGGCTTCATATTCCTTTTGACCATTATCATACCAACCTGCACCTCAACCTTCTTTTTTTCCATCTTTGTAGTTGGCTTCATCATCCTTTTGACCTGACTTGTAAAATGAAATCACCTTACCAGAAAAGGGGTTGTTCTCATTCACAGCATAAGCTAGTCCATCTCCATGTATCTTTATTTGTGAAGGATTCATTTCCCTATCGTTTGTCGAACAAGATAGCACAAAAATAGTTATTACTATTGATAAGACCATTAATTGGATTTTTTTCATTTGTACACTCCTTCTATAAATAAATTTTCTATGTTTTAGATTTCTTCTCAGAAGATACAAATATCGAGTATGAAGTCAACAATAACTAAAAGGAAGGGATGGTATTGACAAAATCGTATAGGTATGGTAAGATATATGTAGATTATTCTTAAAAAGAATAAATATATGAAAAATCATGAAGGCAAATTTTTTGGATTCTATAGCCCAAGATATACACAGGTCTTTGCTTAAACGAAATCACCCCTGTGTGTATTAAACTGATTTTGATATTCCTATCTCTTCACAACCTTCTGTTCTTTAAACACAGTAAATGGGTCACGTCTGATTATAGGGGAATACTCAGCAAAAAAGGAATGATAACTTCAGTCTATTCCAGTGGAGCTCCAATCTATTGGTTTCATTTCTCTTGTACGACAAAGTACGACACCACCTGCATAGTAATCATCTAAGTTTAAGTATGTAGTAATAGGAATTTTAATCTATAGTGTGCCGAAGGGGGGATTTGAACCCCCACTCCCTTGCGAGAACTGCACCCTGAATGCAGCGTGTCTACCAGTTTCACCACTTCGGCTTATAGCTGTCTGACAGCTATATAAATATAGATTCCCCCTCTAAAAAAGCAATTGAATTCTCCAAAGAAATCATGAAAACTCTTGCAAGAAACTGAACGACAAAGTATGTTATCAATTATTAAAGATATTAAATTTGAGGTGTAAACTGAAAACGCTCTGCATTTTACCAGCCTTCAACGAAGAAGGAAAAATTGGTAAAGTTATTGAAAAAGTTCAAGCTATTGGAATTGTTGACGAAATCGTAGTCGCCGATGATTGCTCTACTGATAAGACTAAATCTGAGGCTGAAGCTCTCGGTGCCACAGTCATTAGCCATGCAATTAATATGGGCGTTGGTGCCGGTATTCGTTCTGGCATTAAGTATGGCATCGCAAACAAATTCGACATTGCTGTTATTCTCTCCGGTGATGATCAGCATGAGCCAAAAGAACTCCCAATGGTAATGGAAAAACTCAAAGAGAATAAAAAAAATTTCATTCAAGGTTCCCGAAGACTCAAAGGCGGCGATGCGGTCAACCCTCCCCTATTTCGCGAAATCACCACACGTTTGTTTTCTATTGTCATGACTATCTTTACTGGGCAAAGAGTAACCGATGGCACCAATGGTTTCCGTGCTTTTTACCTCTCTATTTTTGACGATAAATCTATCAACTTAGACCAAGAGTGGCTGAACACATACGAGCTGGAACCATATTTACTTTACAAAGCAATCATTTCAAAAAACATAAATGTAATCGAAGCTCCAATCACAGTTTATTATCGGGGCGAGAAAAAATCATATTCAAAGATGAAACCATTTCGGGACTGGTGGCGCCTTTCACGTCCGCTTTTCTTTTTACGGTTTGGAATTAAGAGATAACAAATGACTGAACTAGATTTTGAAGGTAAAAAAGTTCTTATCACTGGTGGAGCAGGCTTTGTTGGTTCCAACTTGACTGAACGAGTAGCAAAAAGTAACGGCAAAGCAATTGTCTTAGACGACCTTTTTACAGGCTCACTTGATAATATTTCCAAAGATACTAAATACGAATTTATTGAAGGTTCTGTTGCCGACGATTCCTTAGTTAGAAAACTAGCCAAAGAAGTTGACTATATCGCTCACATGGCTGCTCGCAATATTATTATTTCTACAAAGAACCCTCGCAATGATTACGAAGTAAATATCGGCGGCACTTTAAATATTTTACTGGCTGCCAATGAATTTAATGTCAAACGAGTAGTGTATACTTCGTCAGCATCGGTCTACGGCAACCCTCGGATTCTACCTATCACCGAAGATGAACGGACGCTTACTTTTTCTCCATACTCTGTATCAAAACTTGCCGGTGAAAACTATTGCCATGCATTTTACGAGACCTATGGTACTCCGGTTACATCGGTGCGGTACTCAAACATCTATGGACCGAAACAGGATCCTAAAAATCCATACTGTGGTGTAGTTTCAAAATTCATAGAGATGCTCGACAACGATGAGCAGCCTCATCTGCACGGCGACGGTCAGCAGACTCGTGATTTCACCTATGTCGACGATGCTGTCGATGGCACCCTTTTGGCTCTGCTCTCCCCGAAAGCCGAAGGTCAGGTTTATAATATTGGCACTGGTGTTGAAACTAAAATCGTTGAGTTGTATCAGATGATTGCTGATCTGATGGGCAAAGATGCCAAGCCAAAATATATTGACAGACGTGACATTGATAATATCAGACGTCGTGCGGTAAGTATCGAACTGATTCGTACCAGACTTCGCTGGCAACCTCAGATTGGAATTCAACAAGGATTAAAAAGAACTTTAGAATGGTATATGAGTTTATAGAGATGACTTAAATTGTAAGAATTTCTTATATTGAGTTTTAATTGAACTACGAGAATGTAAAATTATAGTTATCACAAAATAAGAGATTAGGATAGAAGATGCTATTTCGGCTTGATAATGTAATCTTGATCCTTGCCAAAAACTAAAACCTGTTATCAATGAAAAGTAAATATAATGTGACCCTAATATAAGAGCAGCTAATATTTTTCTTTCGACAAATAATAAAACTATAGAACATAGTGACAGCAAAATTATTGTAACTCCAAGCCAATTACGATTTGTATCAATTAAATACCACCATACAGGATTCAGAATTGGGATTTGACTTTTAATCATATAATTCCCTGCAGTCATATTTTCATAAACGAGTGAAAAAAATGTTTTCAATGTCTGAACTGGATAAGTAGTAAAAATTTCAAAAACTTGTTTTTTTGTAAAGCTATATTGCGCAGCAAAAGTTTTTTTATGACCCTCAAAATATTCAAATTCTTTCTTAGAAAGTTCATTCCTCATATCAATAACTGTTTTATCATTATTACTTATATCAGAAAGAATTTTTGCTCCAAGATACGTTCTTGCAGCATTTACCCCATTGCTTCCAAAGACAAATACATCATGTTTTACATAGTTTCTAAGTGACCAACTCAAAAGACAAATCAATGAAATACAAATTGGTATTAGTAATTTTTTTAATAGTTGTTTCCTGTTTGTATAAATTTTATCGACTGGAATTAGAAATCCGATTGCTAACAATATAAGAAACCAAAACCGACTAATAGATCTAATAAATAAACTAATTCCAGAAAAGATACCTGATACAACAAAAGATTTAACATCATTTTTTCGAATTCCACTTACTAGGAATAAAACGGATAACGCATGAAATGTAAAAAAGGATGGGTCTGATAGATAATTACTACTTAAAGCAATTGATGTTAAAGAAAGTGTACATATTAAGCCTGAAACAAAAGAAATCATTTTGTTTTTAAATAATTGATAACTAAGTAGATATACAACTACTGCCCCTAAGGAACTAATTATCATATTAAATACATATATAACAAATCGTCCTTCCCCAAAAACTAAGTTTAAATTAGCGATAATAAAACCAAAACCGGGACCTATCTTAAATAGTGCATCAGGTCCTCTTGGATGTGAACCAAATATCTCATTAGAAATGTATAAATATCCAAATGAATCAGGGCAAGTATTAAAATATTCTTCGAGACCACCATAGTTTTGATACGCTAGTAAAAAGTAGGTTATTCTTAACAATAGTCCGGCAACAAATAGGATAGTCAATTGGTAATAAATATGATTTACTTCATCTGATTTACAATTCAAATATTCTTTTAAAAATTTCATCTAACCAAACTCTTTACAATTTCTTCTTTACCAACAACTGCATCTTTTCTTATAAAATCACCTGACATAACAACTCTATGTAAATTTCTTTCAGCATACTTATCTTCATATTCGTTAATTGGCATATAATCTTGTAAGAATCTTTCGTCTTCATCAAACTTTGATACAACAGTAAAATAACCATGTGTATGGATAAAAGTTGGCTTAATCTCATCAAAGATATAATCATAGAACTTCTTCTGATTCTTCCCTCTATTTTTAGCTATTACCGGGTCACATAGTCCACCTAAATCATAGATTTTTAATTTTGAATAGTATAGGGTTCCGCCAATATCAGGAACAAGCAATGAAGCATTTTGCAATTCTAATTCTTTAGCATACTTATTAAATCGTTCACCATAATTTCTTGCAATTTGACTAAAACTTACTTTCTGAGTTTTATACCATATTTGTAATCTTGGATAATTATTCTGCACAGTTGAATAACCGACAACTAATATTAGCAGTATAATAGAAATTCTTCCCAATTTTGTTTTTAGAATTATAAACAAATCATAGAAAAACAATCCAACAACCACATAGCTTAAAAGATGAAATGGTGTTGCAAAACGATATTCTCCCATCCAGTCTATTGGTAAAAGAAGATAGACTCCTAATGAAATACATGTGACAAACAAAATGATTATTCTATCTAATTTGTTTTCTTTTTTTATTAGATAGAATATAATTGTCCCAATAATTGCAACTGGAAAAATCAACCAAAAATTGGTTCCTAAAAGATGAGCTGACAAGTCCTGAAGTTTTAGGAGATACTTTTCTTGTAGAGATAAAATATCCCAAACAATTCTGATATTTGGTCCTCCCTTTACATGATAAGTATTGGGATAAAAATCATTAAAATACAAATATCTAAAGAGAAGAAAACCTGTGATAAATAAACTATATGAAAATAAATAACGAGCTATTAGTTTGAGTGTACTTATCAATGAAATAGATTTTGATTCAAATTTCCAAGCTATTAAAGTAAATGGTAAAAGAAACAGGTACACGATTCCATCTGGTCTTGTGATTGCAATACAAAATGCAACCATACTAACAATCAATAATTTCTTATTTGAAAATTCAGTATAAGTATTCTTCAAAACATACAATAGAAGCAAAGTGATTAGATAAACATACAGCGGATTTTCTAAACCAGAGCAAGTCCAAATAATAAACGACGCATTCAATGAAACAAAGGAAAGAATCAGAATAGAAAGAATATTACCATTTTTTGTTATATGTGATAATATTTGATTGACATTAATAAATGTTAAAAGAACGAACAAATAACTCACGAATTTGGATGTTATAAAAGGATCAAATAGTTTAACTAAAAAGAAAAAAGCCATTACAACAACCCAAAGAAAATTTGAATATCCTTCTACTGGAGCCATCCCAGGTTGTGTAACAAGTCCATAACCTGCTGCTAAATTTCGAGAGTATACAAAAGAAATACCCGCATCATCAATTAACCATTCTGATAAAGGTAATACAAAATAGAGATAGAGAATAAATGGTACTGTCACAGATGCAATATTCCATTTATACTTTATAATAAAATTTTTTATGTTTTTTAAAACTCCCATGGCAATAAATCTACATGTTTATATATAATTTGTAAAGGAGATTAGTTTATTCTAGAAAAAAAAAGCCACTTACAGTAAGTGGCTTTTAATTTATTATGCTTTATCAATCATTAGTTCAAATAAGCTCGCAATGAACGGCTTCTTGAGGCATGACGGAGTCTGCGAATCGCTTTTTCTTTAATCTGACGTACCCGTTCGCGGGTAAGAGAGAATCGAGCTCCTATCTCTTCAAGCGTTAAAGCTTTCTCATGGTGTAGACCAAAGTAGAGATTGATTACTTCCGCTTCTCTTGGTGTCAGTGAATCCAACGCTTTTTCAATTTCAACCTTTAATGAGCCATCTAAAAGGGCTTCATCAGGTGACGGTTGGAATTCATCTTCTAACACATCAATAAGAGAATTATCTTCCGATGCGGAAAATGGTGCATCTAATGAAAGATGCGAGTTCGAGATTTTTAACGTATCAGATACTTCGCCCTCGGAGAGTTCCAACTCCTTAGAGATTTCCTCTGGAGATGGTAGCCTTCCTAACGATTGTTCTAACCGTGAGGAAACCTTTCCGATTTTATGCAGGGTTCCGACTCTATTTAATGGCAAGCGCACAATTCGGCTCTGCTCAGCAAGAGATTGCAAAATAGCCTGACGGATCCACCACACGGCGTAACTGATAAATTTGAACCCACGGGTTTCATCAAACCTCTTAGCTGCTTTAATCAAACCGATATTTCCCTCGTTGATTAAATCTGCCAGAGATAAACCCTGGTTTTGGTATTGCTTTGCTACCGAAACAACAAATCGCAAGTTAGCTTTAGTTAATTTCTCCAAGGCTCTTTTGTCGCCTTGCTTGATTTTTCTCGCTAACCGAACTTCTTCATCGGCATTGATTAGGGGTGTTTCCCCTATTTCACGAAGGTACAGATCCAAAGATCTGTCTTCATCGCGATATTTTAAGGATTGTTTAGCCAATTTTCTGACTAACTCCTTCCAACTTAAAATGTTTACTCATCTCAGAACTTCTCTGAGACCCTACCATATATTTCCATACATCAATTATGGTCTTACTACTACTCGTGCCACAGCACCATCTGGTTCTACTACAATCATCGGAATTCGTTTTGCCGATGACGGTATCTCTTTTGAGATACGTAAAATATCATCTATCGACGAAACCGACTGATTATTTACCTGTAAAATCACAGTTCCTCTTCGAATTGAAGAATTATCTGCCGGGGTACCTTGTCTGACTCTTTGTACAAATACTCCGTCAAGATGTTCAGTATTCAATAAATTAGCTAACTCATCAGAAAAAGAAACAAGTTCCATACCTAGCCAGCGAACCGAGCGGCTGTCTGATGGAGTTTGCGGAGTCGTTTCTCTGTTATCATCCAATGACAACATAAATGTTTCTCTATCAGCAACGATAACTTTAGCTTTTATCCTATCGCCATTACGAACAAAGATAATAGGAACAGGTTGTCCGCCCTTTGCTTGAGAAATCAAAACAGATAGATGTCTGTTATTTTCAACTTCTTGTCCATTTATAGTCAGAATAATATCACCCGATTTTATACCTGCTCTATCAGCAGGAGAATTTGTAAAAACAGAATCAATTTTGACTCCATGTAAACCATCGATTCCTTGTTCTCTGGTCTCTTTTTCAGTCAATCTGCCAAGCCAAACGCCTAGCCATCCACGATTCACTTTTCCTAAAGCAATCAAATCCGGTACAACCGAACGTGCCAGACTTATTGGAATAGCAAATCCTATACCGACCGATGCTCCCGTAGGAGATGAAATAGCCGAATTTATACCAATACATTCACCACGAATATTCAAAAGTGGTCCACCCGAATTGCCGGGGTTAATCGAGGCATCTGTCTGAATATAGTCCTGATAGATTGGTGTTTCAGAACCAAAATTTAAATTCCTGCGTCCTTTGGCAGAAATAACACCTACTGTGACAGTTCTATCAAGTCCTTGTTGTGGAAATGGATTTCCTATTGCTATAGCCCAATCGCCTACTTTTAAATCTTTAGAATTACCAAACGGTATTACCGTAATAATTTCATTTTTCGGATCAATCTTTAAAACAGCCAAATCAGTTTGAGGATCAGCACCTACAAGTAGGGCATCATAACGGTAACCGGAGGCTGTAGTAACATATAATTCAGTTGCATTTTCAATAACGTGGTTGTTGGTAAGAATATATCCTTCTTTACGGAAGAAAAACCCTGAACCCGACGATGATGACCCTGTACCGGAATGCCACCATGGCGTATTCTGGGCAACTGTTTTTGCTGAGATATTAACAACAGCTTCAGATGCTTTTTCGACGACTTGCACAAACGGCGACTCTACGACACCATCACGGGCAACTACCGGATAAAGCCCAGTTTCGGCAATATTTGTAGGAGTCTGTGCGATAGTTTCTGGGGTGAGGTCCAAATTAGATGTCACCAACATCCCAAAAAATGTAAAAATAATTGCCGTCAGCACAAAAAGTGATACTGCCCCGATCGACTTTTTTGTATCTTCTTGTTTATCCTGAGGAGAAATTCTACCCAAATCCACTTATTTTAGTCCTCCGACTATTTAGCCTAGTAAGATAGTCAACGGTTCCTATTTGGTCAAGTTCTTTATAACCAAACTCTTCTTATTATATTTAACGTAGTAACGCTCAAAATGATGCATTTTATTTCAAAAATTAACATTTATTTATATATAAGACAATTATATGGACAAAAATGATGCATTTTATTTTGAGGGAATTAATTATTAAAATATAGTCATTTTAAAATGAAGGAATAGGGTAATTCAGGGATTAGATTTGTACTTTTTCATCCTTTTAATAGTTTTTTCGGAATAATATCTTGTAAAGATACTATAAGAACTTATACTATTTTTTAAGACCTTATCCATTGTATAATTAGTAGAATTAGATAATTGGTCAAAAAACGATCTGCTCAAATGGAACAAAGTGCCTTGAATATGAGTTGGATTTGTGATTGTACCCATTGTTAATTGTAATTCATAATAGGATTCCTTAGTATTACCAGTTGCAGCCATGCCTCCATCGTTAAATATAGTTCCATCTTCTAAATCAGATCTAAAAACTGGGCGCCATCCAAGTTGAATTTCATTCGGGATAAATTTTTTCTCAAAATAATAACTTAAAGTATCACTATTTGCTCTGCTATATTCGAACTGATCTGAAATCCAAATTACATATATCAAACTGTCTTTGTAAAAACCTACCATACGCAACAAATTATAATTCTCAATTACTGGAGAAGAAGCTTTTTCATCTTCTAAAATAATATACAAAGAAAAATCTTGAGCATATTTATCATTTAAAAACCTTCTTTTACTTTTTTCCAATAAAGGGTTCTTAAATTTATCTAGTGTATATGTTTTTTCAATTTCTAGCTTTGAAGTTCCCCAATCAAATCCTATAGATATTTCTTGAGATAACACACTTGAAGATAATATTAAAAAAATCATTAAAATTCGCATTATAAATCTCCAAAAAAGATTAAAAGATTCTAACTGGGTAGCCCACCCCTTGGTGTGGGTTTCTATTCCAGAATAATTTGTCGGGTTTCTCGATTTTGAAATCTGATGATTTCAAACCAACGGAACCCGACCTACTTTATCTATATTCTGAAAAATCTATTATACCCTAAAATTCTGTCTTGCCTGAGAACCTGAATGAACCAAGATGCACAGCTGGAACAGTCAAACACCCTACCGCAGACCACCAGGAATCTTTTCGTTCACGTTCTTTAGAAATAGCTTTGGTCGTACCAAAAGCACGGGTCATCGAATCAGTGAAACGCATATTTTTAATACCGCTTTTTATCTCACCATTTTCTATCAAAAAAGTACCATCACGAGTCATCCCAGTTAATACGGCATTGCGAGGGTCAATCAAACCATTGATATAATGAAAACGTGTCACCAAAATTCCACGTTTTACATTTTGAATCATGTTTGCTCGTTTAGCTGTTCCTTGTTTCATAAACAAATTAAACCCCGAGGCACCCATGGCGGACATATCAGGAGTTATCGCATGACCGGTAGATTTGGTCTTGCCTTTTAAGGCGGCGTTCAAATCATAGACACAACTTTTGGCAACGCCTTTATCAATAATGTTAACTCGTTTTTTAGGAGTTCCTTCAAAGTCAAATGGAAAGGCATTTGCTTTTTCATCTAAGGCATTATCATAAATTGAAATTATATCAGATGTTATTTTTTTGCCAATTTTCCCTGACAAAAGAGACATGTTTTGCAAGAAACCTTTTGAACCAAAGCTGACATAGTTTAACCATTCCATCGCTTCCGCAATGGCAGAAGGTTCTAAAATAACTTCATAGTCCCCCGGTTCTACTGATATCGGATTTTGAGAACGGTAACATTTGTCTACAGCAATTTTTGCAAGAGTTTCAAAATCTAAATCGGTTACTTTTCTCGATGTATCCGAGGCGTAACCAGACGATGTATCCGACATAACTACCATGTTGGTAGATGTACCTGTAAATGGTTGGTATGCTCGCAGATCATTTGAGTTGAGAACCGCTATTTCACCCGACGATGTTGAGAACGCTCCCGCAACGGTAAAGTTTTTTTCATCTGAAAGGGAGATAATAGATTTTACTTTTGTAGCTCTCGCTTTTGGAGAGTATGAGGCGGTGTCATCATCAAAAGTATTCATCACTTTGTATTTGGCAGGTTTTGCAAGTCCGGCAAAGTTTAGATTTTCAGGTTGTTGCTTGGCAATTTCAAATGATGCGTCCAATGTTTTGAGAAGTTCACTTGTGACCAATGAATTGGCAGTTGCAACGCCTACTTTATTTCCAATAACAGAACGAATAAATATACGATTGTTATTTTCATGAACATTCTGATGAATATAAGAATTCGCAAAACGAGTCAAGCCTGATTGAGTTCCAATAAAAACGATTTCAGTTTGATCTGCTTTTGATTTTGCTAAGACAGATTCTAACTTTTTAAATAGTTTTACTTTTCCAATCATTTGCTCACCCCAACTTTCACATTGCGGAAACGACTTGGTGCGCAACCGTGTCCAACTCTTGCAGTTTGCATTGGTTCTCCTTTGCCACAGTTTGGAATACCCCAAACTTGCCAATGATTTTTATTACAAATAGCATCACATGAATTCCAAAACTCAGGTGTAATTCCTGTGTACAATGCATTTTTATACATCTTACCTTTTTTACCATTTTTAATTTCCCAGGCAGCTTCCACCGCGAATTGGAAATTCAAACGTTTGTCATCAATCGACCAACTTTTATTCAAGTCAAAATAGATTCCATCTTTAGTATCAGCAATAAGATCATCAAACTCCCAATCACCCGGTTCTAAATTAACGGTTGCCATCCGAATAATCGGAAGACGGTTCCAACCATCAGCACGCATCGTACCATTTGATTTCTTGTTCACAACAGGAGCAGTTTCACGACTTGTTAAATAACCAACATGGATACCGTTTTTGATAATCGGTTTTCTTTGTGCCTTCACCCCTTCATCATCATAACCGTACGTGCCTAATGCACCCGGAATAGTAGCATCGGTATTAATATTTACAATTTCAGAACCATATTTTAATTTATTAAGATTCTCAACAGTCATAAAAGAACCACCGGCGAGTGAAATTTCTGTACCTAACACTCTATCAAGTTCGATCGGATGTCCACAAGATTCATGAATCTGTAAAGCAAGCTGTGGAGCGCCGATAATAATATCTGTATGAGTGTCAGGACAGTCTTCTGCTGAAAGTAGTTCAATCGCTTCTTCACGAACTCTTTCAACATTATCTAAAATATTCATTTCTTCAATGAACTCATATCCTCGGGTAGCCATTACTCGACCTAATGAATTTGGATATGAACGTTTCTGAGCCTCTTTGCCATCAAATGCCACCGCATTACAACCGGCTCCCGATTCGTAAATATCCTGTTCAATTTCAGCACCATCAGAAGAAACAAACAACTTGTTTGTTTTGAAAAAGCCCATCGATGCTTCGGTGTGTTTAATTTTTTTGTCTTGTCTTAAAACATCACAAGCTCTAATCAGAAGATCAATTTTATCGTCTGTTGAAATTTGGAATGGATCTTTTTTAATTTTAGTTTTGTAGTAATCAACATATACTTTTTGTTCAGCCAATTTTGCCGGACTCTTTATTGTTGTTGCCGATGCACGTGCAATTTGGAGAGCCAAGTTAGCTGTTTTTTTTAATGAGCCGGTTGTTAAATCTGCAGTTGAAGCAAAGCCCCAAGCTCCTTTAAAAAGAACCCGAATGCCCACCCCAACATTGCTATTTCGAACAAATGCGTCGACCGAACTGTTTGCAACAGTAATTGCTTCTGTCTCACAGTTGACATATCTGGCGTCAGCATAATCGACCTGTTTTTGTTTTAAGTAGAGAATAATTTCTTTGAGTTTGTTCTTCATCCTATCTCCAAATACTAAAAGTAAGATTTATAATGGTGAATTATATATACTATCAGATAAAAAATCAAGTAAGTGAAAAAAATTGTATGAGAGGGTAGCCCACCCCTTGGGGTGGGGTTCTATACCAATTTGCTATACGGTAAAATGGATTCGCTATTATTTTCTACCTATAAATTTATATGTTTTTTCAAAAGAAATGCTTTGTTTTTCATATAATTTTTTTAAATTTTGTCCTCTAAGAATAAGCTCATCCTGGTTCCCAAGTTCTTTTAAGTCAGCAATCAAATCATCTATAGTATTAAAAATTGATGCCAGGGATTCTTTTGTTTCTTCTTCTGTAACAGGTTTAAAAATTTCTGAAACATGTATTGTGCGTAAAGTCAAAGGCTCAATAAAAGAGGATATTTCTTCATAAGTAAAAGTTTCAAAATGATCGATGCCTTGCAGACGTTGCACTTCGCTCCACCAATGGTGGGCATGTCTGTGAGAATTTTCTTTGAGACTGTCTACCGATTGAGATATTTCAGAGATTATAAGTAATCCGTTTGGCGTAAGCACACGTTTCATTTCAGATAAGACTGTCACACGGTCAGTATCATTTAAATGGTGCAGGGAATTTGAAATTGATACTGTATCAAAAGATTCATCTTCAAATTCTATTTTATTAGCATTCATCACATGAAATGTATGTTTTTTATTATTCTTAATTGTTTCAGTGATTTTTTCTACGGCAATATCAATCCCTGTTCCCGATTCGTAACTTTTAAAGTTATCTGCTAAATGTTCTAGTAAATCTCCAAATCCTGTAGCAACATCCAGAATTTTCCCGCCATCTAAGGTTGATAAGTTTTCATCAAAGCTGTTCATCTGTTTCTCTCATTCCTCAATCTAAATTTATGATTACTTCATAATATAATAATTACCATTCACCAATAAATCAAGTTAGGCAGGGATATTATACGTTCGTTGTGGTCGGGTTCTAGTTCAAGACTTGATGTCATTCCCGACTTGAGACGGAACAGATTCGTAGGGCGGAACTCTTTAGCAGTTCCGCCTTTTGGTGATTCCATGCTCATCTAATTCTTTGCGACTTTTTTTTGATACTTTTTCAATTTCATGAAACTGGGTAGCCCACCCCACACTTTCCCTTTCTATCTTGTTGACATTTCGTCAAAAACCGTCTACTTTGAAATAACTATGAGTAACCCATTTACTATGAAAAAAGATATCTGCGATATTGGAAAATTGCTCTACGAGAACGGTATGCTTGCCGGAACCGATGGCAATATTTCTGTCAAACTCGACGACGACCGTATCATGATTACCCCATCCGGTGTCGCCAAAGGGCGTATGTCACCCGATGAGATGGTGATTGTCGATATAAACGGCAAACATCTGCAAGGCAGCAAAAAAGCATCATCGGAAATGCTGATGCATCTCGCCGTCTATAAAGCTCGCCCTGAGATAAAATCATGCGTTCATTCGCATGCTCCCTACTCGACAGCTTTTGCGGCAGCCGGAATTGAGCTGAAAGAAGATATTCTTCCCGAAGTTGTCCTGTTTATCGGTGCAATTCCGCTGACAGACTATGCTCCTCCCGGAACCGATGCTCTCCCGAAATCGCTTGAGCCATATTTGGAAAATTCAAATGCATTTCTGCTTCGCAATCATGGTCTGCTGACAATCGGTCATGACCTCGCCGAGGCGTTCAACCGTCATGAGACAGTCGAACATTTTGCTCGCATTGTACATCTTGCTCGTCAACTGGGCAATGTCAACTCGATACCATCCGATGATTTCAAGCGTCTTGAAAAGATGCGTGCCAAACTTGATGAGGCATGGAATTCCTAAACGAGACAGGCTATTATGATAAAAAAAGTTCTTATTGATAAAGCAAACCGCACCTATCAATTTCCTCCTGATATTTTTTCATTCCTTCCTGACAACGATAAACCATCTCTGATAAAAAAAACAGAGCTTGTTGATTTAGGAAAATTTAATTGGCAAGTCCCTTATGATAAAGATATCGAGTTAAACCAGGAATCTTTACAAGAAGCATCATCGAGCAAAATTTCAGAACTCAAAGAATCAATCGCTGATTGGATTTACGATCAGCACCAAGTGAAAATAAATCCGAAAAAAGAAATTTATATCGGCGGTCGGGTTTCGCAAATACTCTTCACAACGGCTCTTGCCTATATTGACCCCGGTGATATTGTTTTTGTCCCTGAGCTGGGACTTCCGCTCTACCGTAAAGTCACAACTGCCGCTGGTGGTGAACCTGTCAGCTATGCGGTTTCATCAAATACAGATTGGAAACCGAATTTTAAAAAATTGACAACCCGAATCGGACATGTCAGCCGTCTGCTCTTTTTAAACTCTCCGCATAACCCATCGGGCTATACGCTGAACCAATCAGAGCTAGAACAATTAATAACGACAGCATCTAAAGAAAATATAGCTATCATAAATGACGCCGCTTATCAATCAGTCATCGGTCAGCAGAACTCTTCACTCATCGGCACCAAAAACGGCAAACGTATTGGTTTGGAAATTTATTCATTCTCGTATCAATTTGGTCTACCGCAACTTCCTTTTGGATTGGCAATCGGGAGCAAAGAACTTGTCGAAGGACTATCGCAAACATCGACACTTTTTTCAAAAAACATTCCAAGCTATTATGTAGACTTAGCCCTTGAAGGGATCAGAAAATTTCCATCGGAATCAATTTCTGACTTACAAAAGAAATTTTTAAAATCACGAACCGAAGCTGAGAAATTGTTTGAACTATTACAAATAGAAAGCTGCTCATCAAATCAGTTACCATTCATTTGGGGTAAATTATCAAACCGAAAATCAGCCAACAAATTTGCGACCCAACTTTTTCGAAAATACAGAATACTGACTATACCGGGAACAGTTTTTGGGAACAACGGCTAAGGCTTCATCCGCTTATCACTAACCGCATCGCCAGCCGAATATCAGGAAGCATACAGCCGAGTAAAAAAGAAACTTTCACTTGTACAAATGAGCGACAACTCAGATGACTGATAAAATTCGCCTTCTCGGATTATCATTTTATGGCTACCATGGCGTTTCTTCATCGGAGCAGGAAACCGGGCGTATGTATGAGGTCGACTGCACAGTTGATATTGATTTAACAAATGCGTGTCAGTCTGATAATTTAAATGATACTATAAATTATGAAGCAATTTACAATTTGATAAAAGAGTCTGTCGAAAATAAAAAATATTCTCTTCTTGAAAAACTCGCTGGCGAAATTGCACAAAAGATTCTTGACAAGTTTGAAGTAAATCAAGTAACTTTACGTATACGAAAAATGAACCCGCCAATCGCAGGACATATTCGTTGCGTTGAAATAGAAATAAGCAGACAAAAATAATAACTGTCTAAAGATAATATCGAGGTACACATGGCAGATACAGTTTATATACTCTCCGGTTCTAACTTAGGGGACCGCGAAAAAAATCTTGAATTAGCATGCGAAAAACTTTCAGCATTGCCCGGAGTTGAGGTCATTGCAACATCGGCTTTGTATCTCTCCAAAGCACAGGATATGAAAGGTGAGAACCCTGATTTTATGAATCAGGTTATCATGCTTGAATTTCAGTATCGACCTAACGAATTACTCAATGGGCTTGAACAGATTGAAACCGAGATGGGTCGCACCGACAAAGGTAAATTAAAGCCTCGGATTATTGACTTAGATATTCTGTTATTTGGTGATGAAATTATTGATACTAAAGAACTGACAATTCCACATAAACAACTGCTCAAACGTCCATTTGCTATGATACCTCTTTTGCAAATTACGCCGGATATTGAACATCCTGTTAAAAAAAGAGCTATCGCAGAATTTCTGAAAAAATCAGATGAAAATAAAGTAGAGATGTATAAAGATCATGTCGCACGAAATATTTAATCCAAAATATATCGCATTAGAAGGTGTTATCGGTGTTGGTAAGACTACTTTTGCCAAGATGCTTGCCGAATGTATCGACGCAGAACTTTTGCAGGAAGAAGTGTTTGAGAACCCTTTCCTTGTAGATTTTTACAAGAACCATAAACGGTTTGCATTCTCCTGCCAAATGTATTTTCTCATCTCACGGTTCCAACAACAACAACAACTGATGGTGCGTGATCTCTTTGCCGAACGAATTGTCGCCGACTATCTTTTCTCCAAAGACTCTATCTTCGCATCGATAAATTTATCAGACCGAGAGCTTACACTCTATAACAAAGTTGCTCCGACTCTCTCGCAAAATATTCCAAAACCTGATCTGACAATTTATTTACAAGCATCAACACACATTCTCACCAAGCGGATTCAGAAAAGAAACTATACTTTCGAAAAAACTATTGGCACCGACTACATAGAGGTCTTAAACAAAGCCTATGATTATTTCTTTTTCAATTACATCGACACTCCACTACTTGTAGTCAAAACTGATGAGATAGATTTTGTAAACAACCCTGAACATTTTGATGATTTAATCGAACAGATTTCGAAACCGATAACCGGGAAAAAATATTACTCACCATCAGGTCACCTTACCGGAAAGTAGTCACATGTCGTCAATTAAAAGCAGAAAAAAAGTCACTGTACAATCATTCATTTTAAAAAAATCAAAGCAGAAAAAAATTACAGTCTTAACGGCATACGATTATTTTATGGCGTCGATTTTAGGCAATGCCGGAATCGATGCAATCCTTGTTGGTGATTCGGCAAGCAACGTTATATATGGACATAGCTCCACCCTTCCGATTACAATGGACATCATGGTTGCCCACACCGCTGCTGTTGCAAGGGGAACCTCGAAAGCTCTTCTCATTGCCGACATGCCATTTCTCTCCTACCAACCATCAATTGAAACTGCAATCAACAACGCCGGACGATTCTTAAAAGAAGGCAACGCCGAAGCGGTCAAGATGGAAGGCGGTATCGAAATGTATGACACGATTAAAAGAGTTATCGAAGTCGGTATCCCGGTCATGGGACATATCGGACTTACACCTCAATCAATACATAAATTTGGCGGTCCAAAAATTCAAGGTAAAAAAGAGAAGTCTAAAAACTATCTGCTTGAATCGGCACTCGCACTTGAAGAAGCCGGCTGTTTTGCAATCGTGCTTGAACTTCTTGAGTCAGAAATTGCTTCTGAAATCACAGAGAAACTTCAGACGACTGCAACTATCGGAATCGGTGCCGGAGTCAATTGCGATGGACAGGTATTAGTTACCAATGATATGATCGGGTTGCGTGATGAAAATTTTAAGCCAAAGTTCTTACGTGAATATGCGAACATCACGCCGATAATTTCTGATGCAATTGAAAAATATATCCAAGATGTTGCCGATTCTAATTTCCCTTCGGATGATGAATCATATTAAAATAAAAAAGACCAGTTAACTCTCATTAACCTCAAGAATATTCTTTACAAGTTCAATTTCCCCTATTACATTTAATCAAAAGCTAACATATTAAATTTTAATCAACATTTTAAGGAGACATTATGGAACAATATACAGATGCATTTATTCAATGGTTGTGGGTGTATGGACCAATAATTTTGACCGCATTAGCAATTTTTATAATCGGTCGAATTGTAGTCGGCATGGTAGTATCCCTACTTATTAAAGTAATGAAAAAAGCGAATGTCGATGATACCCTCACGAGTTTTATCGCAAGCATTGCAAAAATATTTTTATTGTTGGTTGTTATTATCGCCGCTCTGGAATCATTGGGTGTTAACACAACATCGATGGTCGCAATCTTAGGTGCTGCCGGTTTGGCAATCGGTTTAGCATTACAAAGTTCACTATCAAACTTTTCATCAGGCGTCATGCTTATAATCTTCCGTCCATTTAAATCGGGCGATTTTATTGAAGCAGGCGGTGCTATCGGTGTTATTGAAGAGATTCGTATTTTTAACACTCTTATGAAAACCGGCGACAACAAATCTATAATTATTCCGAACTCAAACATTATGGGTGGCAATATCACCAACTACTCCGCCAAAGAAACTCGTCGGGTTGATATGGTATTTGGTATTGGTTACGATGATGATTTGAAAAAAGCAAAAACGTTGCTTGAAAAAATGGTAGCAGAAGACAGCCGTGTACTCCAAGACCCTGCCCCTGTTATCGCAGTTTCAGAACTTGCCGATAGCTCGGTCAACTTTATCGTTCGCCCTTGGGTGAAATCTGCTGATTACTGGGGACTCTATTGGGACTTCATGGAAAAAGTAAAAATCACTTTTGACGCCGAAGGTATTTCAATTCCATACCCACAACAAGATGTTCACATGCACCAAGTTGATCCTAAATAGAAAGAACAGAAACAAAATGAAAAAAATATTCACAATCTCTTTTATACTGCTACTCATAATTGCAGCAAACGTAACTGCTGCGGACTCTACTGCGAACAACTGGAAACGTTCATTGGTCGTTGACCTCACTACTACCCAAACAGGCTACTCCGATTCGTGGGTTGGTGGTGAAGCAGGTTCGTTTAACTGGGTTCTCAACATGAACTCATCGGCTGAAAAACAACTAAGTGAAAGATTCGATTTCAAATCATCTCTCAAAGTTTCGTTTGGGCAAACAAAAACACAAGATGCTGAGACAAAAGAGTGGAGTCCTGCTGTAAAATCTACCGATTTAATTGATTTTGAAAATGTCGGCAAATTTACACTCGGTGGCTACTTTGATCCGTATGTCGCATTCAGAGTTGAAACACAATTCTACGATGGGCAAGTCGAGAGTATGAAACAATATTTCTCTCCTCTAAAACTGACAGAGTCGGCAGGTATCGCCAGAGTCTTTTTCAAAAAAGATAAAGAGACTCTCTCTAGCCGCTTAGGTGTAGGACTTCGTCAGATAATGAAGAGTGTTGTTGTTACCGACGTTGAAGAGTTCTTTGTTTTAGATACGACTCTCACCGATGGTGGTTTAGAATCTGTTACCGACGCTGTTTTTAAATTATCAGAACGAATGACATTCACCGGGAAACTTACTTTGTACAAAGCACTTTTCTTTTCAGAATCTGATGCTGTCAAAGGTTTAGAATCTGAAGATTACTGGAAAGCTGTTGATGTCAACTGGGAAAATATAATTTCAGCTCAGGTCTCAAAAATCATCACTGTTAATTTGTACACCCAACTTTTGTACGATAAACAAATTAGTAAAAAAGGTCGTTTCAAAGAAACTATCGCTGTCGGATTTATTTTTAAATTAATTTAATTAAGTGGTAAAGTTTACTAATAAAAAGGCAGGTCAGACTTTTTGTCTCTCCTGCCTTTTTTATACTCTTCGTGAACTAGTACTCACCCAGCCCAAAAAGGGTAACTACTTTTACCAAAAAAATCTGTTCGATATAACCGACCATCAACACCTGTAAAAATTATCGTATTTTTATCAAGCATTACAACATCAGAATACTTTGATTCAGCAACCTGCCAGACAGAGTCAATACCAACACCCCCGGCATAAATATTATATTTCCCACTTTCGTGTACTGAATAACAATATCGACGAAAAGCAGGTTCGATACCAAAAGATATTGGAAGTACATTCAAAGTATCAATATAAATTTCATTATCATTTAGGATAATTTCACCATCAAGAATAGTAATCAGATCAATGACATACATATTAATAGCAATTGGTTTAATATACGCAATAGTATCTGAATTATATGAAGTAGGCATCAAACCTGATGTGAGTCGGCTAAGATTTTTAGTAGTGAGATCATATACAGAAAGAATAGATTGATAACTAACTAACAATAATGAGTCTTTGATAAACAGAAGCTCCGAAAAACCAAGATCAGTTGGTACCTGAAAGATAGAGTCTGATATAACATCATACAAAAACAGCTTACTATTTTGCAAAAACCCAATCATATTACCACTCAAAGCCAAAGTAGGTGACGTTATATTATCACCCAGTAGTTCTGGATTACGATAAGGGTTCCTGACTCTCGCTGAGTAGATACCGTTGAGAGTCGTTGATGATGTATCAGCTCGTACCATTAGAATTGTAGAACGATCATATGACAACGATGGTTCTATCTCTATACGATAAAAAGACTGTGTGTCCTCTCCTCCTCCACCATCATTATTAGTATTCGTAATTTCTTTATCTGCACAAGCAAGAAATAACAGAACTATGAGAAGAAAACAAATTATTTTCTGCATATAATAAATATAGAATATTTTAGAAGAAATGAAAAGGCTTAATGTAGATACCCGGTAAAATACAAAGTCATCAAAGCAGCCACCATACCACCGAGAGCAATCAAGAAATAAACCCAAATTGGAGTTTTCTTCTCGATAATAATAGGGGCTCTGCTTTTCTGAACAGGTTTTCTCATCCGCATTTCACGGCGATACTCTTCAAACGATTCGTAATCAGCAAAAAATTCTTCACAACTGGTATAGCGACGGCTGACTCGAATCGCCAAAAATTTAGTAAGCATATTTCGCAGTGCTTCGGGAAGCTCATTTTTAATATCATCAATACGCAAGTTACCGCCATTATCATAGCTTGGGTTCCGACCTGTTAATAACTGGTGCAGGACTACTCCAATAGAATAAATATCACCCTGCTTGGATGTTTTATGTTCCGGCGGATTATACCAATTACGTTTTTTGTTTGGTTCATAATGAGCAGGTAATCCAAAATCGGTAAGCTTTGGAACATCGTTTTCATCAAATAAGATATTTGATGGACGGATATTTGTATGTATAATCTTATGTGTATGAGCATGATGTAAACCTGATAAAGTCGCATGTATGATTCCAAACGCTTTCTCCCAATCATATTTACGTGCCATCCGATCAGCTAAGGACCCACCTTTGGCATACTCTGTTATTATTACCGTATTTTTTGTGTCGCCGCCGGAGCCAAAGATATTGATAACATTTTCATGCTTTAGAGAATTCAGAAGCTTCGCTTCTTTGCGACCTTGTTCACCACGAGTATGTTTTTTTATAACATATAATTTTTTGTCACACGGTTCTCTACAAGCATGGTAGTACTGTATCGAGTTTCTTTGATAGTATCTAGATGACGACATTTTCCTAAAAACGAATCTGAACCCATAATTGTCATTTCGGATGCCACACCAGACGAACCATTTGTAATAATTTCTAAAATAGCATCTTTGAGTTCTACCGCTCTTTGGTATCTATCTTTTGCTTCTGATGCGAGACACTTTGAAATCAGGGCATCGTATTTTTTCGGAATAGTGCTAATAATTTCAGATGGTAATTTAAACCGACCGAGCGGTTTTTTTCCAACTAAGATTTCATAAATCATAATACCAACGGCATAGATATCTGTTGTTTGATCGATATTGGTAGAGCTGAGTTTTTGCTCAGGCGACATATAGGCAAGCGTTCCCATTATCATATCCGACGATGTCATTTCCGTTTCAGGGATTCCAACGATTTGTGCGATACCAAAATCAGCAACAAGGGCATTGCCTTGTCTGTCGATTAGAACATTACCCGGTTTGATATCCCGATGTATCACGCCATTATTATGAGCATAGTCAAGTGCTTTGCAAACTTGCACAATCATTTCCATCTTAACTTTCATCGAGATTTTTTTGGAGTCGATAACTTCACGAAGCGAAGTACCATCAATATAGCTCATGATAAAATAGTATCGTCCGCCGGTCGTACCTCTATCAATGACATTGACAATATTAGGATGGTGTAATTTTGCGATAACTTTTGATTCCCGTTCAAACCGTCTGACTATTTCGGGATCATCTGAGAAATTAGATGATAGTATTTTGATAGCAACATCACGATCCAACGATTCCTGACGTGCTTTATAAATTTCAGCGGCACCGCCCTGTCCGATTTTTCCGGTCAGCAAATACTCGCCTATTTTTATCTCTTTATGTTCTTTAACTGCGTCTGACATATCTCTTTTCTTCAATAAAATAAGGGATAATCGTGTTATACGACTATCCCTTTATTAATCGGCAGTTTATGAAAAAAGATTATTTATTTTAGCAAAAGCATTTTCTTGGTTTCGACACCATTTTGGTGTGTTAAACGGTAGAAGAAAATTCCACTGGTAAGTTCGGAAGCATCGAAGGTAAGTATATGATTACCAGCGTTATATCTCCCAGAAGCCAATGTTTCCACTTTTTGACCCAAAACGTTAAAAATCTCAAGAGTTACATCGGATACTTGTGGAAGTGAAAACTCGATAACAGTAGATGGGTTAAACGGGTTTGGATAATTCTGAGAAAGTGTAAATTCAGTAGGTAGACCGGCTGTGATATCATCATCTATATCAGTAGGTACTAAAACAGCGACATTTCCAGAGATGAATTCAGGATAATATGATGTTAACCCGTCAGGAGCAGAGAACTGAATAATTGTTTCTTTGATAAAGCCACCAAAGTTTTCTACTATAATCACTGAGTCAATTGAAGAATTTCCAGGATCGGCAGAATTTTTAACGGTAAAATACAGAGTAGCAAGCAGACCATTTGGGGTAGTAATAGATGGTAAAGAATTATAGTTTACCGGGAGATACGTGATTCTAATAATATCAGGGTCAGAAACAGTATCAGCAACGCCAAAAAAGTCATCGGTGATGAAAGTACCAATAAACGATATTGAATCGAATTGCAGATCATCGTTAGAATATCGGACAGGTGCTGATACACCGGAGATATCCAGTGTATTCTCATTTAAACGAACCCCAACAGCAATATGGTCACCTCGTTGGGCGTTAACAGAATCAACAGATATTGTGCCTGATAATGAAGCACCAAATACTTCGTCGCCGGTTATCATCATCGCAAGAGCGAATACGAATAAAGCAATTAACAATTTTTTCATTTTTTGTCCAACCTTTCGGTTTTTATAAAATCTCTTCTTTTTTCAATTTACAAAGTCCGAATTAGGTTAATGCAACCGATATGCCATTGTTTGAAAATTCAATAAAAAGAGAATAATATTTCACACGTAGTTTGTTTTGTTCTTTTAATCCATTGTATTGTAGTACTTTGCAGTGCTTTTTTGTAGTATTACAGATTCTGCTTTACCTGTGCAATAATTGCACAGCGTTAAGTCTTATACGGAGTGTGCATCAGTTTAGATGAAAAATAATGCACGGTTTTTGGTACAAACGCTACAAAATTGTCAATGATTAAAGTATGAGGCAGGCCAGTTCTCTACATTAGAACACAAGGGCGTTTCGCGAAACGCCCCTACAAAACAGCTGAGTTATCCACAACCGAAAACAACTTTTTCCTTGTAATTTATTCATACTCATGGTGTTACAGCAAAATGGGTTCGTTTTTTGAAATAGCGTTTTTTTTATGAACTCTTCTCTCTTTTTGTAAAATATTCAGTTTCATATATAACAGAGAAATATTCGATTTTACATTGGATGTATTGAAAAAATGTAAAAGGTTACAAAAAAAGTCAGGTCTCGGAAAGACCTGACCTACGAAATTTATGTTGTCGGAACCGCAGGCGCTCACAGAGTAGTTGGTTTCGACCTACTAGGAACAGGCAAGCCAGTTCCCTACAATTTTTTAAAAGTCGGTTTTGACATTTACAAATAGTGTCTTCTGGTTACGCCAGACAAAGAAAATGATTTCTGCAACTTTTTGCTCAACCAGTTCATCCATGACAACCTCTACCTCGCCAACCGATGTTACCTCCTGGTCGGAGATCCGTTGAATAATGTCACCATAGCGGAGTCCTTCGATTTCAGCAACACCACCTGATTTTAATTCAGAGACAACAACGCCGGCAAAAGATTCAGCATCGAGGTTATGATATAAATAATCTGAGAAGACTAAATCACGGACAGTAAATTCTAACTCTTCATTTTCATACTCAGGTGAATCGGTTGCAGTCATTGGAGTTTTTTCAAGAGTTGCGAGAACTTTGGTTGTATCTACTTTGTCATCGGTACGCTTTAAAATTGTAAATTCAACCGCCGCCGATGGACCCATCTCAGCAATTTTCCGTTGGAAAATCGGAACCTTTTCTTCTTTGTTCACTTCAACAGTTTGACCGTTGACTTCAAAAATAATATCGCCGACATCCAGCCCTGCTTTTGCCGCAGGTGAATTAGAAGCGATATCGTTAATTATGATTCCGCCTGTGATATCCAGGTTCCAAAACTCTGCCATTTCAGTTGTTAATGCCTGCAGGGTAATACCAAGCCATCCACGGTCGGTTTTCCCTTTTTCCGGAGGGTTGGCAATCATTTTAGCAATTCTGTTTTCGGTGATAAGCCCTAACAACGGCATACCAAACGAGCCGAACGATTCTATCATACCTGCCTGATCGGTGTTTGATTGTGATGGGTCAGAAAGCTGACCTAAGACACCAAGAGCATTGAGGTTTTCATCGAATAAAACTGATGTCATTTGAAGTGTATTAAATCCGACTATAAGCGGGAACTCTTCGGGAGTTTCAATCAGAGTAGAAATCATGCCAACATCGGCAGAGAGTGGTGGCTGGACATACTCCGGTAAGAGCATATACAATGCGACCCAGTCGCCGACTTTATATTTTTTTTCTGAGATAAATTTCAGAGCTTTAAATTTATGGTCATCAGCTTTTATTTTGATAAATCCGATTTTTGAGAAACGATCTACTCCAACAAACTCAGCAGGATATTCGGTGCCATCTAAAAATGTAACGGTGATCTCCGATGTTGTCGTTTTGACATTCATCCCGGTAAGTGCCGAAATTGGGTTATCACCACTTAAAGTAAAACCGTTGTAAAGTACCAAGCCATCTTCTGAGACGACAGAACCTAAGTATCTTTCTTCCTGTTCATTCGTATGAGCACCAAACGAATATTCAACTTTCATATTGATAATCACTGAAACTTCGGAAACAATTTTTTCTAATTTTTCAAAGTCAAAAGATTGTGCCGAACTAATTTGGAAAGATCCAAAAGATATTGTTAAAAAAGCTATAAGAAATAATATTTTTTTATTCATCTTTGTCATTTCCTTCTTCTTTAGTAATATCTAATAAGACATGCCTGATAGCACCTGATCTATTTATGGTGAGCATGATTTTTTCAACTTTCTCTATTGTTAAAGCATTGTATGTCGCAATGAATTCTTCAAAATTTAAAACTTCGGTATCGTTGACTTTACTGATAACATCCTGTCTTCGCAGTCCGCCTTTGTCGGCGACTCCGACATTTTTAACGCCAATAACTAAAACGCCGTGGGTGTCATCTAATTGATGGTCAACTTGCATTTGCCGAGTGATTTCTTTGACGGTGAATCCCCATTCTTTAGATTCGAAATCTTCACCCTGTAAATCACCAAGTTGTTTGGTAAGGACTTCGAAATTAAAAGTCTCGTCGTTGCGAAGGACTTTTAACGAAATTTCAGAACCCGGTTTGTATTGGGCAATGATGTTATAAAAGAAAGGGACTTCTTCGACAAACCGAGCCGAAACAGACTGTCCATCAAGCTCTAAAATAATGTCGCCCGCTTTGAGAAAACTTTTTTCGGCAGGAGATCCGGGGTCGATTGAAGAAATGAGTACGCCTGAATTAACATTGGTGCCGAAATATTCTTCAAGTTCCTGAAGTGGTTGGCAATGAAGACCTATCCATGAGCGGATAACTTTTTTATGGTCGATGATTTCAGCGACAACAGCTTTGACGACATTTATAGGAATGGCAAAACCGATATTGTTGGCAAAAGTTTGGGCTCTTGAATTTATGCCGATAATTTTTCCATCAAGATTTACAAGCGGTCCGCCGGAGTTGCCCGGGTTGATAGCGGCATCGGTTTGCAGCCAGAGATTGTAGCGTCCTGTTCGTTCACCACTTGGGAGTCTGACGTTTGATGAGAAGTATCTGTCTTTTGTTGATATGACTCCAAACGATATTGAACGAGAGAGTGACAATGGTGAACCGAGTGCCATAACGTATTGACCTACTTGGACAGAATCAGAGTCGCCAAATTCGGCAATGTTGATTTTATTTTTATAATTTGATAAGTCGAGTTTTATAACAGAAATATCAGTCATCGGGTCGCCACCAATATAGGTCGCTTGTACGATTTCTTTGTCAGCCAGGGTACAGATAATTCGTTCCGCTTTACCGGCAACATGGTAGTTTGTGACAACATAGCCATCGGCATGAATTATCACACCGGAACCGACTACGGCTTGTTTTTCCATCTCACCGGTCGCATAGTTTTTTATGACAGGTTGGATATGCACCAAGGCGGGCATTACTTTGTCGCGAGAAGAAAATATTTTTTTCTGGGTGGAATTATCTGGTGCTGCATTGGCAGTTGCGACTGCATTAGCAGTTGTCATAGTAAAGATCAATAATATTGGAAATAAAAACTTCATGAATGCTCCTCTAATTTTATATAACATAACCATTATACCATCAAAAAGTTCAATAGATATAAAAAAATGCTTACCGATGATTATAATCTCTTTCTATAACCATCGGCAAGCATAATGTTTGTCTTATGCGAAATTAGAGTACTGTTTTTATTTGCGGAAATTTATATTGACCGAGCCTAAACCGACTGAAACATGTACGATAATCCTATCATCGGCATCTTCGAAATCATCCGATTCAAACAGCCCATCTTCGACTTCATATAACTTATCAGAGCGTCTTTTATTGATATCAATAGATGAGAACCAATTATCAGAATCGGTGCGGATATGTATCGGAATATTGCGAGGGAAAACCAGTTCGGCTGAGCCAAGCCCAATTTCGATATTTATATAAGAAGTACCTTTGTATTCGCCTAAAAAGTCTAAGTCAAACGAGCCTACTCCGCCTGAGAGAGAGAAATTCTCAAAGTTTGCATTACCAATATTCAGCATAGTAAACGATGACGCTCCGGCATTAATATCTATCTCATTTAAACGGATTGGGTTCACTTCTGAGAAGTTAATCTCAGCAGAGGCAGCCCCTACATCAAGAGAAAGCTCTTCAATAGGTATTCCACCAAGTGCAAAAACAGATTCGCAGGCACCAATTTCGAGATCTATCTCAATCGGAGATTTTGTAGAAAGTGTCATATCCCATTCGTTATCTTCTGTATCAAATGAATGGGAATTATTGAGATCACATCCTATATCAATGATACATTTGCCTCTTCGAGTTTTTGATTCGACCCAATATTCGACATCATCAGGATCATACGAGATTTCGGCGATAAATGCTTCGTCTTGGTCTTTCGGGTAAATTTTGAATTCACCTGCCCCAAGTTCTCCTTTGAGTAAGATTCTATCGGCATCTTGCATTTCAACTTTTTCTGTTTCATTACTAACAGAACGGGCAAAAACTACTGAGACCAATAGGAAAATAGATAGTATGGTAATGAGAATTTTTTTCATCCGGTATCCTTATCTTTGAGTTACTTACAGATACGAGAAAAATTTGTAACTGTTTCAAAATTAGATTAAGAATTATCAGGTCTTCTGAATGGTACTTTGATTTCCGGTGCTTTTGGCATTGGAGGAGGTGCCGGTCTAAAATTTTGTGGATTCTCTGATATTTTATCTTTCCAACTTGCATATGGACGGGTACCAAATCGAGTCAGGATCGAGGCTCCTATTCCGCCGAAGACCGGATATAAGGAAAAAATGATTGAGATGACAAAAAAGAATATGCCAATACCGGAGTCGGTTGCATCTGTCATCAAAGAGATACCGATAATCCAAGAAATTGCAAAGAGTGAAAAGCCTAAAAAAGTTTTCATAAACATTCTGTCACCAGCTGACAAGAACCGTCCAAAAACGTAATTGCCAATAAGGTTACTAAAAGCAGCAACACCTAGAATGACAGCAAAAAGATAAACTAATGGCACAAGCGGCAGAACGACGATACCTACAATTGTAATTGCTACCAGTGCTAGCACAACAGGCATCAGCATAAAAAAGAGAAAGCCCATCAGACTCGAGCGAAGTTTGTATCTGCTAAAACAGTCAGAGACGACTTCCAGTTTTTTTGGAAGAAGTGCGATAGTGAGAAAGAGGAAAACTGCCAGAGTCGACATGATAATCATAATGACCATAAAGCCATTGTCCGGCAGATCTGTCGGAAGATACGGAATATCAATCGTTGTCTCATTGATTTCACCTAGAACAACACCATTGTCATGTACTATAATTTTTGGAGCATTGATATCACCATCTACCTGACCGGTAGATTTGACTATGACCCTGTTATTATAAGATGTAATATTTCCTTTAACCCAGCCTTTGACCGTAACTCTTCCGAAAACAATAATATCGTGGTCGACAAATTCATCAACATCAATGATTACAACTTTTGAAATAGATGGTTTTATTCTTTTCTCAATGATACATCTTGTCTCGATTGGTTCGGTATCGTTGATTTCATTTTGAGAAACTGAGGTACGTTGCAAAAGTCCGATGACAAACATATCGAGATTAAAATCAAAATACCAGTCATCACCGTTTAGATCAACAGCCGCAACACCATCTTCGGTCAGATACATCTCTGTAAAGACAGTATCTGTATTGAGCGTTTTTTCAGGGAAAGATTCTGTTGTAGCGGTAGCTGTTGCAGTCTGGGCAGAGATGCCCGTAGCAGTACAAATAACTATGATAAGAAAAAATATTAATTTACAATGTCTTCCCGACATATTTACATCCCATGTAAATAACGGAATTAAAATTGGTTAATATCAACATCACCGGTAGTCGAGACAATATGAATTGTCGGACCGCCATCGCCAAATTTGCCAACCAATTTTTTCCGAGAAACAGATTTAATAACAATCGGAACTTCGGTTGCTATTTTGCCTGTTTCGGTTTCAATTTTTAATTCACCGGTGGATAAAGTTGGCAGAGAAAAAATAACTTTTACACTAGTCGTTTCAATAAAATAATCTTTTGGTGAATCAAGTTCGGTTTCAATATGTACTTCACCCGAAAAGGTTGCTAAGTCTATAGCACCTTTTACTTGTTTGATTCTAATTTTCGATGAGTTCGATTTGATTCGTATATCACCTTCTATCCAATCAATGGCAATATCGCCGATTGGTTGCGAGACTGTGACAGCTCCATAAATATATTCGGCTTTAAACGAACCGGATGAATTTTTTATTTCAATATCTCCCTCAAGCGATGAAATTTCAATTTCGGTTTCCATACCTGTGATTGAAATAGATGTTTGGGGAGGAACTTGAATAAAATATTCTACTGCACCATATGCATCGGCACCGGAAGTACCTAAAAATTTATTCCAAAAAGATTTAGTTCGATTTATCATTTTTAAATAGTTTGTCGCAATTTCAATATGGCTACCATCCGGGGTTACTTTGATTTCAATATGATCGGCGACTTCTTCGGCTTCATCTCTGTTGGATGCTCTGATTATTTTTACCGCTTCAATGATTACATTATCCATTTGATTTCCGACAACGGTGACTTTCCCTTTGAACATGGTAAGATCAATTGTTAACGGTTCAGTGATATCAATAATTTTTTGATTTTCAAAAGTATATTCAGCAGCTTGCAAAGATATAGTCATTATTAGCAGAGCAAATATAAACGAGAGAGTTTTTAAATAGCGCATGAAATTCCTAACTTGGTTCTCACTGTGTTAGCGATTTTAATTTCTTCTTTAATAGCTCTCGGGCTCTGAATATTCTTGCTTTAACAGTCCCGACAGGTATATCTAATAAATCGGCTATTTCGTCATATGATTTATCATCTTTATGTCGGAAAATGATAACTTCTTTATATTTCTCAGGAAGAGACTGAATTGCTTCATCTATGCTGAATCTGGTCTCTTTTCGCTCTAACTCCTGTCCGGGGTGATAAGAGTAGTCAGGAACTTCAAAACCGACTGATCCATCTTTGGTTTCGATCTTCTGGTCCAAAGAAAGGGCATTTATTTTCTTTTTCCGCAAGAAATCAATCGATGCGTTAGCAGCAATTTTGTACAACCAGGTCGAAAAACGGTATTCTGAGCGATAACTAGCCAGTGAAGAGAACGCTTTCATAAAAGTCTCTTGCACCAGATCATTGGCAGTTTCTCTGTCCCTTACTATCTTAAAGATAATATGAAACACAGACAACTGGTGTTTTTCTGTCAACACCCGATATGCCTTCTGGGAACCGCCTAACGCTTCCGATATTAATTTCATTTCTTGTTCGCGCAAATGTTGTCTCTTTATTTCTCTATACGCTTAAATGCTCTGACAGTTTCAATCAAGATATATAATACGACAGCTATTCTTTTGATTCAAGTGAAAACTCAAAAGAGCAGTTTTAGCCTTATATAACATCTTTTATCAAAATTGACACTTTAATAAGCGTGTAAAAATAATAATATGGGAATTCCTCTATAGTTTGGATGAATTTTATACAATAATGAGAGAATACCGAAATTGACAATAGGTATCATCCCATACATCTATCAACATTCATACAGAATCATCTAATCAAAGACATTCTTGCTCCAATTTACTTGAGTAACCAGATACTTGAACCGTTACAATGAACAAGACAAAGGAAAGTAAAAAATATATGCTCTACGATTACCCTGAATATTATGAAACAGCTTTTTCTTTTCGGAATATAGAAGAAGAATCTCGGTTTCTTACAAAATGTATCAATCGTTTTTCAAAAATAGATGTAAAAAATGTTTTTGAAATCGCTTGTGGCAATGCCCCTCATGCAGGGTTGCTCCAAGAGATGGGTTACAGCTATCATGGGCTTGATATCAATCGGAACATGCTTGACTATGCTGCTTATCTATGGAAAGACTTGCCAAACAAGGTAAATCTTCATGAAGCCTCGATGGTTGATTTCAAATATCCGATAAAACAAGATTTTGCCTATGTCATGCTCGGTTCTTTGTATTTAAATGATTTTGATGAGATCGTATCTCATTTTAATTCTATGAGTAATCTCTTAAATTCGGGCGGTCTCTATTTTCTTGATTGGTGTATTCAGTTTGGTGACCCGCTTGCTCATAATAACAATAACAGATTTGTAATTGAAAAAGATGGTATCGAAGTTGAGTCTGAATTTAATATCAAGCTGCTTGACCAAGAACAACAGATGTATGAAGAAGTGTGGACAATAAAAATAAATGATCGTGGTCGCAGGAAACAATTTAATATGGTCGAACGAAACAAAGCAATTTTGCCTGACCAATTTTTACGATTTATAAAAGAGAGAGATGATTTTGAGTTTATTGGATGGTGGAAAGATTGGAATCTTGATAACCCGATTGAAGATGAAAACAATGTTACCCGTCCTATCGCCCTGATACGAAAGAGATAATATACTTTTTAATATAATTACACACATGCATTACTATTTTCTTTGTCTAAGCGGAGCCTTCACCGGCTCCGTTTTTTTATGTAGCTTGAGAATTGTTTTTTGATAACGCCAGGCGAGCAACAGTGATAAAAAGAACTAAAAGACCTATAAAAAAGAACGGTCCATTAAATGATTTCCCGATATAGAGACATGTCACAAACAGAATGAGAGGACTGAATCTTATTAAAGTTGTGGAAGTAGAGTCATATAGAAATTTCAGAACGAGTAATAAAAAAAGAGGGATGATAAAAGACAGATGATGTGTTTCTGAAAGTGGTGAAATAAATAAAATTGCGATAAAATATAAATGACTGCTCCATAGAGAGTTCTTTTTTCCATTTTTACGTATCACAAAAAAATCAACTGTCACCAATGATAAAATGACCATTCCGGTGGATAGAATCTTCAAATGAGGAATATCTACAAAGACAGAAATTGTCTGTTTTAAAAATCCATGTAAAGTATAATACATAGGATGGTCTAGTGCATTCCCTGCAAATTTCCCATAGATAAACCCATTGATATACTCACCATAGACAACAAATAAATTTTCTCCCAAAGTGATGTACGGAAGTAAACAAAACAGGACAAATAAGAAACCCGACAGAAATAATGTTTTAAATTTCCCACGTAACAATAGGAATAAAAAGAAAATTAAGGGGACAAGTTTTATAGCTGCTGCCAATGCCAAAAACATAGCAGATAAAACAAAGTTATCTTCCTGATCATACTTCAAAAACAGGATACAGAAAAAGAGAACAAGAAAATTGACCTGTCCATTCAGTAGATGATTTTGAATAACAGTTGTCATCAGAAGAATTGCGATAGCAAGCGGAACAAATAGATGAATTCCGAAATTTGTATTTATTTTTTTCGATGATATTTTAATTACAAAAAAGATAGAACCCATAAGCGAAGCAATACTTATTATGTACCACAGTAAATTGCTTAACCAATACGGCAGAAAACTTAAAGGAATCAGTACAAACGCAAAAAACATTGGATAGACATATGGGAAAACTGTATCAGTTATAAAAGGATTGGCGCCATTATAAATTGCCTCGGCAGCAAGAAGATAGCTCGTAAAATCGTAACCAATATCACGATATGCTTTACTATACATTTGGATAAGAAAAAGTATACAGAGTCCCGCCAACAGTATCGCAGATACTACCTTCACCCAATGCTTTTGACTATACACAATTATTGACTGATTATTCATCACTACCCTTACTATGCCACTTAGTACCTGAAATTAAAGTACGGAAGCTGACAATTATAAACAACCTTAATTTAACTCTTTTCATAACTCAATATTAATAAGTTAATCACTTATGACGAACTACAATTTTGTATTTGACTGGAGGTAAGATTTCTTTTATCATTCTGCCTATATGAAACAAAGCAATTCAGCAAATTTTAGAGATAGAAGAGCAGTTGATGAAACGTGCTAAAGCATTACAACTGGGAGCATGGTTTTTCCTCTTCAATGCTCTTATCGTTTTGCTTATCTCAATGAGATACGCAAAACATATTGCCGAGATTGAAGGCGGTATTACATTTATCTATATTGTCTTTGCCACTTTAAGTCATTTTATAACGCTGACATTTATTCCATATCTGGTTTTGTATTTTCCTGTCGCTTTGATCTACCCCAAAAAACTTCTGCTTCAAATATGGGGGGCATCGATAATTACATTTACACTGGCAACGCTTGTCATTGACACTTTTGTGTTTGACCTCTACCGCCTGCATATAAATAAATTCACTCTTGAACTTTTATTTGGTGGTGCCGGAACCGATATATTTTCGTTTCATACATCACAATATATTTTAGTAATCGCATTAATTATAATCGTATGGGCTTTTGAGTTTTTTGTCTTCCGATGGTTATTAAAATCTGAAAAGAAAATCAGGTTTCGTGGTGGGAAATGGATTGTCTTAGCAGTTTTTATGATGATGTTAACCAGTCATGTCATCCATGCCCTCGCCTACGCTAACGCATACCGACCGATTACGCGAATATCAAAATGCTACCCGCTTTATTTCCCAACTACTGCAAACCGATTTTTGTACAAGAACGGAATTGTATCACCCGATATAGCACAAGAGAACCTTGAACAGGCAATGCAAAACAGATCGGGGAATCTTCGCTATCCTCTCAACCCGATTATCGCTGAGCCACAAACGGAGATGAACGTTTTAATAATTCTGATTGATTCGTGGAACCAGAGAACCCTCGACACAATCGTTATGCCGCATATCGCTGAGTTTTCAAAAAGCTCTCTTCGTTTTGATAATCATTATAGCGGAAGTAACGGCACCCGCACCGGTGTCTTTTCATTGTTCTATGGAATCCCCGGACTTTATTGGTACGATGTTTTAGGGGCAAATATTGGTCCTGTTTTAATGGAACAGTTTATTCTCAATAAGTATGACATTGGTTTGTTCGCAAGTTCCAGCTTAGGGTCGCCACCATTTGACCGTACTGTTTTTACCCTGGTAAAAGATATCAGCTTGCACACTCCCGGGGCTAGTGCTCCACAGCGAGATGTGCAGATCACTAAAGATTGGCTTGAGTTTACAAATAAGTATATGGAATCTAAAAATGTAAAACCGTTCTTCGGATTTCTTTTCTACGACGCACTCCATGCTATGACGCATCCTGAAAACTTTGATGGACCTTTCCAACCTGCTCTAAAATTTGCACCGTATGAAAAATTAAGCAACGATATGGATCCGACTACTTTTTATAATCTCTACAAGAATGTTGCCTACTATGAAGATTCGCTGGTGCAAATTGTGTTACAAGATTTACAAGAGAACGAACTATTAAAAAACACGATTGTCATTATAACCGGTGACCATGGACAGGAATTTAATGAAAATAAAAAAGGCTACTGGGGACATAACGGAAATTATAGTAAAGAACAAATCGGCGTTCCACTTATCATGTATATCCCTGGAAACGAACCAGCGATCTATACTCATTGGACGAGTCATTATGATATTGTCCCAACTCTGATGAAAGAACTTTTTTCCTGTAGCAATGCAATTGAAGATTACAGTATTGGGAAAAATTTATTGGATACAACAGTTCGTGATTGGATGATTGTAGGCAGTCATGATAATTTTGGGATTATTGAAACGGATAGGATTACGACTATAAATTTTGACCGTTCTTATGACATTACCGATCGAAAGTTGAATGTGTTAGACTCAGCAACACTTAATAGTCAACTGATAAATAAAATAATGCAGGTTACAAATTTATATTATCCGCATTGATTCATATGTCGGGTTCTATACCCACCTATCGGTGGCTTCGTGAACCCGACCTACAAGTCTAGTAGATCACATCAAAATGGTCTAGATTTTGATGTTAGATATGTGAGAACTGATGGAGAAGGTCAATGTGACTTAGCAAATACAAACGATTTACAACAATATAATAAAGAAGCAACAATTGAACTTATTAACATCTTAGTTAATAGCAATTTAGGAACTAATTATGAGGTAGCTAAAATTATCATTGATATAGAAGATTATTCAGAACTACGATATGATGAATATTTGCTAAGTATATTACCAGAAGGTACAGTTATTGGTGTTGACGCTGGTCATACAGATCATTTTCATGTTAGGTTAAAACCATATACATGTCCATAATATTAGATTAGAAAGGTTAAAAACAATGAAAAAGTTCATACTATGTTTAATATTGATGTTTATTACTTTTTTGCAAGGTAGTACACAAGTACTGTACACTATAACTCCAGATATAAGAGAATCCTACCGAGTAAGAAGTACCTTATATAAAACTGATTTATCAACAAATCAGGTTAATGAATTTTATAAGAATAGTGAATTTCATATGTTAACTTGTAAAGTATCTCCAAATGATGATTATTTAGCTATTCGGGGCTATCAAAAGGTCGATAATTCATTCACCACTTCTACTATTTCCCTGAAGATCTTAAACCCTAAAGCTGAAATAGTTCTAAATTCTTCTGATTTAACTAATTTTCATATACAGTCTTTTTGCTTTAGTCCAAATTCTAAGTATATAGCATTTATTTCAGGCATTGACCACCCATATCCAGAAGCTGACCATTCTTACGTACCTGTTGGATTTGGAATTCTTAGCATCGAAGATAAATCTATAGAATGGATTATTGGAGGTCCTGATAAAATAGATGGTCCTTTGCTTGATCAATGTATTTGGCCTTCAGGAAAATACATTTATGCTAATGGATACACAAATGATGACAATAATATCCTTAAATCTTTTTTTGGTATTGATCCTATCACATTTCAGTTTTCAAAAAAAGGTGGAAATTACAAAGATTACAAAAGTAAATTGTTTACGATTAATACTGGTTCAAATGAAATAAATGCAACGGAGCTTCCAGATATTTTGATTCTTAATAACTTTTCACCTGATGGACATTATTATTTTACACACTCAGCTTATGATAGGCTGTTTGAAGTATATGATACAAGATCTGCTGAAAAAGTAGCATACGAATTAATTACAATAATTGGAGATTCTTTGTTTTATGACCAACTACAGATTAAACCAAAATGGCTCGGTTCAAAAGGAGCTATCTTGGCTTTAGATATTAATCCTGCTTCTACATACAAAAATGGCATGATATCTGGTCCTTCGCAATGGATAATTGATGTAAGTTCTATGAAAGTTTTGTATGAAGCTTATACTGATGAAATGTCATTTGATTTAGGTCCTTATTGGAAAACAAGCAGTAAAAATTTAATTGTTAAAAAGAAGAATAATGAATTTCAACAACTAGAGTCGAGTGTAGTTGATAAAATAAAAAAAGCATCGAGTAATGAAAGAGGGATAGAATGAATTTTAAAATAAAGTTTTTACTAATAATATCAATTCTTTTCTTATTCACTAATGTGTATGCTGAAAAATCTGTATCGGATATTTTGGAAGCGGGTGGACATGGCGTTTCAAGGTTAACAGATAAGCAGAATTTTGAACTTGTTGTTGATAGGTTAATTCAGAATCTACATAATGCACAGTATAGTACATTAAGATTAGTACTTGATGAGAATTATTATGAAGTTAATAATAAAAAAACAAAATCTTCTGCCGCAAGTAATTAGTCGTTCAGTCGGTTCCTTATTCGCTTTAGTGAATTGAGAACCGACTTGATTTGAAGTGTCAGGTGTATCACGCTGAAGCGTGAAAGCACCCAACCCAACAGGTAACTTAACAGTCAACTGATAAATAAAATAGTGCAGGTTACAAATTTATATTATCCCCATTGATTCATATGTCGGGTTCTATACCCACCTATCGGTGGCTTCGTGAACCCGACCTACAAGTCTACAAGTCGAATACTTGGAACCACGACCTACTGTAAAGCATATAAAAAAA
>JAJRSF010000034.1 GCA_024278935.1 Candidatus Zixiibacteriota bacterium
AAGGCAAAGCCATTTCGTTGTAAGAGGTTAACCATATATTACTTACCGGGAAAAAACGGTTAATAAAACAGCCTTTAGAATGTGTTTTATATGTGACTGAACCCATTTTTGCAACAACAATGTTGGATCCCAGCCTTCGCTGGGATGACATAGGGGGAGCAGGAATGACATAGGGGGAGCAGGGATGACATAGGAGGAGCAGGGATGACATTGGGGGAGTAGGAATGACATAGTGGGAGCATCTAATAGCTTATAATAAAAACAGCAGGTCTCCGAAGAGACCTGCTGATAAAATATATCTGTACGAAAATTTATTTCGAACAGTTTTTCTTCTGTGAACAATCTTTAGATGCTTTGTCACAAGCTTGTTTTTCTTCAGGTGTGCAATTCATTTTTTGTTCGCACTGTTGTTGGCACTGTTCCATTTTCTCAGGAGTGCATTCTGAAGGGTTACAAGGTTGGTCACATGAACCGGCAGCTTTAGATTCACACATTTTCATGCATTCTTGTTGAGTACTGTTATTTATTACATCATTTGAATCGTTGTTTTGGGCGATGATAATACCGCTAAAGATAACAACAAAAACAAGCATAGCTATTGATACTAAACGAAATTTATTCATATTAATTCCTTTTTATTTAATTTTATAATTTTTAGTTAAAACAGAACCACGCGAATTCATGGTCGGTGCGGCTCTTCAGAGACGCAAGATAGTTGAAGAAATCGTCTTATGTATTCCATTTGGAACACCGGAAAATTCATAAACTTGTGAAAAGTTATTGGAGGTATTAAATAAGGTATTACAGAATTGTATGTTAGCTTTAAAATTCAGAGTAAGTTTTTGTTCATGTAAAACTGCCGTTTTAATTGGAGATGTATAAAAGCATTTATAACAACTTTTTATTTTTTCTGCGGTCGATAAATCACACTTAGTTGATTCTTGTTTTTGAAAACAACTTTTTTTAACTTCTTTTTCTTTTGCTGAAGAACAACAAGATTTTGGCTTTTCGATGATTTTTTTAGCACAGATGCTATTACTTTGGTTTATAGCACATATAATACTAGGGTTACCAGATAGTACTGTACTAATAAAAATTAGAAGAGTTATGGTTATATGTATTAAAATCGGCATTTTAACATTTCATTTTCAGTTGTTGTAATAATTATACTACTTAACTCTCAACAAGTTCAAAAAATATTATGTTATTTTAAGGCTTCGACAATCTCTTTTGTATCACGGGCAATGACAAGTTCTTCATTGGTTGGAATAACAAACGTTTTAACGGTAGCATCGCTAGAAGAAATATCCATCGTTTTTCCAATAGTATCATTGTTTATTGTCTCATCAAGAGATATTCCCATGTATTCGAAATTAGCACAAGTCATTTCACGAATAATCGGTGAGTTCTCACCAACACCTGCTGTAAATACGAGAGCATCAACACCACCCATTGCAGCCGCATATGCACCGATATATTTTTTGACACGGTAACAGAAAGTTTCCATGGCAAGTGATGCATTAAAATTATTTTCTTCGGCAGCTTTGACAATATCCTGCATATCCGATGAAATTCCTGAGATGCCTGCTAAGCCAGAATGTTTATTCAGCAGCGTGTTTGCTTCGTGTAGAGTTAATTCTTCACGAGCCATGATATGTAAAATAATCGCCGGGTCTAAATCACCCGAACGGGTTCCCATCAGGAGTCCTTCAAGAGGAGTGAAGCCCATAGATGTATCTACAGAAACTCCACTGTCAACAGCGGCAATAGATGCACCGTTGCCAAGATGAGCTGTGATTATTTTTAATTCAGTAATTGGTTTACCTAATAGTTCAGCGGCAATATCAGAAACGTACCTATGCGAAGTACCATGGAATCCATAGCGACGGATGCCATATTTTTTATACATAATAAAAGGTAGCCCATAAATAAATGCATGAGGTGGCATACCGGAATGGAAAGCAGTATCAAAGACAGCGACCATAGGGATATTGGGTAGTTTTTTCATACATGCATTTATACCACGGATGTTATGCGGGTTATGCAGAGGTGCGAGTTCGATAAGATTGCGGAACTCTTTCATCATATCTTTTGTGATGAGGGTAGAACCTGAGAATTTTTCGCCACCATGCACAAACCGATGACCTACTGCGTGGATTTCTGAAATATCTTTTATAACACCATGGTTCTCTGACATCAAAATTGAAATGATATATTCAATAGCAATAATATGGTCTAAAATTTCAGCAGATACTTTCACTTCTTCACGGTCGTGTGGCTTATGAGTAAGCACCGATGCCGACATGCCGATACGAGCGATGTTTCCTTTGGCGAGTGCAATTTCGTTTGTCGTATCAATGAGCTGATACTTGACTGATGATGAACCTGCATTTATCACGAGTATATTCATTTTAGTTTGCCTTTACCGAGTTAACATTGTTCTCTTCAATTTTATTTCCTTCGGAATCATAGACAAAAAATCCTTTGCCTGTTTTAACTCCCAGGTTACCGGAACGAACAAGTTTTCTGAGAAGAGGACATGGGTTGTATTTATGTTCAACAAGTTCAGCCAGTAAGTTTTCCATCCATGACATAACAACATCGAGCCCCATCATATCCGCCAAAGTAAGTGGTCCGACATTAAAGCCAAATCCGAGTTTCATGGCACGGTCGATATCTTTTGCCGATGCGACACCCTCCATAAGAATATGCATCGCTTCGTTGAGCATCGGTACGATAATTCGAGTTGTCACAAAACCTGGGTATTCGTTGACGGTGATATATTGCTTGTCTAATAGTTCAGCAAACTGAACGGCTTTTTCAAAAGTTTCATCGTCAGTTTGTAAACCTTTGACAAATTCTACTAATGGAATTTTTGTGACCGGGTTTAAAAAATGCATGCCGATAACTTTTTCAGGACGTTCCGTTACAGCGGCGATTTCTGAAATTGAGAGAGTAGAGGTGTTGGTAATCAGGAGTGCATCTTCATCGCATAAAGAATCGAGCTGTTCGAAAATTTTCTTCTTTGCTTTTAAGTCATCAGGGATTGCTTCTAAAATTATTTCGGCATCTTCAACTTGAGATAAATCTGAAGTTGGGTGGATCCTAGCTAAGATTGCTTTTTTGTCAGATTGAGTGAGACCCCATCTTTCGATTTCATGGTCGATAGATTCTCTGATTCCTTTGATTCCACGCTCGGCGAGTTTTGTAGTTTTGTCGATTAATAATACATCGTGTCCCGCACCTGCGATTGCTTCTGCCAGTCCTTGCCCCATGATTCCGGCTCCGACTATGACGATATTTACTTTTGCCATATTTAATAGTCCTATATTTATCTATACTTGTTTGCTTTGTGAATAAAGTAACAAGCTGTGATTAGTCAAGTATTTAATACAATTATCGGTATTTTTTGCGTAAAATATACAAAATTCGATATAATTGTTTATTATACGGAGTTAATTGCATCATTTTTGCTATTTAATTTGTATGATATATATGTTATTATTTGACAGAAAGAAATAGCTGATTTATCCTAAGTGATAATAATTTATTTGAAAATATAAAGGAAGTTCGGATGTCTAAAAGTATGAGAATATTTTTCGCAGTTATGGTAGTTCTGCTTGTAAGTGCTACTAATATTTTTGCGATTACAAAAGTTGCTGCTCGGTACAATGTAATGGAATTTAATGTTAGTTCTGCTACCGCCCACGGGTCTTATAATCGAATAGGGATTGGTGGCTATAAGGTACCCTTTTTTAACGAATTTGGTCAGCTGCTTGAACTTGATGCTGAAGTTGTCTATGACAATTCAGTTGCTATTGGATTAAATTATGGTCGACTGATCAATGATAATGTTCTGTTTAATGTTGGCTTTTCTTTTACTGATGTTCAAATAGGGGATAGTTTAAAATCATTTTTTGTAAATATTCCTACTCATCAGATACATTGGATGAAACTCAGGATGTACAATATAGATTTTAATTGGAATTATTATATTTACTCACCTGTAAAAAAAGCTTTTGCTCCGTACGGTGGAGTTGGATTTCAAGCAGGCCTATTGTCGGCATCTGGAGCAGATTTTGCCTCGGAGTCTGACTTTATAATGGCGACTTCTTTTAATTTTGGTGCTGATCTTAAAGTTTGGAAAACAGCTGATGAGATGGGATTTCTTTCAATTTCATCGGTGAACTCGTATCAATTTTATGCCTCTGAAAGTCGACCTAAATACCTGACAATTGGTCTTGGCTTAAAATATTTTATGCGTCCGTAAGGTTTCATACTTCGACTCCGCTCAGTATGACTGCTGTTTGAATGTTTTAAAAGAATTAGACTGAACAAACAGTAGGTTGTAACGGTATCGAAAAGTACTACTTAGAAAAATTGAAAATATTATAAAGGTTGATAGATGATAGAGAAGAAAGTGTCCAATATGATTTTACTTACAGCAATAATTTTTATGTTTTCATTTTTGTTTGCGTCGTGTGGCGATGACAACCCGGTTAAACCTCCTCCTGATCCTGTTGCTGAAGGATTAAGTTCGGTTGCCGGTGATCATATTAAAGCAGTGATGGGTGCCACAGTTGATATCGAATTTGTTGCAGTTGATTCGGCACTTGTACCTGCTGTAAATAATTGGGTGCATTTTTCTGCTTTGGTAGGTGATGGGTCGTTAGTAAATGATTCAGTCAAGACTGATACTTTGGGCAAGGCGGTTGGGCAGTACTCATTTGATGGTACACTCGGGCATGCACAAGTGCAGGCTTTCATCAGAGATGCCGACACAGTTGCCGTTTCTGTTCGTGCCGATGCCCTGATAACGGGAGCAACCGGACAAGGGCAGTATGTTTTGCTTACTGATACGTATGCTGACATAAAAGATTATAATGGAACACCTGAACGAATTGATATACATCCAGATTTGTGGATTTTAATTGCCGTATATGAAAACCTCAAAGGATTGGTTTTTGTACTTGATGATGTAAACAGAAACGAAGTCTTATCAGATACTGCGACAATTTTAGAGCTTATTGTAAATTCTGTTTATACAGGTAAAACAAAAGATTCGCTTGGAATCGGTTCAACTTTGAGTGAGGTCTTTGCTGTTTATACTGATTCGACCGTTGCGTTTGATCCAACATCTCCTCCTGCTTATTATTATGAATATCCAGCTCAGGGTATCACTTTTTGGACAGATACAGCTACTGTTGAGACCAATCGAGTAGTTTTTGAAATTCATCTGACTAAAAATATTGTTGTTCCTCCTGTCGCAAAACAGCAAGGAACTATCTCAGGGAGTAAGGCAGTTGAGGCGAATTCTGGTTATAAATTTATAGGAACTAATTATTACAAACTTGACACTCATTTTGAAAATTGATATATTCGCCCAAAATGAAATTGTAACCAAATAGGAATAAAAATGAAAAAAATTATTATCTCACTAATCGCTCTCTCTTTAATACTTTCTGCTGTTGGATGTGGCACAAAAGTAGAAGAGACAACTAAGACTGATTCAACCGAAGTAGTGGCACAAGTTGTTGCTGATATTGCTCCAAACCCTGCTGATTCTCTGGCAGGTAAAACATTCCCAATCCGTTCAAAAGATAATGCTATTGTCACTATTGAAACTGATTTTGGAAAGATGATTGTTGAATTATATCGTGATGTTGCTCCGGCACATGCCGACTCTTTTGTCGCCCGTGCCAATGACGGCTTTTACAATGGTCTGATTTTTCACCGCATTATTGAAAATTTTATGCTTCAAGGTGGCGATCCTAAAGGAAATGGTACCGGGAATGCCGGCTATTTTCTTCCTGCCGAATTTAATGAACTTCCGCATCAGGATGGTACCCTTTCAATGGCTCGCTCTCAGTCGCCTAATTCGGCTTCCTGTCAGTTCTTTGTCTGTTTAGCAAGAAACCGCTCCACAGCAAATTTAGATCGTCAATACACGGTATTTGGACAATTGATTAAAGGATATAACGTGTTACATGCTATCGGTTCTTTAGAAACAACAGCTAACCCGAGAGGTGAAAAGTCTGTACCGGTTACAGAGGTTGTTATGCGTAAAGTTTATCTTTCCGATGCTGACGGAAAAGCGTTATAACTAGAAACAAACTATGATTGTGAAGCGGGATTAGAATCCCGCTTTTTTATTGAAAATTAAAATGGAACTGCGTACGAAAAGTTACGTTAAAATAAATGATGGTACCAAAGAATTTACTCATATTAGGCTCGACCGGCTCAATCGGAAAATCTACTTTAGAAGTAGTCGATCAGCACCCCGGCAAATTTGTCGTGCGTGGACTTGCGGCTTATTCCAACGTTGAGCTTTTAGTCAAGCAAGACCGAAAGTATAAACCGGAAGCTCTCTGTTTGGTCAACGAATCAAAAGCAGATGAATTAAAAGCTGCTTTAAAAGGCGAGGAAGTGAAGCTTCTTTTTGGCGAAAAAGAGCTGATAAATTTCACCCAGTTTTATTATGTCGATATTGTTATCAATGCTGTTGTTGGAGCAGCAGGATTATTAGCATCGCTTGAAACTGTCAAGCAGGGAAGAACCCTTGCTGTTGCAAATAAAGAATCGCTTGTATGCGGTGGACCTCTTTTCCCTGAAATTTTAAAAAAGACAAAAGCGAAAATTCTTCCGATAGATTCTGAACATTCCGCAATCTGGCAGGCGGCTTTGGCAGGCAAAGAGAACGAACTGAAAAATGTTATTATCACAGCATCGGGCGGTCCCTTTCGGTCACTCCCAAAAGATCAGTTCGCCAAGATTACCAAAGCTCAGGCACTTGACCATCCAACATGGAAAATGGGTCCAAAGATAACGATTGATTCAGCGACTCTTGCCAATAAAGGGCTTGAGGTTATGGAAGCAGTGGTTCTCTTTCATATCCCTGCATCAAAAGTGAAAGTAGTTATTCATCCGCAGTCAATTATTCACTCGATGGTCGAGTTTAACGACTCATCGGTGATTGCTCAGCTTTCAAACCCGGATATGAAACTTCCTATAAGCTACGCACTTTTCTGGCCGGATAGGGTAGACTCTCCGTTTGGAGCATTAGACTTCACCAAATTACCGGACTTGTCATTTGAAGAACCTGATTTTGACAAATTTAAAGCCCTCAAACTTGCATTTGAGTGTGCTGAACAAGGCGGAACAGCTCCTGCTATTTTTAATGCTGCAAACGAAGTTGCTGTTGACGCTTTTCTCAAAGAAAAAATCCAATTTACCGATATAACTAATTGTATTGAAGAATCGCTTCAGAAATTAAATATTGTTTCTCAGCCTAATTTACTGGATATTTTAGAAGCTGATAAAGTAGCGAGAAAAACCGCAGACGAATTGATAGGAAATTATACATGTTAATGACAATTGTTTCATTTGTATTTGTACTAGGTGTTTTAGTTCTCATCCATGAGCTAGGACATTTTTTAGTCGCCAAAAAAGCAGGAATTTTTGTAGAAAAATTCTCAATCGGGTTCCCTCCATATATTTTTAAAAAGAAATATGGTGAGACCGAATATTGTATAGGTGCGATTCCACTTGGTGGATTTGTGAAGATGGCAGGGGAGAACCCTGAAGAAGAAAGCACTGGTGCTGATAACGAGTTTATGTCGAAGTCTGTTGGCACAAGAGCGGCGGTTTTGTTTGCCGGACCTTTTGCGAACTATGTTTTGGCAGTTGTGATTTTTATAGGACTCTTTTATTTTACCGGGAAACCTATCTTTGAAGAAGACAGGATTGTTGTCGGTGTTGTTGATGATACCAAACCTGCCTTTGATGCAGGACTGCAAACAGGTGATGAAATTATAGGTATCAACGGAAACGTTGTGCAAAATTTTGATTCACTTCGGTTTCAAATTTATAAAATTGTTAACGAAGAACTTACTCTCACATGGGTGCATGGTACCGACACAATTACAAAAGGAATCACGACTACAATAGCAGAAGCTCCAAATGCCGATGGTGGTGTGGATACCATAGGCGTTATCGGGTTTGCTCCAAACCCATCATCGTATGAATATATGGGATTTACCAAAGCAGTTTCAGAAGGATTTGGGAAAGCAAACGAATTTGTTATGCTGACTTTCAAAACGGTAAAAAGTTTAGTGACTGCTGATGTTTCTGTCAAAGAACTTGGCGGACCAGTTTTTATTGCCAAACAATCTGGACAGGTAGCCAAAGAGGGAATAGTCCCGCTTCTGTTTTTCATGGCTCTGCTTTCTGTCAACTTAGGTGTTTTAAATATTCTTCCGATCCCTGTTCTTGATGGCGGACATTTGGTCTTTTTAGCTATTGAAAAAATTAAAGGCTCACCGGTTTCGATAAAAGGGCGAATGTATGCCCAGCAGGCGGGAGCGTTACTTCTCCTTGGTTTGATATTGATGGTGACCTATAATGATATTCTAAGAGTGTTTGCAGGGTAAATTAAAATAAGAATATTGCATTATCTCTGTATTGATTTTAAATATTGAGAGTATAAGATAAAACTAGTATTAAAAGAAATAGGATAGATATGAATTCTGATGCTGCATGGGACAATTTAAAACAAATTCTGTTTGCCGTAATAATGGCAGTTATGATAAAAACTTCTGTGGTGGAAGCGTACAAAATTCCTTCTGCGTCTATGGAAGATACCCTTGTGGTTGGTGATTTTCTATTGGCAAATAAGTTTATCTATGGAGCCAGACTTCCGTTTGTCGATTGGCAGCTTCCTGCCTTTTCTGATCCAGTGCAGGGCGATGTTGTCATCTTTTATCCACCGCATGTGAATGTAAAATATATTAAACGGTGTGTTGCTGTTGGCGGTGATACTATTCATATAAAAGATAGAATCGTGTATGTGAACGATGAAATATTTGAACTGCCTGAACATGGCAAATATACATCTGCGAAAATCAAACCGAGACGTCCGGGTGGACAAAACTCTTTTGATAATTATGGACCACAAGTAATCCCGGAAGGGTATTACTTTATGATGGGTGACACCCGGGATAATTCTTCGGATTCAAGAGATTGGGGTATGGTGCCGAGAGGTAATGTTATTGGTTCGGCGTTGATGATTCATTGGTCATGGTCGGATGAAAACTTCCCATCACCGGAAGTGTCTCTCCAAGACCCGCTGTCGGTTCCAAGAATGTTTATATATAATGCCGTACATTTTTTACAGAAGGTTCGCTGGAGCCGTCTGTTTAACGTAATCAGCTAATTTTTTACTGTGTAATGAAGTGTGGAGTTTAAAAATGAAAAAAATTATTTATTTAATAGCAATCTTATCTTTTACTCTTTCTGCCTATGCGGCGCCAATGATTGAGATAAAAGAACCGTCGTTTAATTTTGGTAAAGTTGCTCAAAGAACATCGGTGAGCCATACCTTTTGGATTAAATCTACCGGCACTGATACTTTAAGGATTGAGAGAGTTGTCCCTGGTTGCGGATGTACCAAAGCACCGCTTCAGGATTCTGTCTTAGCACCGGGTGATTCAACATCAATTGAAATTATCTTCGCAACAAAATCTTTCCGTGGATATGTCGCCAAAAAACCATACTTGGAAACTAATATCTCTGATGAAAAAGTATATTTACGAATCGATGCTGAACTGTTCCCGAAACCGGAATCAATCGGACCAATCGCATTTGAACCGTACAAGCTAGATGTCTCCCAGTATTCTAAAAAACCTCGGAGCAAAGCAAAGTTTCATCTGGTAAATAAATCTGACAAAGATTATGAAATAACATTGATCGATATGAATAATAAATCGTTCGATCTCAAACTGCCCATGAAAATCAAAGCAGGCGAGACTATCGAAGGTATGATTACCGTTCATAAAGATAAACTCGATACAGAGTTTAACTCATCGTTTACAATCGAAATCAACGATGATTTCCGTACTCGTTTGTCACTCCCTATAAGACGGATTATTCGTAATTTGAAAAACTAACTGATGATTCGTTAATTATAAATTTTAAAGCAGGTTTCTATTTTGAGAGACCTGCTTTGTTGTGTCCGTGATTTCATCAGGAAAGGGTTCCTGACGACGCGAGTAATTGATCGTAGGTACCGTCTTTCCGAGACCTGACTTTTCTAATAAATCATCTGAATAAATAATTGTTTCGTAAGTATTCGTTTATATAACAAAACTATTTAAGAAAGATACTTATGACAAAGAATGAAGTTTTTGACAATCTAAGGCAGATTCTCTTTGCTGTTATTATGGCATTTATTATGATTGAATCTGTCGTAGCAACCTACAAAATACCCTCGGGGTCTATGGAAGATACGCTTTTGGTCGGAGACTTTATTACCGCAAATAAATTTGTCTATGGGGCAAGGCTTACTTTTCTGGACTACCGCTTGCCCGCTATCTCTTACCCGCAGCAGGGTGATATTGTAATCTTTATACCTCCACATACGCCTATGAAATATATCAAACGATGTATAGCTGTTGGAGGGGACACTCTTGAGATTATTAACAAAAATGTATATGTAAATGGGGAGGAATATAAATTGCCTAAAACAGGGAAGTATCTCGATAGAGTAATCAAACCAAGAGGGATTAGAGGGGAGAACTCTTTTGATAATTTTGGACCGTATGTTATTCCAAAAGATATGTTTTTTATGATGGGTGATAATAGAGACAACTCGTATGACTCCAGAGCATGGGGACCAGTGGCGAAAGAATCTATTTTAGGGAAAGCGATGATTATTCATTGGTCATGGAGTGACGATGCATACCCGTCGCCTGAAATAACAATGACTGACCCGTTATCTGTTCCAAGGGTCTTTGTATATAATGCCGTTCATTTCTTTGACAAGGTCAGGTGGAGTAGGTTGTTTACGGTATTAAATTAATAAAAAAAGTCGGGTTCTGCATTCGCTTAGCGAACAGTTCAAACCCGACCTACGTCTTTAATTCAGTATCTATTTATTTAGACCATGTTGGTGCTTTGTCAGGACCTGGTCCTGTCAAACGACGTTTCCCGTTGCCGGTAATATCTACAATCCAGATAGAACCATCGGTTGTTGAAAAAGTTATCCATTTTGAGTCAGGAGAAAACGATGGGGAAAATGTATTCAGATTTGTTCCAACTGGAGGTGCCGAGACTAAGTATGTCTCTTTGAAGTCAGGAGTAGTCAGGTAGAGTCCGCCTTTTTTTAAGTCGTTACTAACATAGGCTAACCATTTGCCATCGGGAGACCAACTTGGAGCAACCATACCTTTGTGTGTTTCGGCTACTTCAAGCAGTGAATCCATCTCAGGCATATATTCCCCAGCAGGCATTATGATAATACCAACTTGACGATTTTTAGCTAAGTAGACAGCAGCGATATCACCATTGGCATTACGAGTAGGTGAGATAAGATAGTTCTCGTTAAGGTTTTGCCAGTCTTTACGAAGTAAAATAACTTCGCTTCCATCAGGTTCCATAGTGCAAAGTTGGTAATTCGGAGCATCCGAATTAATATAGTTGGCATTCATATCTTTCCAGAAGAAGATTCGTTTGCCATCTTTTTGCCATTCCGGTCCACGGTTACCGAGATCGTTTGTGATTCGATACCAGTAGTTCCGATTGTTAGCATACGCAGAATCAATGTAGCATAAGAAAATATCATAGAGTTTATGTTTACCACCGAGATTATCAGGTGACCTATAATCTACAAGGCCTGAACGAGTAAATACGATAGTCTTGTTGTCAGGTGACCAGCTTAAGCGACCATCAGCGTTACCGGAGGCACAGACTTTGTCCTGATTCTGACCATTGACATCCATTTACCAAATATCACCTTTTCGAATAAAGGCAAGTTTACCGGTTGCTTTTCCGATAACACCTACTTTTTTAGCCGGAAGTGATCCTTGAACTTTGCCTATAATAGCTTTTTCTACCGGAAGAGATTCTTTGGCACTTTTTGTGTCTGCTTTATCAGATGGAAGAGATTCTTGAGTATCTTTTGTGGCTGCGTTATCAGACGGAAGAGATTCTTGAGTATCTTTTTCATTTGAACAAGACAGACCGATAAAAAGTAGAGCACATAAACTAATAATAGATATAAATTTTTTCAATTCTTTTCTCCGTTGTTGATTGATGTTCGTTCTAAAATAGAGCTAAATTTACGTACGTCAACCATTTATTCTCAAACTCTCATAATTTAGCAAAGAAGTACGATTTTATGTTTCGATTACCAGTTAAAGAAATGCTTTAGCTCTACTTTTCCACGAATACCGGAAAGGTTTAAGTCGACTCGTCCATCATCGGCTCCAGTGTAAGAAGCAACGATTTCGTCATCTTGAGAGTTATACCAAGCAACCTGATTAAAGTTCAAGTATAAATAGCTCATATCAAATCCAAGAGCTAGCCCAAATATGTTGGTTGGGTAATCAGCACCAAAATGGAGAGCAATCGATGGGGAGCTATCTTGGAAAGTCGTATTTGTACCGGTAGGGGCAGATGTCGATAAATTAAGATTGTTGTAATCTGACCATAAATCCCATTTAACTTGATAATAACCGATCGAAATACCTGTCCGTAAGGCTAAAGCTGTTAATTTATTGGCAACAGTAGGAGCATTATAGATGTAATATTGTAATCCTGTATTAAAGCCTACAAGCGAAAGTTCACTAGTCGGATTTTCTAATGTTGCACCGGTTGGGCTATACAGATGAGAGCCTGTTAATTCTTCACCCATTTTCATTGTATAAGCAGCACCGATCGACCAAGCATATTTTTCTTTAAAAATTACACCCATCTCAAGACCAATAGATTTTGCATCGCCTAACCAAGCGACATCAGTTGAGGTAAAATTGTTTGATTCGTAGGAGGCAAATTTGTTATAGTCGTTATCACGGTTAATTCTATTTAAGGAAAAGTAACCGGATAACCATGTGAGTTTTGTGGTATGTTTAGACTCAAGTCTATCTAAAAATTTGTCTGTTAATTCTTGCTCTTTATCACTGGCAAAGGCAAAAGATGAAAGTGTCAAAAGAGCAATGATTAAGAAAATTAAAGTTGTTTTGAAATGCATAATATCTCCAATTTGTTTGAATATTGATTGTTTGTATTAGTATCGGAGATATTAGCTATTTCTGAAGAATTGCTTATTTAAAATGCAATAAAAAAAGGCGAGCAAATGCTCGCCTTATATGTTGGATAACAAATAGTTATCTTAGTATTCCATTTTTGCTAATTGAGAGTACAATTTCCATCTGCGGTCACAATCAATTTGTGCTTGTTTCATAAGCATTTTAGCTTTTTCAGGGTCTTGATTAATCAAGGAACGATACCTGTTTTCAGCATATGCATATTCTTCAAACGGAATTGATGGTGCTTTAGAGTCAAGTTGCAGTGGATTTTTACCTTGTTCGATTAGATCAGGGTTATAACGGTATAAAGGCCAGTGACCTGATTTTACCGCTCTATCTTCCTGCGTATTTCCTAAGGAAATATTGATACCATGTGCAATACAGTGAGAGTAACAGATAAGCAGCGATGGGCCGTTAAACCGTTCTGCTTCAACCATTGCTTTAACTGTTTGGTTATGGCTTGAGCCGATAGCAATTTGTGCTACATAGACTGTACCATATGACATCATCATGAGACCAAGGTCTTTTTTACCACCCGGTTTACCGCCGGCAGCAAATTTAGCGATAGCCCCACGAGGAGTAGATTTTGACATCTGACCACCGGTGTTTGAATAGACTTCTGTGTCAAGTACCATCAAGTTGATATTACGTCCACTTGCGAGTACATGGTCAAGTCCACCAAATCCAATGTCATATGCCCATCCATCACCACCGATAGACCAAACTGATTTTTTAACTAAGAAATCAGCTACGTTTGTTAAGGCAGTAACTTTATCAGATGGTTTCATTGCTTTTAATTTATCAAGTAAAGCATTTTTCCGTTCACGTTGTTCTTCAACATTTGCCTGAGAACTCTGTTCGGCATTTGCGAAAGCATCATACATTTCAGGTGCTAATTCTTTGACAAGAAGCAGAGAGTAGTCGTGGAGTTTGTCTGCTGTGAGACGCATACCAAAACCAAATTCAGCGTTGTCTTCAAAGAGTGAGTTAGACCAAGCAGGACCGAGACCATCTGCGGTGGTAGTGTATGGTGTTGTAGGAAGGTTTCCGCCATAGATTGAACTACAACCGGTAGCGTTGGAGCATAAAGCTCTGTCGCCGAATAGTTGAGTCATCAGTTTGATATATGGAGTCTCACCACAACCAACACAAGCACCGGAGAATTCAAACAAAGGTTTTACAAATTGAGAACCTTTGGTTGTTTCGATGTTGAATTTTGATGTGTCAGGTTCTGGGATTTCATTGAGGAAATATTCCCAGTTTAATTTCTCACGGTCACGGATTGGAGCCTGAGCAGTCATTTAAATAGCATGAGTTTCTGTTTTGTTACCGTCAGCATCTTTCGCAAAAGCAGGACAGGCATTAACACAAATTTCACACCCGGTACAATCTTCAGGAGCAACTTGTAATGTGTAATACATATCTTTGAAACTTTTTGTTTTTGCGTCGACGTATAAGAAATCTTTTGGAGCATTGTCGATATATTCTTTATCAAATCCTTTTGGTCTGATTGCAGCATGCGGACAAACGATCGCACAGATATTACATTGGATACAAGTTTCTTTGTCCCAAATTGGAATTTCTGTTGCGAGATTTTGTTTCTCATACTGGGTTGTTCCGGTCATGAAAGTTCCATCGATTGGGAAAGCAGAAACAGGAAGATCATCACCACGACCGGCGATAATTTCTGATGTTACTTTCTGAACAAATTCAGGAGCATGTTTTGGAACGATAGGAGGACGGTGCTTTGTTGAAGTCACTTCTTTTGGATAGCTGACTTCTTCAATGTGAGAAACGGCAGCATCAACAGCAGCGTTGTTCATATTGACAACTTTTTCACCTTTTGTACCATATGTTTTTTGGATCATCCCTTTGATAGCTTCGATTGCTTTTTCTTTTGGAAGAATACCAGAGATTAAGAAAAATGCGGTCTGCATAATCATATTGATACGAGTTCCAAGACCTAATTCTTTACCAAGTTTTAAAGCGTTGATAACATAGAATTTGGCTTTTCTCTCTATAAGTTGTTGCTGTACTTCTATTGGAAGAGTGTCCCAAACTTCAGCAGCTGAATATGGAGAGGTTAATAAGAATGTTCCATTTTCAACAAGTTTGTCGACCATATCATATTTTTGTAAGAATGTAAAGTTATGACAGGCTACAAACTGAGCCTTAGAAATAAGGTATGGTTTCTGAATCATGTTAGAACCAAAGCGAACATGGGAGACAGTTACAGCTCCGGCTTTTTTGGAATCATATACAAAATAACCTTGAGCAAAATTGTCAGTGTTTTCACCAATAATTTTGATAGAGTTTTTGTTAGCACCAACGGTACCATCAGAACCAAGACCGAAGAATAAGCCACGGAAATTTTCACCTTCTAAATCAAATTATAGATCTGACTCAATAGAAGTGTGGGTTACATCGTCGTTAATACCAACGGTGACATGGTTTTTAGGATTGTCAAGATTCAGATTGTCAAAGACACCTTTTGCCATTGGAGGATTAAACTCTTTAGAACCAAGACCATATCTTCCACCGATAATAAGTGGATGAGATTTAAATGGAGCAATGCCGGATTCTAAGGCTTCGTTTATAGAAGTATGAACGTCAGTATATAGAGGTTCACCAACTGAACCAGGTTCTTTTGTTCTGTCTAAAACAGCAATTTTTTTAACTGTTGCAGGAAGTGCCATTGCTAATGCTTTGGTAGAAAACGGACGGTACAAACGTACTTTGATAAGTCCTACTTTTTCACCGTCAGCGACTAATTTGTCGACTGTTTCATGGATAACTTCAGAACCGGTCCCCATAACAACAACAACATTTTCAGCTTCAGGGTGACCGAAGTAATCGAATAATTTATAATCTCTACCGACTAGTTTGCCAAAAGCGTCCATCTGTTTTTGAACGATATCAGGGCAGGCATCATAAAACTTATTTGCTGTTTCACGAGATTGGAAAAAGACATCTGGGTTTTGCGATGTACCTTTGATAGTTGGATAGTCAGGGGAGAGAGCTCTCTGGCGATGTTTGGCAATTAAGTCTTCATCCATCATTGAACGCATATCATCAAATGAGATTTCTTCAACTTTTTGTACTTCGTGAGAAGTTCTGAAACCATCAAAGAAATGTATAAATGGAATACGACTTTCCAAAGCTGCTGCTTGAGAAATAAGTGCCATGTCCATTACTTCTTGAACCGAACCTGATGCGAGCAAAGCAAAACCTGTTGAACGGGTTGCCATGACATCGGAGTGGTCACCGAAGATTGAAAGTGCGTGCGAGGCAATCGCACGAGCGGTAACATGGAAAACTGTTGGTGTTAATTCACCTGCAATTTTAAACATGTTTGGAATCATTAAGAGTAAACCTTGTGATGCGGTGAAAGTGGTAGTTAGTGCGCCGGTTGTTAATGCTCCATGCACAGCACCGGATGCTCCGCCTTCAGATTGTAGTTCGACAACATCGGGGATAAATCCCCAAATGTTTTTTTCACCTCTGGCTGATTTTTCATCAGAGATTTCACCCATGTTTGATGATGGGGTGATAGGGTAAATTGCGATTACTTCGTTGGTGGCGTGGGCAACATGTGCGGCGGCAGAGTTGCCGTCGATTGTTACCATTTTTCTTTTGCCATTAGAAGTAGCTGTACCATTCTTTTTTTTATCTTGAACAGCATCTTTTAACATGTGTATTGCTCCTGTATTTCAAAAAATAAATTTGCCATATTATTTTGTGGCTTCTTTATCTGATTTAGATAATGTGATTTCTTTTTGCGATTGATACTTACCTTTTTTATCTTTATACGAGGTCAGACATTCTTCGTCTGCCTTTAAAAATATAAGTTGTGCGATTCCTTCATTTGCATATACTCGTACCGGGACTGGAGTTGTGTTAGAAAGTGAGATAGTGGCGAAACCTTCCCATTCCGGTTCAAATGGTGTGACATTGACCAAGACACCATTTCGGGCATATGTAGATTTGCCCGGACAGATTGTGAGGATGTTTCTTGGAATTTTAAAATACTCTTTCGTACGGGCTAGAATAAAAGAATTTGGCGGAATTAAAACAGAGTCCCCTTTGAAATCTTTAAAATTAGCAGAAGAGTCCTTTTTAGGATCTAATTCTGAAATTGAAGAAGGGTCAAATATTTTAAACTCATCCGCTAAGCTGATATCATAGCCATACGAAGAAACTCCAAAGCTAATTCCATCCCGTACCTGTTTTTCTGAAAAGGGACTAATCATTCCTTTTGATTTGGACATCTCTACGATCCATTTGTCTGACATAACGGGCATTGCTGTATTCTCCTAAAAGCTTTTCTTACTCATATTTGCCCGAACATAATCAATTTGTTTCACAATGTAAACCTAAAACGAGATAAAAAGTACCTCAAAGTTTATGATTTAATTGATGCTATTTTATTGCTTTCCCATTTCACTAAATCAGCAAGAGTATGACTCTCGAAAATCTGAATAAGTTTGTCTTCAGCAATTGAAAGTAATTCTCGTAATGAACAATATTCTGCTTTATCACAAACTTCAGTGTTATTGGTACACTTGATTAGATGATAAGGACCGTGAATTGATTCCAACACTTCTTTTACAGTGACACTGGATGGATCCTTTGATAATGAAAAACCACCACGGACACCTCGATGAGACCGAACGATACTCGATCTTGATAGAGATTGGAAAATCTTTGCTAAAAACTTTTCTGGAATAGCTTTCGCTTCTGCTATTTCTGAAAGAGGAGTAATACTACCGAGTTCCTTTTCAGATAAATATAAAACTCCAAGCATTCCGTATTCTTCTGCTTTTGTAAACTGCATCGCAGCCTTCTTTCTCTGAAATTAATATTTAGGGTATCAATCTCATAATTACTACCCGGTTTGTCTTATTAAGAAAATAGCAATTATAGACTGAATTGTCAAACTATATTTTGTTAATAATTTCACAATCTTTGCTTGTTAGTTCGGGCTAACTTATTTTCAGTAATGGGATTGACTTTTTGCTTGGAAAACAGGATATTACATTACTTAACAAAGAAATGAGGATTGTATGTCTGAAGATAAGAAACCTGTTGATAAAGGATTACTGGTTGTCTACACCGGTAATGGCAAAGGGAAAACGACTGCCTCACTCGGGATGGTTGTCAGAGCGGTCGGTTATAATTGGAATATTTGTATAATTCAGTTTGTCAAAGGGAGCTGGAAATATGGCGAACTGAAAGGCTTAAAACGGCTTGAACCGAATGTAGAGCTTCATCTTGTCGGCGAAGGGTTTGTCGGTATTATCGACGACAAAAAAGAGTTTGCCGAACATCAGAAGGCTGCCCAGGAGGGTGTTGCTTTTGCTATTGAGAAAATTAAATCCGATAAGTATCAACTGGTGATTTTAGATGAGCTCAATATTGCTGCCGATTTAAAGCTGATAACCAAAGAAGATGTTTTAGCTCTGCTTGATGCTTGTTCGGAAAAACAACATCTGGTTATTACAGGTCGGAATGCCCCTGACTATCTGATAGAAAAAGCTGATTTAGTGACTGAAATGAAAGAGATAAAACATCCGTATCAAGATGGTATTTTAGCCCAAAAAGGAATTGATTGGTGAGAATTGGCGTAACGGGAGCATCGGGGTTTGTCGGATCATATCTGGTAAAGAAATTGCTTGAGCAAAAGCACAAAGTAGTCGTGCTGGCACATTCCCAAAAGAGTTCTGTGCGGTGGGGGAGTGCTGTGGAAGTTTGCCATGGTTCTATTGAAGATGTAAGTTCTCTTGAATCATTTTGTGAAAATCTAGATGTTGTTTATCACCTTGTTGGAATTATAGCAGAAACTCGTAAAAACAAATTTGATACAACTGTTGGTATAGGTACAAAAAATCTCGTAGAAGCTGCCAAAAAACAGAAGGTGAAAAAAATAATCTATCTGTCAGCAGTTGGTACACACGAAAATGCAAAATCGAAATATCACCGAACAAAGTTTGTCGCTGAGCAAGCGGTGATTGCTTCGGAACTGCCGTTTGTTATTTTCAGACCATCTATTATTTATGGCAAAGGGGATGGGTTTATCACTATGCTTGAGCAAATGATACGAATTTCTCCATTCTTACCGATAATAGGAAGTGGGAAGTATAGAATGCAGCCACTTTATATAGATGATCTGATTACAATGATGACAGATTGTTCACAAATTAATAATGAAATAATCGAAGTCGGTGGTCCTGACAAGCTTGAGTATTTAGAAATTTTAGATATACTTAAAAGAGTGTTGCGGAAAAAAAGAATGAACTTTTTTCTGCCAATCATGTTTATGAATATTGTATCGTCGGTCTTAGAGAAAATTCTCAAGCCTGCTCCTATAACGCGAGACCAGATTGTCATGATGTAAGAAGGTTCGACTTGCGATACCAAGAAGATGAAAAAACTATTTAATATGAATCCCGTCAGTTTGGAAGACGGATTACAAAAATATTTGAGGTAACTATGTCAGAAGTAAAAGAGTATGATGTTGTCATTGTTGGTGCCGGTCCGGGTGGGTTGTGTGCAGGGATGTATTCCGCAAGAGCTAACCGTAAGACTGTTTGTTTAGAAAAGTATATGCCGGGTGGGCAGATTGCTAATACCCATGAAGTTGAAGATTACTTAGGCTTTGAAAAAATTGGTGGTGCTGAACTCTCAATGAAATTTGCCGACCATGCTAAATCTTTTGGTTTAGAAATTGATATGGAAGAAGTCGAAGAAGTGTATGTTGACGGTGATTACCGTTATGCAAAATGTGCTTCGGGTGTTATTTATAAAGCCAAAGCTATTATTCTTTCAACCGGTGGCACACCTGTCAAATTAGGTGTACCGGGTGAGGAAGAGTATTCCGGTAAAGGTGTTTCTTACTGTGCTATCTGTGATGGTGCATTTTTCAAAAATCAAATTATCGCTGTTGTAGGTGGTGGAGATGCTGCTGTTGAAGAGGGTGCTTTTTTGACAAAGTTTGCTTCCAAAGTTTATATTATTCACCGAAGAGATGAACTCCGTGCCGCTAAAATTATTCAGCAACGTGCTTTTGATAATGATAAAATTGAATTTATTTATGATACTGTTGTTGAAGAAGTAACCGGCGATGATAACCAGGTTCGGACACTTAAATTAAAGAATATTAAAACAAATAAAAAATCTGATCTAGATGTCGGAGCGATTTTTCCACTTCTCGGTTTTAGACTAAATTCCAAAGTAACCCGTGAAAATATGCGTACCGATCAGGGCGGATATATTATTACTGACTATACAATGGAAACTTCAATTAAAGGTATTTTTGCCTGTGGCGATGTCAGGGCGCAATTAGTGCGACAGATTACCAACGCTGTTGGCGATGGTACAACCGCTGCGGTTGCTGCGGAAAAGCATATTGAAGAGTTAGAAGATAAATTCGCAAATAGAGTTTAAGCAAGCGAAGGGCTACATTTTAAATGATTGTAGCCCTTAACTTTAAAAATAATAAAACAGTGCAACGGTATGCATATTACTTCATCTTTGCTTCGGCTTTCTGAGAAAAAATACTTAGGACTTTCAATTAACCAAGACTAATAAACTCTTTTATAGTGCTTAATTGTCTTGCTATCCAATGCTTTATGATTTATTATTGTATAAATGGAATAAGTTACTTCAATATACTTTTCGGTATACATCTTGCTTTATGTGATAGTAGAAAAAACGAAAGTTTTTAAAAATAAAATTGGGAGTGGTGTGCGCTGATTTTTTCAGCCACCTGACGATTCGTCGGGCATCCCCCCTCCGCCACTCCCATATTTAAAATTCTTATTTGGCAATCCTTATAAATTAGAATCTGATTATGTCGATACCTTTAAAATGAAGGTATTATCATGATTAGAGAGTATATACAAAACAAACGTCCCGCATTTTTCACAAGGTTAAGTAATCTTATTATATTGCAGTTTCTCTTTATATTCGCGGCTGTCGGGCTGCTGTTTCTTTATCCTGTTGAAGAGAAAATTAGCTCTACTGATTTGATTAAACTAGAAGAAAGATTCGTTTTAATCGCTGAAAAAGTGTCTGACTGTTATACAAAAAATAAGATTGAAGCTTGTGCAGGTATTCTTGAAAAAGAGTTCAAAAAGTCATTTGCCGGCTTAGATTATATTAGCAGCAATGTCTATATGGCAGATGTTGATACGAAGTTAAACAGTATATTTAAGTCTGAATATCAGCAAAAGTTTGCCTTTGATAATTTTGACAGAAAATTTATTTTATCAGAGCTTATAAAGGCAGACGATCATCTTATTCAAAGTATCCCGAGTACTCAAAAATTAGTCTACTATTTTACTTTTGATATCTCACCAACACAAAAAGCACTTATAGCCGCAGAGTTTGATCATCATTATTTTGTCACCTCACGTGATAAAGTTCTCTATATCTTTGGGCTTCTCTTTTTAGGAGGAATTCTTATAACTCTTCTGACAATTTATCTTATTAATAAAAGAATTCGTGAGCCGTTGTCCCGTATTATGAAGGGGCTTGAGAAAACGACCCAAGGTGATTTGTATTATATGGTCGAGACAAATAAAGATACTGAGCTAAATAAATTAACTGAATCATTTAACAAGATGAGTAGAACTCTCTGGGATAATGATCAAAAATTAAAAAAGAATAATAAACATCTTGTCGAATCAAATCGGAATTTACTCGACTCAAGAGAATATCTTCGTAAGATTTTAGATAACTCAACCAGTTCAATTATAACGACTGATCTTAATGGAGTGATTCAATTATTTAATGACACTGCCGATGAACAATTTATTTTATCTGCTGAAAAAGCAGGAGGCTCACAAATTGAAAATTTATTTACCGACGATTATGATATAAGTTCATTTGATTATGAATCTCAACAGGAAGTTGAAGTTGTCTGTAAAAAAAGCGACAAAACTGTTTTTCCTGCATTTGTTATTTTAGCACCTATCTATGATAGCGAAAACGAAATCTCTGCTTTGCTCTATGTTATAAGAGATATCAGCGAATCAAAATCTATACATAATATGATGATTAAGATGGACAGGTATTATACCAAAGGGGAGATGGCCGGTGATATTGCCCATGAGATAAATAATTTCCTTGCGATTTTGTCAGGTAATATTGAACTGATGCCTATAATACTAAAAAAGAATGACCCTGAGAAAATTAAAAGTAAACTTGAGCTGATGAAAAAACAAGTTGATCGGATTGTGAATTTCACTGATGGTCTGCTTGAAGCAAACGATGGTGACGATTCATTTGTGCAGGTTGATATGAATCAGCTTATTGTTGCGGTCAAAGATTTCCTACAACCACAAAACTTATTTGATTTTATTGAGATCAAAACTGAATGTGCTGACAATATTCCGCTGGTGCATACCAACATCGGGCAGGTACGTCAACTTTTTGTGAACCTCATCTACAACGCCGGGGAAGAGTTAGTTGACCAAGATGGCGACAAGTCGATTAGAGTCATCACAGAACTCATAGGTGATGCTGATAATCAAACGGTGACAGTGACTGTCAAAGATAATGGTCCTGGGGTAGCGAAAGAGAATGTTGGTTATCTATTTAATAAACGGTTCACCACAAAACCATACGGGCATGGCATCAGTCTGGTGGCATGTAAAAAAATTGTAGACACCCACTTCGGTTCAATAGTGTACAAGTATGAAAATGGTGCTTCATTTACTGTTGTTCTTCCTATAAAGCAAGATGTTGAAGAAAATAATGACACTGCATCCCACGAGATAAATTCTTTATATGCGTAACTTTTAGTTGCCAACCCCCTTTAAATCCAATAATTTTTCTGTATGGAAAAACAGAGAGATAATTCATTAAGTAATAAGAAAACGATTTTCTTTATTTTGATACCGCTTACGGTTGCAGTATTTTTTCTTGCATATTTTTCTATTAAGGAAAGTAGAGCAGATAGTTTACAACTATTAGTGATTCAGGGTGAGGCGTTTATTGAGTCATTAAGTTCAGCATCGAAAAATGCGATTTCATCGGAAGAATTTTATACACAACTTGCCCATAAAAGATATAATGAAATAACAATTGAAATAGAACAATATGAATTAGACAAAGTGACCGAGGATCTTCTTTATCGTCACGCCTTGTTGCATAATCTATATTCTGCTCATGTTTTTAATACTGACTCGACTTTAGTCGCCAGTTCCTTTGCTCGTGGTTCACAAATTAGATTACCTGAATTTGTTGTCAATGAAGTTCAGTATCTATTATCAAACCGTGAAGATAATTATCTGCTACTTTTAGATGATGATAACCCATCGGGTGATATCCGCCATTACTATATCAAATTGTCAAACAAAATGGATAGGGTAACAGTTGTTGTTGTTGATGCTCGCTATTTTACTAATGCCCTTGAACAGACCCAGATTGGTTTTCTTGCCAGACAGATGACATCGGATAATTCTATTGAGTATATTATCTATCAAGCGACAGATGGTATCGTCTTTTCTTCGCTTGACTTGGATGGGCTACTATCGATAGAATCTGATCCTTTTCTGACAGAGGCAATTGAGTCTGACTCTATCATGCATCGGATTCATACTATGGACGATGTTGATCTGCTTGAGATTGTCCGACCATTTTCTACATCGGACTATCCTTTCGGGCTACTTCGTATTGGGCTTTCGCTTGATGATTACAATTCTATTTCAAGACGTTTTGATTTACAGATGATTCTGTTCTCGGCTGGGTTGCTTCTCTTGTTGATTGTCTCTATAGTCTATTTGAGTAGTAGGAAAAAACGCCAAAGAATCTCGGCTCAGTATGACCAATATAAATCTGTTTCGGATAAAATTTTTGATGAAATGAAAACCGGTGTAGCGGCAGTTGACAAAGATGGATATATTATTGTTGTCAATAAAGCGTTTGAAGAAATTTTAGAAGTACAAAATTTATCTGACAAAAACTGGACTACGACAATCGCACCATTGATGCCGAAACTTCCCAAGGCAGATGAAATACACTCCCGAGTTATCGAACTGGAAATAAAATTTGTAACCCATAAGTTAGAAAAAATCCTCTTAGTGGTTATGTCATCGTTATCATCGCAAGGTAATCAAGACAACAGTTTTGTTGCGGTCATAAATGATGTCACCAATCTTCGCGAACTAGAAAAAAAGACTGCCCGCAAAGAACGTCTTTCTGAGATGGGTGACCTTGCGGCAGGGGTGGCACACGAGATTCGTAATCCACTCAATACAATTTCTATTGCATCGCAACGGCTTGCCGGTGAATTTATGCCTTCTGAAAATCAGGATGAATACCTTTCGTTTACCAAACAGATAAAAGATGAAACCAAACGGCTTAATGAAATCATAACTAAGTTCCTTGCTTTGGCTCGGGGAGAAAAGAAACAAAAAAGCAAAATTGATATGTCAGAAATTGTTGGTGAGTTCTGTCAGTTTATTGCTGTTGAGGCTGAGAGTTTAGGAATTAAAATTGAAAAAGATATAGCACCCCCTTGTCAGATTGAAGGTAACAAAGATGCGGTGAAACAGGTGCTTGCAAATCTGTATAATAATTCTAAAGAATCGCTAAATAGTTGCATGGGGATAATTAAACTGACTATTCATACGCAACAAAATAAAATTGAATTAATTTTTGAAGATTCCGGACCGGGTATACCGGAAGAAATCCGTGAGAAAATATTTACACCATACTATACTACAAAAGAAGCGGGGACAGGGTTGGGACTGCCGACGATACATCGCATTATCGCTGACATGGGCGGAGAGGTCAAAGTAGAGACGAGTGATCTTGGCGGGGCAAAGTTTGTCATTTCGTTTTCATAATAATCAAACTATGTGAATCTTTTTGTCGATTTTCTGAAACAAATTATCTTTTTCTGTGTTACACAATCAATAATTATTTCATAATAAAAAGGAAAACAGATGAAAACTATTGATGCTATCGAACAAAGACGTTCGATTAAACATTTTGATACTACTCATGTTATGTCCCAGGAGGAGACCGATAAACTTTTCACCCTTGCCTCTCATTCTCCGACAGCTTTTAATATTCAGCATTGGCGTTTTGTTAATGTCACCGATAAAGCATTGCGAGAAAAAATCAAAGAAGCTGCTTGGGGTCAAGCACAAGTAACAGACGCCTCAATGTTAGTTATCTTGACCGCCGATTTAAAAGCATGGGAAAAAGAGCCGATTCGGTATTGGAAAAACGCCGATGAACCTGTACAACAATTTATGGTTCCGGCTATCGGACAATACTATTCTGAGAATGAACAGACCCAACGTGACGAAGCGTTCCGTTCATGTGGTATAGCCGCACAAACGCTTATGCTTGCCGCAAAAGCAATGGGCTATGATTCTTGTCCTATGGATGGCTTCGATTTTGATGCTGTTGGCAAGCTTATACAACTACCTGAAGACCATGTTATAACTATGTTTGTTGTTATCGGAAAAGGTACTAAAGAAGGATGGCCGAACCCCGGGAAATTATCTTTGTCAGAGATCGTTGTCGAAAATAAATTTTAAACTATTCTAAATTATTTGTTCTGTCTGTTCCTTATTCGCTTTAGTGAATAGAGAACTGACAGATTATATTAGTGTCAGGTGTATCACACTAAAGTGTAAAAGCACCCGACACAACAATTTTAGTAATTAAATAAATTATAAAAAAAACGGTCTGTATTGCTACAGACCGTTTATAATATCTAAAAAGTAATTAGATTATTTCATTTTCAATTGTTTTTTTACCCATTCAGTAGAAACTGATTTTGGACGGGTAAGAGCAGAACCAAGCGCACGGTTTAAAACTAACTGTGCGAGCATTCCCATTGCTCTTGAAACAGAGAATAAAACAGTATAATATTCAAATTCTTTAATACCATAATGATATAATAAAGCACCTGAACCGGCGTCAACATTTGGCCAAGGATTTTTTGCTTTACCATGTTTTTTTAATACTTTTGGCACAACTTTAAAGACTCTGTCAACTGTTTTAAATACAGGATCGTCTTTGAGATATTTCCGACCGAATTGATTAAAGCCGACAAAACGAGGATCAGTTACACGGAGAACAGCATGGCCGTAACCCGGAATAACTTTACCAGCATTGAGAGTTTCCCAAGCATATTCTTCGATTTGTTTTTCAGTTGGAGCACCACCGAATTTTTCCATTGTCTGTAAAACCCAGTTCAAACATTCCTGATTTGCCAGTCCATGTAAAGGACCTGCTAAACCATTGAGTCCTGCTGAAACAGCGTAGTAAGGATCAGAAAGTGCTGAACCGACAGTATGACAAGTATTAGCAGAAACGTTACCACCTTCATGATCAGAATGGAAATTAAGGTAAAGGCGCATCATTTCATATACTTCTTCTGTGTTTTTCATGCCAAGCATATAGGCGTAGTTTGCAGCCCAGTCAAGATTCTTCTTAGGTTCAAGTATTGGACCTTTTTTATATTTCATACGGTAGATACCGGCAGCGATTGTAGGAATTGAACCGAGAATACACATAGCATCTTCTAATGCAGGATGCCAGTAATCAGTTTTTGCCATACCTTCATCATATTTTTTATGGAAGATTGATTCTCTTTGCATGACTAAGATTGCAGTGTCAAGCATTGCCATAGGATGAGAATCTTTTGGCATTGCTTTGAGAACTTTCCAAACATAGGCAGGAACTTTATTGTGTTCACTGAGTTGTTTCTGGAAAAGTTTTAATTCATTTTTGTTAGGTAATTTACCTGTAATTAACAACCAGAAAATTTCTTCAGGTAAACGTTTCTTTAATTTGAGAAGAGGATAGCCTCTGATAATCAATCCTTGATCAGGTTCGACTACAGAAGTATCACAGATCATTCCTTTGATTCCGCGCATGCCACCGAATGCTTGAGCGAAAGTAACATCGGAGATTTTTTTATCGCCACCTTTTTTTAAGATAGCTTTTTTTTCTTCGCGAAGGTGTGGAATAATTTTTTCAAGTGTGTCGTGTAATGTTTTGACTTTTGCCTTAGCCATGTAAGACTCCTTAGTATATTAAAACAAGTTAATGAATATTTACTACACTCTTAAATGTGAAACATTTCACATTCGTTTTATATAGTACCCTATTACTTAATATTTGTCAATACCTTTTATCGGCTTTTCGACCTATTTTCTTCGGTTTTATAAAAATATTTTGTTTGGATTTAAAAGAGAAGATTCATCAAATGCAAATTTTACCCGTATCATTGAATCAAGACAAAATTTGTCAAATTCCATAGGGAGATATTTTTGCTTCGCCAAACCAATACCATGTTCACCGGAAAGAGTACCGCCGAGTTCAATTGCTTTTTTGAGTAACTTTTCAATCTCAATTTCCATAAGATGCAGTTCAGCTTCAGAGCCTGTTTGACCCATGAAGTTAACATGGAGATTTCCATCACCGGCATGTCCAAATGAGTTGATACGAAGCTTGGAATTTTTGTTCAACTCGGAAACAAATTCAACAAGATGGGGATATTTTGAAATCGGTACGGCGACATCTTCAGATATTCGAACCTTGGATAATTCTTTGACCGCTTTGGATAAATTTCGACGGACTTGCCAAAGATTGTCAGCTTTGTCGGGATCATCTTCACGTTTCAAATAAGTACATTTGTTTTTATGACAGAGAGATTCAATTTTTTGCGAGTCGGCTGTTTCGGATTCTATCAGAAGTATAGCTGCAACATTATCAAGCGAGTCGTTTCGTTCATAGCTGTTAGAGCAGGCGGCAGCATCGCCATCAAGAAACTCTAGTACAATCGGTGTTATACCTGCCATGCGAATATCAGATACTGTTTGGGCTGCATCTTTCGGACTGTCAAATGCGGTGAGAATTGTTTCACCTGAATCAGGTATATCAATAAGTTTGAGAGCAATCTCTGTGATAATAATTAGGGTGCCTTCGGAGCCGATAAAAATTTCGGTGAAATCGAAACCGGCGTTATGATTGTAGATTCCAGTCTTGAGCAGTTCGCCGTTTGCGGTGATGCCTTTGATTCCTAAAACGTAATCTTTGGTGACGCCATACTTAACACATTTGAGTCCGCCTGCATTTTCGGCAACATTGCCACCGATTGTAGATTCGTCGTAACTGGCTGGGTCGGGCGGGTAGAAGAGGTCTAGCTTTTCGGCTTCATCTAAAATTGTTTTGGTGATAACACCGGTTTGGGCAAAGGCGACTTTCTGTTTAGTATCAAAGCGAAGTTCAGTCATCTCTTCAAGTGAAAGGACAACTGCACCATCTTGCGGAACAGCTCCACCTGACAAACCGGTACCTGCACCTCTCGGAACAAGGGGGATAGAATGCTCAGTACAAAATTTGATAACATGGCAAATATCGGATTCATCTTGTGCGAAAATAATTGCCGATGGCGTCCCGCGTTCGATAGTTGCATCCTGACAATATTTATCGTAATCGGTCAGGTCGGTTATGAGTCTTGCCGATGGGGAAAGTTGTTGTTCTAATTTTGCAAAGAGATTGTCAGTCATTTTATTTTTTCTTTGTGTCAGGTTTTGTTTTTTTAGGTTCAGACTTTTTCTCGGATGCTTTTTTTACTTCAGGTTTCGTTTCTGTATCTTTTTTTGCGGATTCTTTGTAGCTGTTACTTCTGTTTTCAGTTATATAGAACCCGGACCCTTTACAGACAAAGCCAGCTCCACCGCTTATGATTCGTTCAACTTTGCCATCGCATTCGGGGCAGTCGGTTAGGGCATCGGCTGTGATCGGTTGTAGCTCTTCAAAGAAGTGGTCACATTTTTTACATTTATATTCGTAAGTAGGCATTAATTCTCCTGTTATTGTTCATGTTGAAAATAATAATTTTATTGGAATATACTTCGACTCCGCTCAGCATGACTTTTAATTATCTTCAACATTAATAATCTCTCTCGCAGAAAGTACGTAATTTATTCTGATTTTCAAGAGAAAAATTTATTGATTATGACTGGAGTTTCTGCAATCCACCAACAATACGCTGAACGCCGACTTCAATTTTGTCCATAGAAGGGGCAAATGAGAGACGGATATAGTCATCGGCACCAAAGGCTGAACCGGGTACAACACCGACATTATGATTGTTCAGCAAGTACAACGCCATCTTGGTCGAGTCAGATATTTCAGAGTTGAAGTAATTTGAAATATGTATAAAGAGATAAAAGGCACCGTTTGGTGTTTCCATTTTAATCTTATCAAGTTGTGATAATATTTTAATCGCTTTGTCACGTTTGGCGAGTAAATTCGGTACGACAGTTTCTATAAATGAGTCGTCGGATTGTAGTGCTTCTAAAGCGGCGTATTGTGAAATCGACGATGCGTTCGAAGTTGTTTGCGATTGCACCAGAGCAGCTTTTTCAATCAGCTCTTTTGGTCCAGCGGCATAACCGATACGCCAACCGGTCATCGCATATGTTTTTGAAAAGCTATTCAGCAATACTGTACGGTTAGAAATTTCACTGTCAACTGATAATGGCGAATGGTGTGTATGAGGTGGATATAGAATTTTATCATAAATTTCATCAGAGAATAACCATAACGAATGTTGCTTGACGATATCTGTAATTTCTCTCATAGTAGATTCAGAATAGACAACACCGGTCGGGTTACATGGAGAATTTATAATAATTGCTTTTGTTCTTTTAGTTATAGCGGACTCTAATAATTGTCTGTTAGGAACAAAATTGTTCTGTAAAGTATCGACAATAATAGGAGTAGCTCCGGTTAGTTTTATCATATCTGGATAGCTGGCATAGTATGGACTGATTATAATTACTTCATCGTTATGTCCACAAAGAGAGTAGAGGCAGTTAAACAAAGCATGCTTGCCACCATTGGATACTAAAATCTGTTCAGGTATGTATTCAATATCGAGGTTGTCTTTTAAGCTGTCACAGATTGCCTGTCGAAGTTCTAAGATACCATTGTTGACAGTATACTTTGTCTTACCCGACTTGATAGCATCGATACCTGCGTTGGCAATGTTTGAAGGTGTCGGTTCGTCGAGTTCACCTGTTATGAGAGAAACGACATCAATACCAAGGTCAGCTTTTTCTTTTAGAAGAGCAAAAAACTTAAATGTTTTGGATTGCTCAATATGTTTTAAATGTTCAGAAAATTCCATAGTACTATTAATATCGGCAATAGCTTTAAGTCAATTAAATTTATTCTTATATAAAACCTTGACTTAAATGAAAATAATTTATTCATTCAATCGACATGGATGATAACTTTCTACTTTACTGCATATTAATCTTTGCCGCCGGGCTTTTAGGTGGCGTACTCCCATTGATACGAAAATGGTCCGATGAACTGCTTCATTTGTTTGTCTCTTTTGGGGCAGGTATATTTATCGGGACAGTATTTTTACATCTGCTTCCCGAAGCATTATCTCATGACCATTCGGGCAGTTCCGCGATGTTTGTCTTAATTGGATTTATGTTGATATTTTTTATAGAGAAGTTTCTGGTTGTTCAAGGGGATGGTGGCTACGACCATAATCATTATGTCGTCTCGATAACTGCTTTAGTCGGGCTTTCGGTGCATTCGATAATAGCAGGACTTGGATTAGCAGTTGGTTCAAATTTTGAAGATATCGGTTCACTTATATTTTATTCTATTATAGCACATAAATCTACAGCTGCATTTTCGTTGGCGTCACTCTTTTTATTGGCAAAGATGAAGATGAAAAAAAGTATACTGTTGATTGTTATGTTTTCTCTGATGACTCCGCTGGGAGCTTTGTTTTTCTCCTACGTCATAACATCTGTAGATCATGAATCTCTTGCTCCGCTTCTTGGGCTTACTGCCGGTACTTTTTTATATGTTGCTGTTGGGGAGCTTTTACCTGAGGTCTTTCATACCAAATCTCACCGATGGTCAAAAATGGCGTTGCTTATTCTCGGTATTCTGCTTATGAGCTTTATTGAACACGGACATTAAATAAAATATTTCAAACGAATTCATACTTAATGAGTATAACTGTTATTCAAAAGTTGTAATGCATAAATGAAGGTGTTCAGATGGTAGGAAAACAGATTTTTATAATATTGTTTATATCTATATTATTAGGTTCGATAACAAATTTTGTCTCTCCCAATAAGATTCCATTTATTGGTGAATATAGAGAATTATCAAGCGGAGATGGTCCGGTAATACCACCATCGGCTTCTGAAGGTGACCCACCATTTATAGCAATCGATGTTGCCGAGATGGAATTCTCATTGAAAAACACAGTTTTTATTGATGCTCGAGATTATGAAGAATTTATTTGTGCGACAATTCCGGGGTCTATAAATATCCCGTTTGAATATCTTCCCGAAGAAAATGTCGCTGAGTTTGTTGATTCATCTCTATCATATATGTCAAAAGAGACGCCTATTATAATTTTCTGTTCCGGCGAAGAATGTGATTTATCACTGCACATGGCTCGGAACATGCAGGACTTTGGCTATACAAATTTATCTATTTTCTTTGGTGGTTCCAGAGAATGGGAAAATTTTGAGCTTGAGATGGAAAGGGGTGAAGGATGCGTAGAATAATTGACAACGATTTTATCACTCTCATTTTCAGGGTCGTCGTAGGTGCTATATTTATTTATGCCTCTTATTATAAAATTATTGAGCCTGCCGTTTTTGCTAAAGGAATTTGGTTCTATCATATGGTTCCGGGGAACTTAATAAATCTCTTAGCTGTTTTTCTACCATGGATCGAATTAGTCTGCGGTGTTGCTCTGATAATTGGCTGGCAATATAGAGGTACTGTTATACTTGTGAATCTGATGATGATTATGTTTATGATAGCATTAGGTTCAGCAGTCTACAGAGGAATCTCAATTGACTGCGGATGTTTTCAAGCAGCTCAGGCATCTGATAGCTCTGCCATGAATTCACTGCTATGGGATGTTGGAATTATTACTATGTCGATACAGCTCTGTTTATCCAAATCAAAAAAGTGGATGCTCGACAAATAACTATTTCAAAATAGTCAGCTATTTCAAATTAGTCAGCTATTTTAAAATAGTTGGTGTAATCAGAATAATCAGATCAGTTGTAGATTTTTCTTTGTTTTTCGTCTGGAATAATTTCCCTAAAATAGGAATCGATCCAAGAAAAGGAATTTTCTGCACGTTTTCAATTTCGTTCTCTCGTAAAAGTCCACCCAAAGCAGCAGTCTCACCATCTAATACAGTTATAGTAGATTTGACCGAACGTGAGATTGTAATCGGTTTTTGCGAATCGGCAGGACCGGTGTATCCGATAATATCTTCAATTTTTGGCTCTATGGAAAGTGTGATCTTTCCACCTTTGCTGATACGTGGAGTTACTACTAAAGTGATGCCGATCTCTTCATCATAAAATGTGACGATATCCTGAGTGGCAGCAGCTTCGGTAAACCGATTGATAGTAGCAATTGGAATAACGGTTGTGATTTTTATTTCTGCTTCATGGTTCTCAAGCGTTGTTACATGCGGATCAGAAATAAGTTTACTGTTACCATTTTGTTGCAGTAAATTCAATACAGTGCTTAATTCAGAGACCGAAAGTGTTCCCCAAACCCATCCGCCATTATTTAAATCATTAGCTCCAAGATAACTTGGGTTTTCTTCTGTATCAGATGTGGTGGCTACCAATGGAGCATCGGCGACAGAAATGTTTAATTGTGTAGGCCAGTTGAGACCGATTTTTAAAGAGTTGTCTACCTTGGTCTCGATAATTTTAACAGAAATTGAAATCATGCGTTCTTCGATATCTAATTCAGTAATGGCTGATTTCATTTGCTTGATGACAATCGGTAAGTCAGTTATAAACAATTTGTTTGGTGTGAATTTTGCCGTTGTTGATGATGAACCATTGTCGCCTGTTTTATCTAAGATGACTATTTTACCTTTTTCAGATTTGATATTATCTAAAGCTGTTTTGGCAGTAATAGGGTAGATGTAATTGAGTGTGATGACTGATGATGCAAACTCACCAAGAGCTTGTAATTTATTATCTTTTACAATGATGACATTATTTTTAATGTAGTAGTTGAAATCATTAGGGTAGAGGATTGCTTCGAGGGCAGTTTGTAAATCTACTTGATCCAGTCGAAGGGTAATATCGCCTTGAATCGCGTTGGAGAGAACAATGTTTAGATTGTATTCTTTGGCAATCATATTTAAAACCATCGGAATTGACACTTCTTCAAGTTCCATCGTAATCTTATCACCGTTTTTTAATATAGATGTTTCTGCTTGCACAAAACCAGATGCGAGGAGAATACATAGACTTGAAAATGCTATTTTATATTTCATTTTGTTACCCTTTGGAAACCGTTAAGGTTATCTCTTCTTGCTTATATTTAATAATGACTTTTTCTTTTTCAATATGAGTGACAATTGCTTTATCAATAGTGCCGCCGATTTTCACAGGTCTCTTGTTGATTATCGCTGTAGGAGAGTTGCTGTTAAATAAAATTCCGGACAGAATCCATGAGAGGGCTTTGTTCTCTTTCTGATTTATAAATGGTCGAGATGCTGTCTGTGTCGTTGGCAGATAGAACGGAGATTTACCCCATGGTACTTTTTCACATTCTTCTATATTAATAAATGAATTGCTTTTATTTTGTGTCAGTGTGTTTGCGTCGAGCGGTTGAATAGTCTGTAGTGTATCCTGGGATTGTTCTGTGTCAGAAGATTTGTAATCCATCCCTGCCCATAAAACTACTCCGGCAAGGAAAATACCGATAACTTTTGTACGTGTCTGATCGGTCATGACTGGTCTCCTGTATGACCGAGGAGAGCTTTGAAGCCTATGTATAAATCGAGTTCTTTGTTGTAATCTTTACTTCCTAAAATACGGCAAGCATTAACACCTCGGAAAAACGATTCTTTTTCAATTATCTTAATGAATTTTGCAAATTCTATATACGAACCGGATACACGCACCCCGATATTCAAAAATTGAGGATTGGTCGAGTCTGGAATCATGCTGTTAAGGTGTAACAACTCTGCAATAGGCGGTGTGATTTCTGTTACTTCTAAATGTTGGGAGTTCGCAGTCTTTTTGAGTCTTTCAAAAAGATTTATAACTTCCTCTTTCGTATACAGCTTAGAATTTAAAGAACTTCGTTGTTCTTTTAAACTTTTTAGTTCCGTTAAGTATTTTGGCAGAATGTGTATAGTCTGTTCAAAGTCACTCAACTTGATATGGTCGGCAGTTATTTTTGCATTAAGTGATTTTTTATTTTCTACATAAGGTGTGAAAATAACTAAAAACCAAATACCGATAATTGTTACAATAATGCCTGCGTACATATAACTTTGCTTATTCATCTAGACAATTCCTTTCATCTTAATCAGGAATTCAATCTCGAAGAAAGATTTGTTTTTTTTCTTCACATGTCGTACGATCTGGACATCTTCATAAAACTGAGAAGCCGAAAGATTCTCGATAAATTCAGCAAGTGAAATTTCCGGTGGTATATTGTCGGAGCTGACGATTCCCTGGATGAAATAGTTCTGACCTTCATTGATAGGGTTGTAATCTAAATGAAATAATTTAACATTGTCAGGAGTTATTCTTGATAATTCTTTCAAATTTAAATGCATATAGCTTGGGGCTTCTTTTGATAAATTCATATATTGTTTATCAAAAGCTATTTCCTGCTTAATAATTTTATATGTATGGTATGCATCTGATTCTTTAAAAATTGTGATCTGCTTTTCAAGCGTTTGGCTGTTTGTCTGGAGCGATTCAATGCTGGAATTCATATATACCCATGAAACAGAAAGAGTGATTGCAATGATTGCGGCTGCAGTTCTTAAATATTTATTGGTTAAATTAATTTTACGGAGATGTTTCATCTCAGTTGGTAGCAAGTCAGGAAGATGTGAATGATTCACCGATGTTGCAAATACCGGCAGGCAAACAGGGAAAGATTCAAGTTCATGTTCCTCGGCATACGAAATATTTAAATTGTCTACAGGGAATCGTACAAGTTTTGTATCTATCTTTGTGTTTAAAATCGAGATAAAATCATCACTGTAGGCAAAATCGCCATAGAGCAAAATATTGTTACTTGAATTTGTGTTCATCTGTCCGGCGTAAAAATCAAGTGAGTTTTGAATTTCATTGGCGACAGATTCGGCAAAGTATTCTAATTTCGTCGGGTCACCTTTTGTGCCGAGCATCTCGGTACTGATGGCACTTGAGCGAGCAAATTCTAAAGTTCTTCCACGATAAAACGAAATTTCAGTTATCTCTTTACCAATATTTATAAGGGTGTAGTTATCGTCTTTATTGTAATTTTTCAGAAGTCCGAGCAATTGACCAATTGTGTCGTGGGCATGCAGGATTTTATCAATTTTAATGTTTTGCTTTTGGAATGGTGCGAGCTGTTTGCTAATATCTTCTTTGGTGGCAGCATGCAGAGAAATCTTGACACGATTATTCTCACCATCTTTAAATTTTTGAATGACCCTATAATCATAAATAGAATCTTCGATTTGAAACGGAATGTTTTTCTTCACCTCAAAATGCACTGCTGTTGCTAAATCGCTAGCTTTAAGGTCCGGCAATATCAGGGTACGATACAATGTTGATTCACCGGTAAGGGTCAACAGAACTTTTGTGAAATATCCCTGATGCTTTTGGACAAATTCAGAAACACATTGCTCCTGAAAATCTTCTACACTTACAGATGAACCGGTCGCTTGGATGTAGTATTCTTTATGAGCATCTACGACCCGAAATGATTTTCCATAGTGAATAGATACTGCCATCTGCACAGAGTTACTGTTAAATGAGAATGAAATTATCTTACCAAAAAGCAAAGCTTGTTTCGGAAGAATCCTTGTGATGAGCTGCATCGCTTCTGCTTTGTTCTCATCAGATGATTTCTTGTCTAGAGAAAATATGAGGTCTGTATGTTTTTTTATCATAATGTTTATTACATTCTAAAATTTTACGATAATACTGTCTGCTCCATTTACCGAAAGAATCCGTCTGCTACCTCTATCAAAGATATAAGAATTACTCCATGCATCGGTAAGGTACGAGTTGTCAGTGTTATCAATGTAGGGTCCATTCCACCCTAGCGATGTAAGCTTGTTATAGACAGAAACTGAACCCGGCTTTGCTGTAAGGTCTAAAAGTGTTGTTGGTACAAATCCAACATCGCCTTCAAATCCGCGGTCAATAAATCTTCCGCCGGCAATTGCTTCCGGGTTACCTGATATTGCTCTTTTTAACTGGAGCATTTCTTTTTTAGTCGCTGTCTTTTTTGATGCTTCGGTCATGTTAGAAAATTTTGGTATAGCCACCGTTGCAAGTATTCCAAGTGTTATTATTACTATAACAAGCTCAATCAAGGTGAATCCACCTTGGTTGAGCCTGCTTAAAAATTTCTTAGTGGAATTCTCCACGAGGTGTCCTTTTCCTACCAATCATTCTCTGTTTTGGTTTGACCATTATTTGAAGTGTTCGGCCAAAGTTCACCAGTTGACGCATTGTATGCCCATCCACCACGAGAACCAACGATAGTACCTTTGGTAACACCGGTAACGACTGAATCAGGAGCGTTAAGTTCTAGCTGGTAAGGATTTGCCGGAAGGCTTTGAGCCATTACTGTACCTGAGAGTTCGAGTTCAGTGAGAGTAGGCCATGTAGCAGTACCGGTAGTGACAGCTTCGTTTGCGTAGAAAATTGTGATACCTGAACGAAGGGAACCGAGTGAGCTACGAGCGGCAGCTTCTTTTGCTTCGGAAGAGAGATCCTGGTATTTAGGAATTGCTACAGCAGCAAGGATTCCTAAAATAACAATAATCATGACTAGCTCGATAAGAGTAAAGCCACTTTGGTTGTTTCTTAATTTCATGATTTGCTCCAACTTTAATTATAATTATGATTTAGTTATTTGTTTTAATTGTCGGCAATTTTTAAAGATAATTGAGTCTTCTAACCGTTGAAAACCTTTATTAAATTCCACATAGGCATAAAAATCGCCAAAGCCATAAGCAGTACAAAACCTGATATAATAACAGTCAAAACAGGCTCTAAAATAGCGGTAAGATGTCTTGAAGTATATTGTACTTCTTTTGAATAATGTTCTCCGACTTCCAGGAGCATCTTTTCAAGTGAACCGGACTCTAAACCTATTGATATCATCTGTTTGGCAAGTTCGGGGAAGAATATAAATTTTGTCTGGAGTAGCTCATGTTCGGAGCCTTTTCGGAAAAGTTCTGCCAGTTTATTGATTTCTTTCTGAATCATGCTGTTGGTCACAGAATTTGTCAGGATATCAAGAGATTTAATAATCGGGAGTCCCGACTTATAAAGTATTTGAAACATAAGGGCAAATCTCGCTACATTTCCTTTGATAATGAGATTACCAAAGACCGGCATTTTGAGAAAAGTAGTGTCGATTGCCAATTTTCCAGCGGGTTTGCTCATTGTATATTTGTAGCCATAAATAATTGCCCCAATACCGGCAAGAATTATCCACCAATAGTTTGTGACAAAATTGCTCATTCCGACCATGATTTGGGTTGGTAATGGGAGAGCAGAGTCAAACGATGCATAAAAATCTGTGAATTTTGGGACGACATATACCATGACAACTGTAAAAGCTAAAGCAATAATTGTTAAAACTATGAATGGATATCTCAGCCCTGATTTTATCAACCGAGAAATTTCCATCTCTTTTTCAAGCATCTTTGCGAGTTGATCAAGAATCTCATCTAGCTTACCTGACTCTTCGCCGGCAGCAATTGAACTGATATACACTTTTGAGAAAATTTTATCATGCACTTTCATGGCATCGGAAAGTGATTTCCCTGCCTGCACATCAGCATGAATTTTAGGAAGTGCCAGATTAAAAAGTGAATTCGGTTTGCCGATTTTAATGATTGATAACGATCTCAAAAGTGGGATACCCGCTCGGTACATTGTCGCAAGATTGTTTGTGAACATAATCAAATCTTCGAAATTTAGTTTATCGAACATTTTCAAAAATTCAAAAGTTGTCGATTCTTTTTTCTCGTCGATTGAAACAGGAATCAGATTATGGTTGGCAAGATATTCGGTGACTTGGTCTTTATCTTCAGCAACTAAATCACCAATATGCTCTTGTCCATTTTCTCTGATTGCTTTATAGACAAATTGGGTAGACATCTTAGACCGTGACTTTCGGTTCTTGTACGTTTGTGTCAACTACTTCAAAAGCATCAATGTTGGAAGTCTCTTTGAGAAGTTCTTCGAGGCAGATTTGACCGGTAGCAATTTTTTTAAGACCCATTTCAAAGAGAGGTACAAAACCATATTTCCGTGCTTCTTCTCTTAGAACATGCAACGAAGCATTAGAGAGGACTAATTCGGAAAGCACAGGATTGATTTCAAAGTATTCGTAAATTCCAGTAAGTCCGGCATAACCGGTCATGCGACATTTTGGGCATCCGGCACCTTTTTTGAAAACGAGACTGTCACTTATATCCAGAAGTCCTGCTTTCTCAAGTAAAGACTCAAGGGGTACATATTCCTCGGTGCAATTAGGACAATTTGTTCGTACCAGTCGTTGTGCTAAAACACCTTTGACTGCTGAGGCGACCAGATAATTTTCTATACCCATATCTACCAGTCGGGTCACGGCAGACGGAGCATCATTGGTGTGGATAGTTGTAAAGACAAGATGTCCGGTTAGTGATGACCGTATAGCCATGCTGGCAGTTTCGGAATCTCGTATCTCACCAATCATAATAGTGTCAGGGTTCTGTCGGAGTAGTGACCGCAATGCTGATGGGAAAGTAAGACCTGATTTTTCATTTATCTGCACTTGCGTTATCAATGGCAATGAGTATTCGACCGGGTCTTCGACTGTCACAATATTTTTTTCAATCGTGTTGACATGTTGCAAAGTTGCGTAGAGTGTTGATGTTTTACCACTGGATGTCGGACCCGAAATAAGTATCAACCCTTCCGGTTTCTGAATTATGTTTTTCCAGCGTTTTTCCATCGGTTCACTTATACCAAGCTGATTAAAAGTGAGCGAAAGATTTTTTCTGTCCAAAATACGTATCACGATTTTTTCACCATGAATAGTCGGAAGGGTAGAGACACGTAAATCAATAGATCTTCCGTCCATGCTCATCAGAAAGCGACCATCCTGCGGAAGTCTTTTTTCAGACACATCTAAATCAGCTGCAACTTTGATACGGGAAATCAATTCACTCTGCATCGATTTAGGTGGGGATGCTTCTTCACGCATAACTCCGGAAATACGATAACGAATTCGTATGCGAGATTCACCCGGTTCGATATGTACATCGGATGCATTTTCCCTAACTGCTTTTGAAATTATGATATTGACAAATGTTACAATCGGTGAATCTGTCTCGGCAGAATCGACAATGAATCCCTCTGAAGTTTCTTCGCTGGTTGTCTCTGTAGGTTCATCTGTCTCATGTATGATTTGAGATAGAGAGTCAGAGATGGAATAATATTTTTCAATAGAATCATTTATTTCATAAATAGTCGTAATTGCTCGTTTAATATTAAGCCCGGTCTGGTATTTGATTTCATCAATCGCAATAATATTGAGCGGGTCAGCCATGGCGATAGTAAGAGTCTTACCGATCATAAAAATCGGTATCAGAGTGTAGCGTCTGGCGAGTTCAACTGAGACATGCTGTAAAATATTCGGATCGATAACCATCGATGATAACGAGATTTTAGGTATTGAAAGCCGTTCCGATACTGTATCTATCAGTTGGTCCTCGTTTATATAACCTTTTCAACTAGTACATCACCCAACCGTTTACCGGAAAAATTCTGCATTTGCAGACCTTCTTCCAGCTGTTCAACAGTGATAAGCCCTTTTTCTATTAAGAGATCGCCGATTTTTTTCTTAGCCATAATACCTGTTTGTTTTTAAGCGTTTTTTAAGTTATCATTGCACTTATCGGTTTGTCTGTCGAATACTGTAGATAGAGATTCGTAATAAAATTGATAATGGAGCAAAATATTGCTTCCTGACGATATGTTGCTGAATGACAATAATATAAATGTGAGTTTTGATGTATTTGAAAAATAACTATCTAATCCTAATTCTATTCGGTTTTCTGTTAATGACCGCAAAACCGATCATGGCTGAAAACAGCTCCTTGCTTGATACTCTTGATTGTGATGGCAGGCTGATTGATTCTATCGTTATTGAAAATCGAAATATTTATGATGTATCCGATAAACGGTATGATAAGTTTTTATTTAAAGCTGCGAATAAAATACATCAGACAACCCAGAAAAATATTATCGCCCGAGAATTATTGTTTGACACCGGAGAAGAATTTTCTCAAGAGTTAGCAGAAGAGACCGCAAGAATTTTACGTCAACGTTTTGTCTTATACGATGCCTGGATAGAAAAAGAATTATATGCTAATGGTAAACTGCTTGTTCGGGTAGTAACAATTGACAGATGGTCTTTGTCTGGTGGGGTGGATGTTCGACGAGAAGGGAATGAAAATCAAATAAAAATTGGTCTTCTGGAAAAAAATCTGCTCGGACGCAATCGTCTTGTTTCTTATCACTATATAAACAGATCAGACGAAGGAAGCTATTCTGATGCATCGACGGAAGATAAGCGGATTTTTGGGAAAAAGCTTGAGGGAAGATTTGCTTTAAGTACTAATCCTTTGGGTAAGTTTACACAGTTTATGCTGCAAAAACCATATTATGATTTAAATCAACAATTTGGTTTTCGTCTCTTGGTCTCCAATAATAAAGGAAGAGTAGATTATTACTCAAATGATACTCTAATCTCGCAATCGTTTTACAAAGGGAATCGTGCAGAGTCTGACCTGTTTTATCGGTTTGGTTCTTATCGTGAAAAAGTTCAATTACAACTTAAATATATTTATAATTATGAAACGAATGAATCAGACAGTTTGTCATCAACAGCAATATTAGATACCATGTACCATGCCGTAAAAGTAAGTGTTGGCTATACAACTTATGAATACCATAAGAAATACAATATCGATGGGTTCAACTATACCGAAGATTATAATGGCGGAGTTCTTTTGTCCGTTGCGTATCAGCTGGTTTACTCTATTAGTGCTTTTGATAAGTTGTACAACCTTGTCAGTATGAGAATGTCTAAAAACCTGATTACTCAAAATTCACTGCTTACACTTCAGTATGTTTACGTGCATTGGGGGCATGACTCTCAAAAGCTACGATCACTGACTGCCCTGAATCTGAAATATTATAATCAGGCTATAGATGGTATTACCTTTGCAAGTAATCTGGATTATCGGGCAGATAAAAGTTCTCTCTCTTTTGATCTTGTAAATCTTGGCGGTACGACCGGCTTGAGAGGTATTGATAAGTTTTTTCTCACCGGCGATAAACGATTAGTCTTAAATACAGAGATTCGTTTAGCACCTATAGTCTCATTTTTATCCTTCAATATTGGGATGGCTGTTTTTACAGATATTGGGAGTATCATTCATGAAGGTGAAGATTTCATGTTGTCAGAGTCGATTGCAAGTGTCGGGGCAGGCTTTCGTATTGCCTTTGATAGGTCATCTCGGAACGTAATTCGTCTTGATTTTGCACATACACAAAACAATGGATGGCAGCTCTCTTTTGGTACCGGGCAGTACTTTAGGGCGCAAGACCAACTTTGACCTTGACAAGCCAATGAATTACAATACATTAGATATGTACATATAGCGTTAATCTCTTTTAATAGGTTTTCTCAGTAATACTTCACTATTTGGAACAATTCTTGTTATATCTTATGTTATAAGAGTGTGTAGGAATTTAAGAATAAAATTAATCAGAACATTGTTGGTTGCTCATATATGAATAGGAAACAAATGCAAATCCGATTACTCAGTTTTATAGCTTTTGCTTTTCTCCTTAGTATCTCATCGCTATCTGCTGCGACAAATCGATATGCTGAGAATACTGTTTTGCACCAGATTGAAAATGATTATCTGGTCGGTAATATTAGCCTTGATGATAAAGTGTTACTTCAAGTAAACAGCATTAAGCAACCTGATAATACCCCTGTTCAGTATCTTTCAACGTCATCTATGTTGTCAGGGCAAGGGCTTCGCGAAGCAACGCTGGCACTTATCGAAATGAGAAAAGTTTGGGAGCTACTAGAAATTTCGACCCAGAATTCTATATCTGCAACTTTAACTCGAACAGAAACTGAATTTACTTTAATCTCTCCATCCGGTTTTTTCAAATTCCATTATGGCACTTCAGGTACCTCTGCGGTTCCTCTTTTGGATGCCGATTCTGATCTCGTACCCGATTTTGTTGAACAATGTATTTCTTACTGTGATTCCAGTTTGGCAAAACAGTTAGAAATGGGTTTTTTGCCTCCTCCATCTGATGGTCTTGCTGGTGGCGACTCTTTGTATGATGTCTATTTTCAGTCGATGGCTTTTTATGGTTATGCTGTGCCTGAAGGACTGGGGAGCTATCCGTGGAATGATCAATATAGTCATCTCGTTTTAAATAATGATTTTATAGGATTTCCTCCGAACTCAGACCCGGAAGGGTTAGTTGCCGGTGCTGCAAAAGCAACTGCCGCTCATGAATTTCATCATGCAATTCAATTTGGCTATGATGCTAATGAAGATATTTGGGCTATGGAAGCCGGGGCTACGTTTATTGAAGAAATTGTATTTGATCTGGTCAATGATAACTACGGTTATCTTGATGACTTTTTGGACTTTCCGCATACATCGCTTATGGATGTCGGGGGGTTACATATGTATGGTGCTTTTGTCTGGCCATTGTATCTTGCCCAAAAATTTGATACTTCGCTTTATCTTGCCTCATGGGAAGGAGCCCGATATGATGATCTGTTTGTATCGCTCGGTGACTCTCTTCTGGCAAATTATGGATGGACATTAGATGCTGCTTATACTGATTTTTCTTACTGGATTTATAGCACTGCTTCATTTGACGATGGCAATCATTTTACCGAAGCTGCCAACTACGACCCTATTGCTATAAGTGCGACACATATTACTTATCCTGTTGGGATAACGAATTCCGTTTCAAGTGTCGGTGGCTATGCTTCGGAGTATATTACTTTTTACCCCGGTGCCGCGGCAGGGAAGTTAAAGCTGACATTTAATGGTTCGGATTCTCGTAACTGGTCAGCTTATGTTATCAAGTCTATGACTGCCAACGATCATACTGTTGCAACAATCTCTCTAGATACTTTGACCCAAGAGGGTGAAATCTTAGTAAGCGATTTTCATGATTATTATTCTGTGACTCTTGTTGGAGTCAACCTTGATGAATATTCTTCAGCGGTTCTGTTTACATATTCTGCCGAGATATTACCATTTGAATTATCTCTTTCAGTGATATCGCCTATCGACCCATTTGTTTATTCAGGAGGAGTTCGTTCGGTAGATGTCTTAGTTCGTAATACTGCGCCGGTGAACGATATTGTAAACTTAATCTATTACGATTCCGATGGGTGGCTTCCGTTGGACACTTTTGCTTTTGCCTTAGCTTCGGGTGATAGTTCTATCGTTTCTCTCGATGTTACTCCACAGCAAGGGACACCAATCGGGGAGACAGCAATCTTGTCTTTTAAAGCAGAATCATGGGGTGACCCGACAGTCTTTGATTTACAGACCAAATTAAGTCAGATAAGTTTATACCGTGGTGATTTTGATTTTTCAGGTGAGATTGATATCTCTGATCTTGTTTATGCTGTCGATTTTATCTTTACAGGCGGTCCAACACCAATTCCTAATGAATTCGCAGGAGATATTGAATGCTCCAATGCGACAGATATTTCTGATTTAGTATATCTTGTAGACTTTATCTTTACCGGTGGTCCCGGGTCACCTTGTAATCCTTACTAATATTTTAGTTGACAACGGTTTAAATAAAAATTACACTTTATATATGTTTTAACCGCCAAACAGTTGAAAGGGATTTTAGCTGTAATTATTGAGAGGGGGATTAATGGATAACGGATTTAAACCGAAGTTCTTAATCTGCACAGAATGTAATGAAGAGTTTGTCTTTACGATCCAAGCTCAGGAGTATTTTGCTGAGCGGGGATACTCAGAAGACCCAAAGCGATGTAAGTCCTGTCATACTACGTACAAAAAAGTACAAAGGAATGGGAAACCACAGGGACAAACTGAGATTCAATATCGAGATTAACAAAAAACCCCGAGCAGTAATTGTTCGGGGTTTTCTGTAACAAGGAGTGCAAGAAGATTTATTTTATCATAGTCATTTTCTTTGACTCTACATTATTATTGATTGTTAATCTATACAAATAAATACCAGAACCTACTTCACTTCCAGAGTTACTGGTACCATCCCATTGAACTCGATTCTCACCAGCAAAAACTTCATCATCAAGTAAACTTTTTACTACTTGCCCAGCTATATTATAAACTTCCAAAACTGCATGTCCGTTTGAAGGAACGTAGAAATTTATTGTTGTAGACGGGTTAAAAGGGTTCGGATAGTTTTGCGATAAAGAAAATTCAGTCGGTAAGTTTATTTCATCTTCAATACCTGCTGCTAAACCAACATTCAGATCAGCTGTGATGATTCCGCTATTAGAACTTATGTTCTCTATTGCGATAAAAGAAATTCCATCGGTATAACTGTCAGACTTTGTCGAAGAAACAGCGTTCAACGAAGTCTTGTTCAAACCGCCCGGGAATACATCGTTGCCATCACCAATGTCGTTGTTATGTTCAAGTTCGTACAGACCATCGGCTTGTTCTAAAGCAACCATATAATGACTGACGTCTGATAAACCCGGATACCATTCGGCGGTATTGTTTGCCTTGGCATCATCGATATGCCAAACAAGTAAGCCTGAATTTGTAAGGTATGTATCGTAGCCGGTTTGTTGTCTGTTTTCAACTAGGAAATATTCATTCCCAATATTACCGGATGTCCAGAGGCGATAGACCTCACCTGATGATTCTACTTAATTGATGATCTTTCCGGTTGTGTTGGCAGTGATGTTTGTTGCTGATGTAAATCCGAGTTGTATACGACTCCATGCACATGGATGAGCAGGTCGTCCGCCGTTACCGTTAGGACCTAACCAACTTCCGTAAGCCATGATCCCCCATTTGCCGATCCCAATAGAGGTTCCGTCGGTATCGTATAAATCAGGGAGACCAAATCCATGACCAAATTCATGGCAGAAAACACCAATAGTCATGTCGCCAACTGTGTTGATATATTCAGGCATAATTGTAAAACTTGAAACACGAACACCATCGTTGGTCAATTTTGGAATAATTCCCCATTTGTGTGACCAAACATCATCATTGCTTCCTGTGACTTCAGCACCTTGACCCGAGTGAACGATTGCTAATACATCAACATAGCCATCGTTGTCATTATCGTAATTTGAAAAATCAACTGATGCATCTACGAGGCTAACTAAATCTTCAGTTAACTTCTGAGTATTGTTCGGGTAAGATCCGGTTCCATTTTCACCGTTTACATAATATGCATATGTTTGAGGTGCGGTGACCCATCCAAGTGATGATGGAAGGTTTACTGTCATCAGATCAAGTTGACCGTAAGAAATTTCATCATAGTAATCATGGACAGTGTATCCATTTGAATCAAACAATAATGAATCAAAAAAGACCGCAGGTGTAGAACTTGGTTTATCGGAGAACTCTACTAAAATCGCAAGTACTCTAAATTGACCTGAGACTTGTGGTGAAAAGTCTACCGAACTTTTGGCGTTATTGTATATTTTTTCGTAAATATCTTCGTCGGTACAAATACCTTTAGCGTGCATTTCATCTAAGTTGGTGATAAAATATGGTAGCTCGGCATTGGCTGCTTCGGCATCTTCAATCATCTGAGGATGAGGAGGCATCGCGTTTGTTAAGTTACAACTTGCTATTATAATGATGCCGGTCATTATCAGAAATCTAAACGTACTGTTTTTCAAAATTTGTAGCATCGTATACTCCTTGTGTTAAAAATACAATCCTGTTGTGAATGCGAAGTTGGCACCTTTTGATGAGCCTCCGCTAAATGAATTCCCTGTGACAACTGCCATGTCCATATGGAAAGCTGAAAGATGTAACCCTGTACCAAATGACATTGATGTGTTTTTGTCTCCACCGGTACCAAAACCAAAACGTACAGGAATAAAACCGAGTTGATTGAACTCAACGCCTGTGGAAAGTCTAGGTTCTGTTGAAGCACCTGGTTTACTTGAAAAGCCTTGTTCCCATTCTAATGCCCAGAGTGTCTTGCCGGATATTTTAGCAAAACCAATATTAAGGGTTGATGGAAGAGAGCTTGAAAATGTTCCGATTGGAATTGTATAGTCGTCGGATGTTATATAGTCGTTGCCCATGTTGTCAACGGTCATCGTATCAAAATTAAACAGATAGCCGACTTCTTCGTTGTTGTCTTCCCAGTTGATTGATGAGAAGAAATTTTTGATAGTAGCGCCGACTGTATAGTCTTTACTGATTTGTAAAGCTGTACCAAAGTCAACGGCATAACCTGTTCCGCCTTCAGACTTCTGGACAATAGCTCTTCCGGTTCCTTCGAAGCCTGTCGCAAAGGTGGCAACCATACCTTCAAGGTCGACTACTTTTTCATAGCCAAACCCTTTGATATATTTATAAGTGGCACCTATTGAAAGTAGACGAGAACCTGAACTATACAACGCTTTACCAAATGAAATACCTGCAGTCGCATAGGCATACCCTTCTGAGTATGAACCTGTGATGTTAATTGTGTCAGCGTAGGTGTTTCCATTTAAGATTAGATCTAATATGTCTTTATTTAAATTGACATCAGCGATTGCAATACCTGATGTTGTGAAAGCAAATGAACCGAATGAAAGACCGATTGCTGATGCTTCTGCTTCTAGTGAAAGTTTTAATCCTTCGTTCGGAACTTTGTTCAAAATAATTTCTTTATCTTCAGCAGATAAAAAAGTACCGTTGTATAGATTGTAATCATCTAACGTGAATGAATTGTTATTGATATTAGCGCCGACACCTGCGAACTCGATAGAAGTTCTTTGATGTGTCTTAAATGCTAGGTTTGCTGGGTTAAAACGTGCCGCATCAACACCTGTAGCAAGTGATGTGTATGCTGCGCCTAAGGCAATTGCTCTTGCCGATGCATTTCCTTGGGCGTATGTTGTACTGTGTAAAACCAATAAGCTTAATAAAACTAACAAAGCTATCAGGATTGTTTTTCTATTCGCCGTTTCAAAGGCTATAGTTTTTGAATTATTCTTTTCCATGACTATCTCCTTATAATTCCGTGTCGAATAAATATTCAACTTCAATGCGTCCCTGAATTGTAAAATAATCATCGCCTGTCAAAAGAACTCCGGCAGGGTTTGAACTATTTAAAATCAGAACCGGGCGAATGAAAAGTGTATCGCTATTAAGTATTTGTATATCTGCTGAGTCTAAAAATATTTCACCTTCGGTAACTTGAATTGCTGAAGTAATTCCGGTGAGAGGGTCAACCGGAGCAGGGGCAGCAAAAAATGTGTCGATGACAAGTTCTGGTGATGTATACAAAGCTGCGGAATCTGAACCGAGCATGACAACTGCTGCGATGCCTAATGGAAGATGACTTGTGATGGTATAAACAAATCGTGCTTCGGTAACATGGTCAGTGATCTGTACCATGTCAGCTGAATCAAGTGTCTGACGTTCTATATCTATGTCAGCTATTTCAGCATTGTCTACGCGAACATGAAGCGGGGCGTAAATACTAAACGATGCAAAAATTGAATCGGAAACATTGATAGTATGAGAAGCACCATCACCAAATGAAATCGAACCACCGACAGTGATTGAATCAGGAATCGGATTAAGAAAATCAGCAACATTGTTGTTGGTGATTGTCGTTAATTCTCTGATAGCGTTTCCACGTGGTGCGATAGTTCCAAGAATCTCTAAAACTTTGCCGTTGGTAGCTGTTAAAGTACAGGCTAAGTTACCGGGCAGGTCAACACCATTTTCAATGTTTAATGAAAGCACTGCCGTTACAAAAGAAATTTCGTTGAAACCATCTGGAGCGGCAAGCTCTTGAGTGATGTTTGCAAAACTTGTTGAGTTGTCGGGGATGATTCCCGAAATTGAACTAAATGTTAAGTTCCCGATAGATGCTGATACTGTGAATGAATCTGTTTCACTGACAGCAATCTGATTGACACCAGAACCGGGGAGTCCGACAAGTAAGTCGATTTGTATAGTGTCATTTATAGGTACTAAATTGTAGTTGGCTAAGTCTCTGTTGATGTCAATAGTTTGACCACCTAATATCTGTTGGTTTATTGTCAATGCTGTTCCTGATAATTGCAGTGATGGGATAGTCAGGTTGACAGTTGCATCGAGATTAGAATTGTTGGTCACACTTAAAATTATATCTCCACTACTGAGCTGAGCCGAATCAATCTGTTCGCCCGGATCAAGTGTCAGCCCGATTTTTTCAGATAGAACTATATCAGGTAAGGCAGGTATTTGTGCCACAGCTTGTGAGACTGTTATAGATGAACTGAAGACTGCGTTGGTTTCAATTGTGCGGGTTGAGATACTTTGCACGACACCACCCGGTGTAAATGCGGCGAGATCAACACGTAAATAATTTGAAATAGTTCGACCATCCAAAACTAAAGGATGTTCGTATGTTGAACCAGATGTAATCGACTGTACGATTGTATCAAGCTGAATGACAGCTCCTGCTTGACGGTCGTAGAGTTGGATCAATAATGTATCAAGAGTTAGTCCAAGATTATTAAAAACAGTTATATCTATTTGACCTGTTGCTATATCTGCCGATGTAAATTCCTGTATTTCCGGAAGGTTATTAAAAACTGAAAACATTATAGGGATTACAAGAGCTGAATCACCGGGTAGGGAAGCAGCTAATCCTGCGATTGAACTTAAGCTCACCGCAAATGGTGTGAAGCTCGGAGGCGTGATTTCTATACTTCCTAGGATTTGCGTTTGACTATAAGCTATATCAGGAGTCGCAAGTTGGCTGGCGTCGATGCCGATAGGATCAATTGTTTCGGTAACAGAAAATGAAACGTTACCTAATGAATCAATTCCTAATTCATCTTGTCCAATCTTGTCGACTAATTCATCCATTTGGTAAGTACGATTTATTACCGGGACTGCAAATGTGGTATTCCATGTTGGGGCTTCAGGCGATTTAACCGTGCATTGTGCTAAGGTTAAAAAGATTGTGATAATGAGTAATCCGAGTATAGATCTGGTTGCATATTTAAATAAAAATGTGTCCCAAAAATTAACCGATTGTTTCTTGAGGCTAATACCCGCGTTTCTTCTTGACATTTCCACCTCCTTGTAAGGGTGTTTCTATTTCTTCGTTATCACATTAAGCAAGGGGCGTGCCAATCGGTTTTGTCGCACGTAACCTGTTGTCAAACAGAGAGTAGCGATGCTATGGGGTAGGCGGTGTTAACTTTAAAAATGTAGGAATATTTTGAATATATAGGATTGCTCCCATACTTTGACATGTTTCTTTTAATTTTGTATATTAAAATCCAATCTTATAAAAAGAAGGGTCTCTTTTAGTATGAACAAGTATGATAGAATGCTTTTTATCTTGAATCTACTCAGGACTCGTAAAAATATGAATGCCGATAAACTCGCCGAAGAGTGCGGTGTTACAGAACGGTCGATTTACCGAGATATTATTTCGCTCTCTGAAATGAATATCCCAATCTACTATGACAATGGCTACAAACTTGCCTCTGATAATTTTTTGCCACCGCTGAACTTTTCAATCGAAGAATACCAACTGCTAAAAACTGCTCTTGAATCCAGCCCGCTTTTAAAAACAGATAAATATCAGGAAGTGTACAGAACGCTTCTTCCTAAAATTGAAAATTGTCTCTCAGACCAAGTACAAAAAGAAAAAAGATACGCTCCCAAGACTACCCGAATTGATATTAATGATTCATCCGAAGATGACAGTTCGGTGCAGTTTTATGGACTCATTGAAAAAGCAATTTCATTACAACAGGCTATAAAACTAAAATATAAATCTATCAAATCGGGCGAGACTGAAAGAACTGTTGAGCCTTATTTCATAATTTTCCGAGGCTCCGCATTTTATTTTGTCGGGTTGTGCCATCGGAAAAATGAATATCGAACTTTTCGAATGGACAGAATTATTGATGTCACTCTCACCGATTCAGACTTTATCAAGTCAGATGAGATAACCGCTGAATCATATTTCGATGGAAGCTGGTCGATTTTTTCTGGCGACCCAATCGATGTTGTTGCACTTTTTAGGGGAGAAGCTGCCCGAGTTGTCCTTGCATCGACGCATCATCATGATGAAAAAATCGAACAGCTTGAAAATGATATTGTCAAATATTCAGTTACAACCAAAGGAATTGAAGAAATTCAGCGTTGGCTTATCGGTTTTGGAGAACAGGTGGAAGTTGTAGCTCCGCAAGAGCTTAAAGAATCTCTGGCATCTATCGGGCAATATTTTATGTCAAAATATAATCAAAAATCGGACTAAAAAAACGACTTCTTCTAATCTGTTGTAAGGCAACTCGTTTCGTGTTGTTTAAAAATCTAAAAAAAGTTACTTTTTTATTTGACAAGTAGTTACAAATATGACTATAATGAAGTGTTAATTATGATAATTATGCTTTATTTAGGAGATAATAATGGAATCATTAGGAATGATCGAAACCAAAGGTCTGGTTGCTTTAATTGAAGCGTCCGATGCAATGGTTAAAGCGGCTAAAGTACAATTGGTCGGATATGAAAAAATTGGTGGTGGCTATGTGACCGCTATAGTACGTGGCGATGTTGCCGCATGTAAAGCTGCGGTCGATGCTGGTGCTGCTGCTGCTCAAAAAATTGGTGAATTGGTAACTGTTCATGTTATCCCACGTCCTCATTCTAATGTTCATGAAGTTTTCCCTACAGGTCTCGGCGAAGACGACCAATAGATAATTTCACAATCTTTAGAGTTTGCTTATAGGGCAAACTCTATTTTTTTATAGGTAACATTATGGCTGACAATAAACAAAATGTTGAAAATATTGTTAATCTTGTTTTAGAACAGATCAACAATGGCAAAATAAATTCTGTTCATTCACCTCTGGCAGAAGCTCCATCATCAAAACTAGACGTACCATTCACAAACAGACCTAACCGTATGACTCTCGGTGAAAGAGATGTGAGCGGAGATGGGTCTATCTGTTGTTTTAACTCTCTTGATGATGCTATCATGTCCGCCAAATATGCCCAACGGAAATTATTAGACATCTCTTTAGAAATACGCAAAGAGATAATCGGTAATATCAGAAAACGTGCTTTAGAAAATGCTGAACGTCTTGGTAAGATGGCAGTGACTGAAACCGGTCTTGGAAAAATGCCTGACAAAATGAACAAGATTATTTTGCAAGCGAAGAAAACTCCGGGTGTTGAAGATATCCAACCGCATGCGTTCTCCGGTGACCGAGGACTTACTTTAGTCGAGCAAGCACCATGGGGCGTTGTCGGAATTATCACACCATCGACAAACCCACCATCGACTGTACTGAACAATTCTATTTCGTGCATTGCTGCCGGAAATGCTGTTGTCTTTAATCCGCACCCTGCCGCAAAAAATGTTTCGGCTGAAATGGCACAACTTATTCATGATGCTGTTGTCGAAGCAGGCGGTCCTGAAAATCTGGTTACATGTATGGCATCACCGACTATCGAATCTGCCCAAGCTCTTATGAGTCATAAACAGATTGACTTAATCTTAGTAACAGGTGGGGGAGCGGTTGTCAAAACTGCGATGCAATCTGGTACTCGTGCGATTTGTGCAGGACCGGGAAATCCTCCGGTTGTTGTTGATGACACCGCCGTGCTCTCACAAGCAGGGCGTGATATAGTATTGGGTGCATCGTTTGATAACAATGTCCTTTGTACTGATGAAAAAGAAATTTTCGTTGTTGATAAAGTCGCCCATAAATTGAAACATGAAATGGTTGCCAATGGTGCTTTCGAACTTGAGGGTATCCATATAGATAAACTGATGAAAATCCTTATCGAGTCTGACCCGAACCCAGGCGGCTATCGTCATGTGAAAATCAATCGCAATTTTGTCGGCAAGTCGGCGGAAGAAATTTTGAAACAGATTGATGTTGTCCCACCTCCGGGAACGAAGATGGTATTCTTTGAATCAGCATGGGATCATCCGATGGTCATGGCGGAACAGCTTATGCCGGTGATTCCGATGGTGCGATGTAAGACGGTTGAAGAAGCGATGGAAAAAGCGGTCATAGTCGAACATCAGTTTAAACATACATTTGTAATGCACTCAACTTCGATTGTCAATCTTTAAAATATGGCTCAACTCTGTCGAGCAAATATCTTTGTCAAAAATGGTTGTAACTTAGCTGGCCTCGGTTATGGTGGTGAGGGATATACGACCATGTCGATCGCAGGTACGACAGGGGAAGGGCTGACAAGAGCATCCACATTCACCCGCCCACGACGCTGTACGCTGGTAGATTACTTCCGAATAATTTAGACTTTTTTCAAAAAGCAAGGGTTGTTGTGTTTAAGAAATTAAGGGATTAAATTTTGATTTTTAAACTAAAAGTCAATCTTACAAAATCAGAAATTACATCAAATCTAAGACCTGTCTCAGAGCCCGATTCAAAATGGTTAATACCGTTTGTTTTTAATCTCTTCAGAAAAAGAACAAGGACTAATGCTGAAGCAGAATACTTAGGAACAGTTCAAGGAGATTATTTCCAGCTCAGAAGGTATACTCTCGATGAGAAAGATGTACCTTTAGCATCAAGGGTCGGTGTTTCAGGTTTTCTTTCAGAACAGATGAATAGAACAGAAATTATATTTTGGGTAAGACCAATATTTGAAGTATTTTTGAATATTATATTTTTTGGAGTTATCTCTGTATTTGCCTTTATGAGATTAATTCCAAGTATCTTTAATAGTAATCAGCAAGTGTTTAGTATGAATATTGTCGCAATGTTTTTATCTCTTTGGATATATTTATTGTGGAATTATTTTAAATCATACCAAAACGAAAAAGCTCATTGGTATGCTGTTTTTGAAGAACATTTAGCTCAGTAGGTCAGGTCTTTCCGGGACATGACAATTCATTCTAATTCGGTCAGCGGAATATAATCAGCAAGTTCAATTAATTGTTCTCTTGAAAAATAGCTTAATATTGGTTTGCTACCTTTATTTCTAAATAGTTCTATCCCAGCAAGGTCACCTGAAAAAGGAAGGCTTACCCAACGGTTTATTGGTTTTAAAAAATTAACATAATTAAATAGTGCTTCGCCATTGTCTGATATTCCACGAATACCATACGGACCATTTATTTTCATGTGAGTACCTCGCACAAATGTCTCTCCAATTATTTCAGCATCCAATAAATGGTATTGATAATCAATATATTCAACTTTAATTTTTAATGTTATTGGAGAGTCTACTTGAATCACATTTGATTCCCTATTAAACTCTTCTGTTAAATTATCTCTTTTAGGAAGTGTACAAATACAACTAATTGTAAAGAATAAAACAAAAGCTAAAATAGCTGGTAAATCGATTCTTATTGATTGATTTTTATTCAAAACATTCCTCCATAAAAAATATCAAACTTTCATTGCTAACTATTATATACCTATAGTATTGAAAAGTTCAATGTTTTTCTTTGTCCTACTTCTTCACGCAATCAATGACAACTATTTCGTAATCATCGTCGCTGTGTTCGACGAAGACGGTGATCTGTAGTTTATTATCACCGACTCGTTCATAAGTTAAGCCTGAGAATTTCAAAAAGTTTTCTTTGACAGATTTAAACGGGAAATTGACGACTTTATCTTTTTCTTCCCATCCGGTCATATCAGCATTAAAATGTTTCAGATTCAAATTGTAACCATTTTCGGCCTTGTCAATAATCATCAGTTCGTAGAAAACAACTTTGCCGTCGACAATCAATTTAAAAGTACCACACATCGAACCGGCTGTCATCGGCTGCCAATCTTCTTCACATATTCCACCACACGCTTCACCTTCCCAATGCCCGACAAGCCATGCGAGGTCGTTACCTGATTTCGTTTCAGTCGAATCCATTTGAGCAACTCCAATCTGTGATGTGAACAGGATAAATAGTAAATTTAAGAATAGATTTCGTATGAGTTTGTGCATGATTTGATTCCTCTATTGAAGTTTTTAGCTTACTCATAATATAGGACTTCCTATATCTTCAAACAATAACAAATCATACTAGACTTACAAGATGCATATTCTCTTGAATTTGTTCATTGACATAATTCAGTCTGGTTGGTATGTTCGGTTGTTTTGTTAGATGTGAATTTCAGATGAATTTGAATTTCTAGTTTTAAGGGAAATAGTGTGGAAATTTTAAAAGATAAAGATCAGTGGCGAAAAACTTATACCGAAGGTCTAATCGCTAGCTATAATAATACGGGTCAAATAGATTGGAAACTTTATCCTCGTGCCAAAAACATAGAACCTGTTACAAGCAAAGCGGTAGACCTAAGCAAAAGCCGACTCCTGTTTATCTCATCGGCAGGTGGCTATCTAGCAAACGAACAACAACCATTTGATGCTGAGAGCAAACTTGGAGATTATTCAATTCGCAAATTTGCCTCTCAGACTGCATACGATAAAATTTCATATGCTCATACTCATTATGACCATGCCCCAAGAATTGAAGACGTCCAAGTGTTGATGCCTCTGACACATTTACAAAAACTGGTAGATGAAAAGGTCATTGGCGAACTTGCCACATCGATGATTAGCTTTATGGGTTACCAATCGAATGTTGCCGATGTTGTCGATGTGATGATTCCACAAATATTAGAAATTGCTCATGATGAACAGGTCAAGGCTGCCTTGCTTGTACCCGCCTGACCATTATGTATTCAGTCCGTGGGACTGATCGCAAGGGCTTTGGAACTGAATGGTATCGCAACAACGATTCCATGTAATAACCCGGGGATGATACGACCTATCATGCCACCTCGGGTGCTTCTGAATAAATTTGATGTTGGCTCTACATTGGGAACACCTCATGATGGTGCTACCCAAAAACGTGTTCTGCAAGAAACGTTGTCGCTCCTAGGGCAAGATGCACAGATTGAGTATGGTCAGTTTAAAGCAGAGTAGAGATAATTTTCATAGGGCGGAAATCTTTAGCATTTCCGCCAAGTAAGTCAGGTCTTTTAAGAGACCTAACTTTTTCAATTAAAATATTCCCTCAAAAATAATCTACCTATCTTATCAATTATTGTGTATCTTCATCCCCATGAAACCGAAATACGAACTTATGTCTCCCGCGGGAAATTTCCCGATGCTGGCTGCTGCGATAAACGCAGGTGCCGATGCGGTCTATTTTGGGTTGAACGTTTTCTCTATGCGTGCCAATTCAAAAAATTTCAATATCGACAATCTCAATGAGATGAGGGAGATGTGCAACGAATCGGAACGGAAAGTAAAACTTTTCCTGACACTTAATACTATCATCTATCCTGAAGAGATTCCGAAACTTGAAGAGACTATTATCGCTGTCAAAGATAAAGTCGATGCGATAATCTGTTGGGACAACGCTGTCATCATGCTTTGTAACAAACACAAAGTACCATTTTTTGTCTCAACCCAAGCCTCGATTTCAAACAAAGAGTCTGCCCAGTTTTATAAAATGCTCGGAGCAAAAAGAGCGGTACTTGCCCGAGAGCTAAACCTCGCCCAGATAAAAGAAATTTCTGAAATTATTGAAATAGAATGTTTTGCCCATGGTGCTATGTGTGTTGCTGTATCCGGTCGCTGTTTTATGTCGCAGATGACTTCAGAGAAGTCTGCCAACCGAGGCGAATGCCATCAGAATTGCCGACGCAGTTACACTATAACAGATAGCTCGGGCAATGAACTGCAGATTGAAAACTCACGAGTTATGTCTGCCAAAGATTTGTGTACGCTGTCACTCATTGAAGATATGAAAGATGCCGGTATCTATAGTTACAAAATCGAAGGGCGTGGGCGTGATCCTCGCTATGTCGATGTTGTCACCCGTGCCTATCGCAAAGCTCTGGACAACAAACTTACTCCCGAGGAAACTCAAGAGGGGATAGCCGAGCTCGAGAAAGTTTTCAACCGTCAGTTTTCAACCGGCTTCTATTTAGGCAAACCAACCGGGGAAGATTTCTCAACTGCTGAAAACAATGAGGCTACCGAGATAAAATTGTTCATCGGCAAAGTTTTTAACTATTATCAAAAAATTTCTGTCGCCGAAATTAAACTCAATGAAGATATCAAAATTGGTGATCAGCTTGTTATCATTGGTAAAAAAACAGGACTCAAAAGGCTCTATATAGATTCAATGCAAGTTGAGAATAACGATGTAAAAGAAGCGTCCAAAGGGGAGTCAGTCGGGATACAGATAGATGGTATTCGTAAAAATGATGAAGTCTATATCGTTCGTAATAAAGAGAAAAAATTAAAGTAGCAGATAACATCATAGATTCTAATTGAAACTTGACAAGTTGCTACAATTAGCTATAATTGTCGCTGAATGATAGAATAGTTAATTTAGAAAATAGATAGGTAAAATAGATGGCTACAAGAGAACTTAACGCAATAGTTGTTCAAAGAATTGAATTATCGCCCGGATTAATAAAATTACGAATCGTTCCTGATGGATGGGAACTTCCTGAATTCAAACCGGGGCAGTTTGCTACCCTTGGCGTACCGGGAACATTCGCCCGTTCACCGATAGCTACCGAAGAAGAATCTCCACCAAAAGATTTAGATAAATATGTCATGCGTGCTTACTCAATAGCATCATCATCTAAGAAGAGAGAATTTTCAGAACTCTATATTGGGCTGGTACAATCCGGCTCATTATCAGCTCGTCTGTTTAATCTTAAAACTGGTGATAAACTATATTGTGGACCTAAGTTTAAAGGGATGTTTACTCTTTCACAAGTTCCTGAAGATTTTAACGCCGTGCTTATTGCAACCGGTACCGGTGTTGCTCCATATATGAGCATGATTCGTTCTGAAATTGCTCTGCATTTGAATCGGAAACTTGCCGTATTCCATGGTGCCTATCACTCTGTTGACCTAGGCTATCATTCCGAACTATCGACTCTTGCTGATATGTCTGATGATTTTCTTTATATTCCGACTCTGTCACATGCCAAGGAAGAACTTACACCTTGGAGTGGTGAAAACGGATTTGTACAAAAACTTTGGGAAGATGGGCATCTTGAAAAAGCGTGGGGTTCAAGACCAACACCTGAAAATACAAATGTTTTCTTATGTGGTAACCCATTTATGATTAATGATATGACAACACTTTTAGAAGCTGATGGGTTTACTCGGCATACCAAGAGACAGCATGGGACATTTCATGTTGAGCAGTATTACGTCAAATTAGACTAAGTAAAATTACTATATATTTTGTAGAGGTCAAAACCATCAAGGTTTTGACCTTTTTCCTTTTATAATTGATTTCCAACCATTGGTTGTTCCCCTCTTTTAAGAGGGGATTAAGGGGTGTTTTTGTTTTTATAAAATGATTGATTTGTAGGGAACAGGCTTGCCTGTTCCGCAATAGTTACGTAGGTCAGGTCTTTTAAGAGGCCTGACTTTTGTATGATAACAGCTAACCTTTAATCGGTTGTGTATAAACAATATTATGCTCTAAATAAAATTTGAGTAATGTCAATGCTTCGCCCCATCCTGCTGCACAGTCAAGTATGCTTGCTATGCCTTCATCAGAATTTTGGTAGCCGAACTCTTTTAAGTGAATCGTAGTACCCCCGAATTCAGAAGTCAGGCTAAACTCAACCGTAGAAATCATCTTTTCGCCCCACTCAAAGACAAACTTGTTTGGATAGTCACATACTACTACGGTACATGGTACTTCAGCTGTGTAAAAATCAGGCCCCCAATTTTCCCACCTGAACCACATCTTACCACTTATTTTGAGGTCGATTTCAAGCCCTGTAGTGAAAAAAGCATTCCAACAGTCAGGCGATGTGATCGCTTTGTAGACCTCACCAATTGGAAGTTTGATAAATGTTTTATGGCTGATAATGTTTTTAATAATACTAACCATATTACTCTCCTATACTTATTATACGTTGTAAGTGCAGTGTGTATTTGCTTCTATAAATTGTATTAGATTTTATGAGAAAAAGTGATAAGAATTGTCTTGACAGAATAGAAAATATGCCGATATTATTAATGAAAGAACCGTCATTGGGACTCGCCCTTATAAAGCAATGCGATCCCGCCACCTTAAGTGACAAGGAAGACGGCCAACTTTCCTATTAAATGTATTTCAGCCTCTTTGAATGAGTCAGAGAGGCTGTTTTTATTGCAGTAAGAATTGAAGGTACATTTAGACCAAGTATATCTTTCTTGTTGTGTTTTATCTCTGCCGTATGTATTCTGATGCCATCATGATTTTAAGTATAATAGCAGTTTCAATCAGCATAGCTTTGGCTATACGCTATCTCATTATTGGTAAAAAAGCATATCAGATAAACCGACTTTTGTTGATTGTCTGTGCGATTGCTTTACCGATAGGTTCATATCTTATTATATTTCAATCAACCGTATTGCTTACACATATTGAATCTATGGAATTCCCGTCGGTGGTTGGGGTAGTGGTTAAGTCCGAAATTGTCGGGAGCGAAAGAGCCTTCCGACCATCGGTAACATATGAGTATCAAATCGATTCTGTGAAATATTCTAAAACGACTTCGATGCAGTCCCCAATGTTTGGTAATAAACGTAAGCAGCATGATGTCGCCCGCGTCACAACAGAGTTGTATCATGTTGGTAAGGAAGTGGAAGTTTTGTACAACCCGGACGACCCATCGGAAGCAAATCTGCCACACTCTTTGGCCTGGAATGTCTATGGGCAGATCGGATTCGGAGCAGTCTTGCTTATGATTTCGATCGTTGGTCTGCTTTTTCCACGTAAAAAATCTTTTCTCTAAGCTGATTCTATAATTAATTTGCACTCTATTCTGCATGTATAATCTATTAATCAAGATGATTTTCTCAGAGATTTCTTAATAAAAGAGCCTGATTTTCTCAAAGTTGACTCAATTAATCTGAGTGGAAGGAGATTCTACTAATCATAATTCTGTTTAATCTCTTAGGAATGTTGTGAGCCTTATGAAAATAAGTAAAAATAAGTGAGAAAATCTTACAATTCATGCAGAGAATTTTCGTATAATTTAAAGTTAGTCACAGATTTACTTCGATATTTGCATGAAATTTCGAATGCGAAACGCAGGTGGAATTTTATTATATCCTGATTTGTTGATATTTCTCTAATAAAATCTGAAAATTAACTAAAAATAATTAAAGAAAAAGGTATCAATACCGAATAAAATAGAGTTATTTCGAGTTGTAAGTTGTTGTGGTGTAACGCAAATAAACTTTTATGCAATAAAGTTGAGAAATATTTAAAAAAGGTCTTGACTTTAACCTCAGCTACGTATATACTCTGAATCTGCCAGCGAAAAGCAGGCGGTTTTTTTGGCTTAGTTTTTAGCTAAAGAAAATGAAAAGTTCTTTGACAACTAAATAGCTAAACGAAGTGAAGAGTTAAATATACAGACTCTGTTTTTGTCGCGGGTTCAATAAAATTGAATCCCCAAAATACAGTAAATCCTGAATAGCATGATTTATATCGTGAGATTTAGGAAATCAATACCATCAAATATCGTAAAAAATAATTAAATATATTTTACGGAGAGTTTGATCCTGGCTCAGAACGAACGTTGGCGGCGTGCTTAATACATGCAAGTCGTACGAGAAAATCGGACTTCGGTCTGGTGAGTAAAGTGGCGAACGGGTGAGTAACACGTGGATAACTTGCCCCTGAATCTGGGATAATCAACCGAAAGGTCGTCTAATACCGGATAATATTATTTTAGGGCATCTTAAAATAATCAAAGGTGGTTTCGGCTACCGATCAGGGATAGGTCCGCGGTTCATTAGCTTGTTGGTGGGGTAATGGCCTACCAAGGCAACGATGAATAGCCGGCTTGAGAGAGTGATCGGCCACACTGGGACTGAGATACGGCCCAGACTCCTACGGGAGGCAGCAGTAGGGAATATTGCGCAATGGACGAAAGTCTGACGCAGCAACGCCGCGTGGGTGATGAAGCATCTTGGTGTGTAAAACCCTGTCAGCGGGGAAGAACCGTGCAAGTAGTAACTGACTTGCACCTGACGGTACCCGCAGAGGAAGTCCCGGCTAACTCCGTGCCAGCAGCCGCGGTAATACGGGGGGGACTAACGTTGTTCGGATTTACTGGGCGTAAAGGGTGCGTAGGCGGATCTTCAAGTCGGATGTGAAAACTATAGGCTCAACTTATAGCTTGCATTCGATACTGTCGATCTTGAGTTAATTAGAGGAATGTGGAATTCCAGGTGTAGCGGTGAAATGCGTAGATATCTGGAGGAACACCAGTAGCGAAGGCGACATTCTGGGATTATACTGACGCTGAAGCACGAAGGCTAGGGGAGCAAACAGGATTAGATACCCTGGTAGTCCTAGCGGTAAACGATGGGCACTAGGTGTCGGGGGGCGTTGACCCCCTCGGTGCCGCAGCTAACGCATTAAGTGCCCCGCCTGGGGAGTACGATCGCAAGATTGAAACTCAAAGGAATTGACGGGGGCCCGCACAAGCGGTGGAGTATGTGGTTTAATTCGAGGCAACGCGAAGAACCTTACCTGGA
>JAJRSF010000035.1 GCA_024278935.1 Candidatus Zixiibacteriota bacterium
AGATGGATAGAGAAAGTTCCTGATAATAACAAAGACACTCTAAATCTACCTGAAATGCGGTTCGGACCTTTTCAAAATATTGTCGCTTTTGACCATCTCAAACAAGAGATTCTAATAATCTCAAATATCTTACATGAGCATAAAGATAAAGGCTTAAAAACAAAATATGATAATGCTAAAAAGCATATTGATGATATTTCAAAACAGTTATTAAAAAATATTCCAAAACAAAAACCTGCCAAAAAATCAAAAGCTAAAATCAAAGCATCATACACCGAAAAAGAATTTTGTTCGCTTGTCAGAAAAGCAAAGCGATATATTAAAGAGGGTGATGTTTTTCAAGTTGTACTCTCACAACGCTGGGAAATTACATCAGCCAAATCTGCATTGTCGGTCTATCGGAAATTACGCAGGATTAACCCATCGCCATATATGTTTTTGCTGAACTTTGATGATAACGCTGTGATAGGTTCATCGCCTGAAATGATGGTGCGTGTCGAGAAGCAACAAATAGAAACACGACCAATCGCAGGGACTCGTCCGAGAGGGAAAACGGAAGCAGAAGATGAAAAGATGATAGCTTCGCTTTTAAAAGATGAAAAAGAAATTGCCGAACATACGATGCTACTGGACCTTGGTCGAAATGATATCGGAAGAGTCGCACAACCGGGTACGGTAAAAATTAAAGATAATATGATTATCGAAAAATATTCTCACGTGATTCATATTGTAAGCTCTGTAGTTGGAAAACTGCAGAAAAAGTTTAAACCGATAGATGGCTTCTTCGCATGTTTCCCTGCGGGGACTGTCTCAGGTGCACCGAAGATTCGTGCCATGGAAATTATCGACGAGCTTGCAAAAGAACGACGTTCAGTCTACGCCGGCTCAATCGCATATCTAGATTTCTGGGGCAACTTCGATTCCTGTATTGCGATTCGCACAGTTGTAAAAAAAGATGATAAGTATTTTCTGCAGGCAGGGGCGGGGATTGTTGCCGATTCAAAACCTGTCAAAGAATTTAAAGAGACCGAAGCAAAAGCGAAAGTCCTTATGGAAGCTGTCATAGGAGAGGATCAATAAATGTTAGTCATGCTCGATAATTATGATTCGTTTACCTATAATCTTGTGCAGTATCTCTCTGAACTCGGGGCCGAACTTGAAGTGTACCGCAATGATGAAATCACGATAGATGAACTTCTTGCGTTGAAACCGCAGGGGATAGTTTTGTCACCCGGTCCGGGTCGTCCTGAAAACGCAGGCATAATGAATGATTTGATAAAAGAGTCTGCTGGTTCAATCCCTATGCTTGGCGTTTGTCTAGGTTACCAAGCGATGGCACAAGTATATGGTGGAGAGATTGGGTATGCCCCGACATTGATGCACGGCAAGACTTCGCAAATTATTCATACTAAATCAAAACTGTTTAAAAATCTTCCGAATCCATTTGTCGCAACTCGGTATCATTCTCTGATAGTCAAAAAAGAATCTCTTCCAAAAGAATTTAAAATCATAGCCTATACCGATGGTGATATTATTATGGCGATTGAACATAACAGTTTGCCATTGTACGGCGTGCAGTTTCACCCAGAATCAATCATGACACCTGAAGGAAAAGAAATTTTACGAAATTTCTTGAATCTCTTATAATGAAAAATTATATACAAGAATTATTGTCTGACAAAAATCTTTCAATGGCTGATGCATCGCTTGCGATGAATCTAATCATGGATGGTAAAGCAGCGCCTTCAGAGATAGGCGAATTTCTCCTCGCCTTAAATAAAAAAGGGGAGACCTCCAATGAAGTCGCCGGCTTTGTAAATTCTATGCGAGCACATTCTTTGAAAGTAAATTTAAAAGATGCAAATGCAGTCGACGGATGTGGCACAGGCGGAGATGGTTCCGATAGCTTTAATGTTTCCACCGCCGCTGCTTTGGTGGCATCATCTGCTGGAGTTACTGTTGCTAAACATGGTAACAGATCGGTAAGTTCAAAATGTGGTTCATCGGATCTGCTTGCCCAGGCAGGAGCGAATCTTGAATTAGAAAATGATAAAGTAGAAAAAATTATAAATGAAATCGGATTCGGGTTTATGTTTGCCCCGAAGTTTCATCCTGCTATGAAATATGCTGCTCCGGTTCGAAAAGAATTAGGCGTCAGAACAGTTTTTAATATTTTAGGACCAATGACAAACCCTGCTTCGGTCAAGCGTCAACTTATTGGCGTATATCAAAAATCGCTCATGCGTCTCATGATTGAAGTTTTACAAAAGACTGGTTCGACCCATGTGATAACAGCTCATGCCCAAGATGGTATGGATGAGTTTTCTATTTCTGCTCCAACTGATTATCTGGAACTCAAAGATGGTGTCATAACCGAACATACTTTACAACTTGCAGATGTCGGTATCAAGCAGATGTATGAAGATGCTCTTATTGGTGGCGATGCGGTAGTAAATCTTGAAATTTTAGAATCTATTTTAGGCGGGGATACCTCGGCGTACACCGATGCCGTTGCCTTAAACGCAGGCGTCATGATTTATCTGTCAGGGAAAACTGCTGATATTAACGACGGTGTTAAATTAGCTTTTGATACGATACAGACTAAAAAAGCAAAAATTCAATTTGAAAAATATATAGAGGCAACCCAGCAATAAGATATGACCAGACAAACTCCCAACTATACAGATCAAGAAACGACGGGGGTATTGCAAGCTATTCAAAATGAATTGGCTGATTATCTCTATCATATAAAACTCTTTTCCAAAAATGCAAAACTATATCTTCTCGGCTCTTTTTTAATCGGAGTCAATTTTCATGTTTTCCAACTTCTTTTAAATTTATACCTGCGTGAACTTGGTTTTGAAGAAAGCCAAATTGGCTATATAATTTCTTCTCGTGCCGTTGGCATGACACTAATAGCGATTCCGGCGGCAATGCTTTTGAGTCGTGTAAAACTCAAACCGATTCTGCTAGCCAGTTGTCTTTTCTTTGGAATCTTTTCCTTTGGTTTAAGCACCTATCAAGAATTTGATTTACTGATTTCTTTTTCTTTATTCTCTGGAATTGTCTTTGCTTTTTACCGTGTTGCAGGTGGTCCTTTTTATATGCGGAACTCAACAAAAAAAGAACGGACACATCTGTTCTCCGTTTCATTTGGCATGATGATTATGGAGGGCATGGCAGGGTCGGCAGGCTCTGGGCAACTTGTAAAATTGCTGGCGTCTCAATTTGACAATCTGATATTAGGTTATCAGTATACTATGTATGTAGGAATTCTGTTTTCACTGCTTGCATTGATTCCGTTTTCTCTTATCAAAGCATCAAAGCCATCATCTGAAGAAAACAAAATTAATCTCTCACTCAAACAATTTAAAGAACGTGGCTCGTTTTATTTTAAAATTACGATTTCCAATTTTCTTGTCGGGATGGGAGCAGGTTTGATTATCCCGTTTTTGAATCTGTATTTTAGAGATCGGTTTCACCAAGGGGCAGATAGTATCGGTCTGTTTTATTTCTTTGTCTCATTTTCAATGCTTGCCGGTTCACTCGCAGGTCCTATTATGGCAAAGAAATTTGGTCTAGTGCGGACAGTTGTGATTACCCAGCTTCTTTCGATACCGTTTATGTTTATCATGTCGTATAGCTATTTCTTGCCATTTGTGGTTGCAGCAGTTATCTTGCGAGCAGGATTTATGAATCTCGGAGTTCCAATAGTGACAAATTTAGGAATGGAATTATCAAATAAAAAAGAACAAGGTCTCGTAAATGCATTGCTCATGGTTTCCTGGACATCATCGTGGATGATCTCAGCCGCAGTTGGCGGACAACTTATTGACAGCTATGGTTACACTTTTACGATCAACATAACTATTGGTCTATATTTACTTTCGACAATTATATTTTATTCTTTCTTTAAGGATGTTGAAATGAAAACCGACAGTCATCCTAAGTGGATTATTATTAATGAGAGCAATAGGTAATGGATATACTTCAAAAATAGCCATAAATAAACGCTTGGAAATTGACCTGCTCAAGGTAGAATTTCCATTGAGTTTAATTAGAAAAAAACTACCTGACACAAGACAGTTTCGGTTGTCTGAAGCGTTGACTAAGGATGATTTAATTCATGTTATTGCTGAGATTAAAAAGGGTCGCCATCAAAAGGAATTATATCAGAAAATTTTAATCCTGAATTGCTAGCCGAAATGTATCATGATGGGGGAGCGTCGGCGTTGTCGGTCTTGACTGAGAGTAAATATTTTTATGGTAACTATAAATATATTAAAGCAGCCTCGGATAAAACAAATCTACCAATACTCTGCAAAGATTTTATGCTTGAGCCTTACCAAATTTATCATGCAAAATATATTCATGCCGATGCGATACTTTTGATAGTGAAACTTCTTCCGAAAGAACTACTTGTCGAGATGATAAAAGTTGCTGCAGAACTTGGCTTAGATGCCTTAGTCGAAGTACATGATGAAGCCGAACTGCAGATTGCTTTAGAATCTGATGCGAAAATAATTGGAGTTAATAATCGAAATTTAACAACTTTTGAGACTGACTTGCAAACATCGGTTGCTTTAGCCAAATTGATCCCATCTGATAAAATTAAAGTTGCCGAGTCTGGGATATTCAACTATGAAAATATCAAGTTGCTACAGCAAGCAGGCTATAACAACTTTCTTATCGGTGAAGCATTAGTAAAAGATGATAACCCTTCTGAACTTTTAAAGAGGTTACGCGGTGCATAATTTCAAAGTTAAAGTTTGCGGAATAACCCGTGCAAAAGATGCCAAGTCTGCAATCAAATATGGTGCCGATATGCTCGGGTTTATTTTCTATAAAAAATCTGTTAGGTATATCTCGGTTGTTTCAGCGAAGAAAATTATAGATACTCTCCCGCCAACGATTGCACGGGTAGGTGTTTTTGTCAATGAAGATCGAAATAAAGTTTTAAAGATTGCTCAAAAATTACAACTCGATTTTATACAGTTAAGCGGTAATGAAACAAAAGCAGATATTCGGTTTCTTTCCAAAAATCGGTTTAAGATTATTAAAACAATAGCAGTGGCAACCCAGGATGATATTAAAAGAGCAATACTTCTTGATGTTGATATAGTTCATCTCGACACAGCCGATAAAAAACTATATGGCGGATCTGGTCGGCAGTTTAATTGGAATCTGAAAATTCCGAAAAGTATGAAAAATATTATGCTGGCAGGTGGAATTAATTCAGACAATGTTATAGATGGCATTAAGAAATTTCAACCGCTGATTATAGATGTGAACTCCGGTGTTGAGAATAAGCCGGGACAAAAATCTGATAAATTATTAAAAGAGTTTTTCAAGAAAGTAAATAAAGAACGTTATGGCAAATAAAAGACCAGACAGCAAAGGAAGGTTCGGTGCATACGGAGGAAGATACGTTCCCGAAACTGTCATTTTTGCTTTGGATGAATTAACCGAATGTTATAAGTCTGCTAAAAAAGATAAAGCGTTCAAAAAAGAATTTGAGTCTTTCTTAAAAGATTTTGTCGGTCGCCCATCTCCGTTTTATTTTGCCGAACGTTTTACTAAATATCTTGGTGGTCCTCAAATATATTTCAAGCGTGAAGATTGCAATCATACCGGCGCCCATAAAATAAACAATACAGTCGGGCAGATTTTGCTCGCTAAACGTATGAACAAAAAACGAATCATAGCCGAGACCGGTGCCGGGCAACATGGCTTGGCAACAGCGACTGTATGTGCAAGGTTTGGATTTAAATGTGTCATCTATATGGGTGAGGAAGATGTCGTTCGCCAAAGAGCAAATGTTGAAAAGATGCGTCTTCTAGGGGCGGAAGTTGTCCCGGTCTTGTCAGGCTCAAAGACTTTAAAAGATGCAACTTCGGAAGCTCTTCGTGACTGGGTTACAAATATCAAAGATACATTTTATATTATCGGTTCTGTGGTGGGACCTCATCCGTATCCAATGATTGTCAAAGATTTCCAGTCGGTGATAGGCAAAGAGACAAAAAAAGAATCACAAAAACGGTTTGGCAAAGCACCCGATGTCTTGATTGCATCGGTCGGTGGCGGTTCAAATGCGATCGGTATGTTTGACGAATTTATAGATAACAAAAAAGTAAAACTGATTGGCGTCGAAGCAGCAGGTCATGGACTCAATACAAAAATGCACGCAGCACCGCTTACCAAAGGGAAACCTGGTGTGCTACATGGTTCCTATTCCTACTTAGTATACGATGAAGACGGACAGGTTATGCTTCCGCATTCAATCTCTGCAGGTTTGGATTATCCCGGGATTGGTCCTGAACATTCTTATTTGAAAGATATAAAACGAGTCGTATATGAATCTGTGACAGACAAACAAGCACTACATGCTTTTAAGTTGGTTTCAAAACTTGAGGGAATTATCCCTGCCTTGGAAACATCGCATGCTCTAGCGTATATTATCAAAGCGAAAAAGAAGTTTAAGAAAAACCAAAATATTGTTATCTGTTTTTCTGGTCGTGGTGATAAAGATATGGATATAATTTTGAAGAGTGATTCATAAGATGCAAAATAGAATAACAAAATGTTTAGATAGTCTTGGTAAAAGAAAACTGCTGATACCGTTTTTCACAGCTGGATTTCCATCTATTAAAATGACCGAAGAATATATCAAGGCTGCTGAATCTGCAGGGGTTGATTTAATTGAAATAGGTCTTCCGTTTTCAGATCCTATGGCTGATGGTCCCGAAGTGCAGTATGCATCTAAACTTTCCCTTGATAATAATCTGAAACTCAAAGATGTTTTCACCATGGTCGAGCGGATTCGGAAATATTCCGACATACCTCTCTTATTTATGAATTATGTCAATCCGATTATTGCTGTCGGCGAGAAGAAGTTTCTTACTATGGCAGCGAATGTTGGAATCGATGGGCTGATTATTCCTGATCTACCTGTTGAAGAATCTACTTCTGTGAAAGAGATAGCGGATAAAGTAGGGCTATCATTGACATATTTAGCATCACCGACATCATCAGCTGAACGAATTCAGATGATTGACAAAATAACAACCGGGTTTATCTATGCAGTTACCGTGGCAGGTGTTACCGGAGCGAATAAGAAATTCAGCAAAAAAACAGACGATTATCTAAAAATGCTGAAATCTCAGTTAAATCATAAATTTGTTGCAGGTTTTGGCGTATCTAATTCAAATGACGCTAAAAGATTAACAAAATATTCCGATGGTGTAGTTATTGGTTCAAAGTTAATACAAACTATCAGAGAAGCAAAAACCGAAAAATCTTCGGTTTTAAAAATAGAAAAATTCTTGAAAGATATTCGTAAAACATTGTCATTAGCAAAAAGAAAATAGAAACTATTCGCAAAAAAATCGACAAGCTGGATCAACAGCTTTTGTATCTTCTCAATCAAAGAGCCGAACAGGTGATTGAAATGGGGAAGGTCAAACAGAAGATGGAAATCAAAGTATTTGACCCAAAGCGGGAACGTGATATTTTTGTCAACATGACAGAAAAGAACCCGGGTCCACTGCATGTTGATGCTATTGTGCGAATATTTGAACGGATTATTGATGAGTCGCGCAGGCTTGAACGTATTGAAGCAAACGAGAAGAATGAGTAAATTATGATAGTCGTCTTTAATGAAAATGCTACCGCGAAACAGATTCAGAAAGTAACTGAAAAATTACTTGATAAGGGATTTGACCTACATCGCTCTACCGGATCATCGCAAGTGGTCTTCGGAGTTGTTGGAGATACCCTGCGGGTTGATACTCGTGACTTTGAAGTTCTCGATGGTGTCCATGAAGTAATCCGAATTTCCGAACCATACAAACTTGCCAGCAGATCATTTAAAAAAGAAGATACAATTGTCAAAGTAGGTAAAGCGACATTCGGCGGTAAAAAAATCGGGATGATTGCCGGACCATGCTCAATCGAATCAAGAGATCAGATTAAAAAAATTGCCAAAATGCTCAAAAAATCAGGCACAAAAGTTTTACGTGGTGGAGCATATAAACCGAGAACATCTCCGTATGCATTCCAGGGTATGGGCGAAGAAGGTCTCAAATATCTTCGTGAAGCAGGCGATATGAATGACATGGCTGTTGTCTCTGAAGTCATGGATCGAATGGATATAATCCCGGCTCTGAAATATGTCGACATGATTCAGGTCGGTGCTCGTAATATGCAGAATTTCGCACTTCTCAAAGAACTTGGTAAAATCAATATTCCGATTCTTCTCAAACGTGGTATGTCGGCGACTCTCCAAGAACTTTTGATGGCTGCCGAATATATTATGGCTGGCGGGAATCATCAGGTAATTCTCTGCGAACGGGGAATACGTACTTTTGAAACTTACACTCGTAATACTTTAGATATTTCAGCGGTACCAGTGCTTCAACAACTTTCGCATCTTCCGGTGATCACTGACCCATCCCATGGCGTTGGTATTCGGGACAAAGTAGCTCCGATGGCCCGTGCATCGGTGGCAGCAGGGGCAGATGGGCTTATTTTGGAAGTGCATTATGACCCTGATAAAGCGTTTTCCGATGGTGCCCAGACTTTGTATGTCAATCAGTATGAACAACTGGTCAAAGAACTCAAAATTATCGCTTCTGCCGTCAATCGCACTCTCTAAAATAATCTCAATTCTTCCTTATTAAAACTGGACTTTTTGGCTCAAATTCTGTTATTTTCAAGACCATATTAGTTGCATAATTGTAAATATGAATATTGAAAGTAGATATGTTAGAAAATAAATTTAAAGAAGATTTCGCCCAAAAAGCAGCCGAAGCATTTAAGTCGCAATACCAAGATAAATATAAAGAAATTGGCGATGAACAAGTGTTCTCAGCATCGTTTATTATAGCAAATATCGAAAAGCCAAAAGACCCATCAAAAGGGCGTTTTGCCTTTCCGGTCTTTCGCTATGGAAAACTGCTTGGTGACAACCCGCCATCAATTGCCTCGAAAATATCTGAGGCAATCAGCAATTCTGAGAATCAACTGATAACGGTTACATCGATTGTCGGCTTTATCAATGTCCAAACTAATTTTGAAATCGAAGCATCCGAGACGATAAAAACTGCGATTAGACAAGATGCCAAATACGGCTCATCTGATATTGGCAAAAACAAAAAAATACTGGTCGAATATTCATCACCGAACATTGCCAAACCATTTGGAATCGGGCATATTCGTACGACTATTTTGGGGCATTCATTACGTCGGATTTTTCTCAAACTTGGCTACGAGGCTATCGGACTGAATTATCTTGGCGATTGGGGTACTCAATTTGGCAAGATGATTGTCGCTTATAAAAAATGGGCTGATGATTCTATCGCAGGAAAAGAAACTGTCGAAGATTTACTAAAACTATATGTACGCTTTCACGGTGAAGCCGAAGAAAACGAAGACCTCGAAACTCAGGCTCGTGATGAATTCAAAAAGCTCGAATCGGGTGATGCTGAGAACAAAGCTCTCTGGGAAAAATTCAGAGAAATTTCTATCAATGAATTTCAGCGTGTATACGATGTCATGGGAATCGAGTTTGATTGGATAACCGGAGAAGCATTTTTAAATGACAAGATGGAAACTACTATTGATGCCTTTGAAAAAGCAAACCTCGTTTCACAATCAGATGGTGCCACTATAGTCGATTTGAAAGATGACCAGCTTCCTCCGGTGCTTCTGAAAAAAGCTGATGGTGCCACGCTCTATTTGACTCGTGATTTGAGTGGTTATTTGTATCGTGTTAAAGAGTACAACTTTGATGAAATGCTCTATGTCGTCGCTGTCAATCAATCGGTACATTTTCAGCAAATGTTTAAGGCACTTGCCATGCTTGAAGATGCCCAGTTTGTGCCTGATGAAAATCGGATGTCATCCAAAGGAAAACATATTGAATTTGGTATGATAAAGTTTGGCGACAAAATGATGTCGACTCGTAAAGGGCATATTATCTTTTTAGAAGATGTCATCAACGAGGCTGCCAAACTAGCAAAAGAGAAAATAGCTGAGAAAACACCTGACTTAGAAAATATAGATGAAGTCGCTTTACAAATTGGACTCGGTGCAATTTTCTATTCTCAAATGTCAGTACGCCGCCAGAAAGATGTCAATTTTAAGTGGGAAGAAGTTTTGTCGTTTGAAGGCGAGACCGGTCCATATTTACAATATACACATGCACGGTTAAGTTCTTTGATTCGTAAATTTAATTCACCTATGGATGCCGAGATTGATTTTTCTCTTCTAGATAACAAAGAAGAGAAACGTATAGTCGAACTTGTCGCTGATTTTCCTCAAGCAGTCGCCGATGCCGCACGAATGTATGAACCGAATATGATAGCTAATCATCTGATTGAACTGGCAGCTGCATTTAATAAATTTTATCAACGGAAAAATGCCGACGGTAAACCAGATAAAATAATTTCTGACAATAAAGAACTTTCCAAAGCTCGTATTCTGTTAGTAAAATCAGTACAGATTGTAATTCGTGAAGGCTTATATCTCTTAGGCATAAAAGCACCGGAAGCAATGTAATGGCAAAAAAACTAATTCGAAAAGTAACAATTTGCGGATATGGCTTAATCGGCGGATGTATCGCGTTAGACCTCCTTGCATCAAAAGCAAAAATCAAATTAGTTGCCTTTGATCGTAAAGCAGTGCTTGAAAGAGTAAAGAAAAATAAAGCTCATAAAGTAAAAGTAGAATCAAATTTTTCAATAGCTGTTCTCGATGCGGATATAATTATTTTAGCCGCACCTCACAAAGCTAACGAAAGCATGCTGACTAGATTGAGTAAGAATAAAAAATTAGAGAACTGTCTTATCATAGATACCGGTGCGGTCAAAAGCCCAATCAGCAAACTTGCAAGTTCATTGAAGTTTTCAAACGGTGTTCAGTTTCTAGCTACTCACCCGATGGCTGGTCGTGAACGAGCAGGGTTTGAAAACGCTTCGCCAAAATTATTTAAAGAAAGAGCATGGTATCTTTCCGATGATGTCGAAATGAATTTGGACAATATGAAAAAGATCGATTGGTTGCTTAAGAAAGTGAAAGCAATGCGAGTGCATATCAGCAGTTCGCTACACGATGAACTCGTCTCACAAATTTCACATCTTCCGCAACTTATCTCAACGCTTCTTGGTGGACAAACTAACCCGGAACTAATTCCACTTGCGGGACCGGGATTGCGGTCGATGCTTCGTCTATCAGGTTCGCCATATAAAGTTTGGGAAGAAATTATTCAGGAAAACAAAACGGAAATTATTAAAGCACTTTTATTATATAGAAACAATTTAGATGATGTCATTGAAAAAATTAAAAAAGATGAATCGTTAGATGAAATATTTAAAGATTCTTCCAGGAGTTATACATGCTTATAGTAATGGCAACCAAAGCTACCAAAAAAATGGTAGATGATGTCTGCTCTGTCATAGAGTCAATGGGGCTGAAACCTCATCCTATGCCGGGAGCACTTCGGACTGCGATAGGTATTACAGGTAATAAATCGCAGGTCGATTCAAATATCATTCTCGCCCAAGATGGTGTGAAAGATATTATCCATGTTACAAAACCATTCAAATTAGTAAGTAGAGAATTCTATCCTGAAAACTCTATTGTCGATGTAGATGGTGTCAAAATCGGTGGACCCGAATTTGTAGTCATGGCTGGACCATGCTCAGTCGAGAGTCGTGAACAGTGTATGATTATCGCCGAACAGGTCAGAGATGCCGGGGCGAAAATTTTCCGTGGTGGAGCATTCAAACCGAGAACATCGCCATACTCTTTCCAAGGATTAAAAGAAGAAGGCTTAAAAATCTTAGCAGAAGTGCGTGACAAATTTGGATTGAAAATTGTCACCGAAGCAGTTGACACCGAAACGGTAAATCTTGTAGCCGACTATGCTGACATCATTCAAATTGGCGCTCGCAACATGCAGAACTATTCTCTTCTTCGTAAAGCAGGACAAACGAAAAAACCTGTGCTTCTAAAAAGAGGCATGTCAGCAACCCTTGAAGAATTCCTTATGGCTGCCGAATATATTATGGCTGAAGATAACCCAAATGTAATTCTGTGCGAACGTGGCGTACGTACATTTGCTGACCATACCAGAAACACGCTTGATTTGTCTGCGATTCCGTATGTAAAACGTACTTCGCATCTTCCGATAATATCCGACCCAAGTCACGGTACAGGAGTTCGTCATAAAGTTATTCCACTCTCCAGAGCATCGATGGCGGTCGGAGCGGATGGGCTCATTATTGAAGTACATCATGACCCTGCCAAAGCATTGTCCGATGGTCCTCAAGCGTTGACTCCCGACATGTTCGAAGATTTGATGAATCAGATGCGTTCAATAGCAAAAGTTTTAGACCGAGAATGTTAATGAAAAAGGAATTAAAGCCTACAAAACATTATGGCGGAGCTATCGAAGTTCCGGGTGATAAATCTATTGCACATCGTGCAGTACTATTATCTTTGCTTGCCAAAGAAAATATTGAAATAATTAATTTCCCTAATAACCAAGACTGTAATAGTTCTCTGTCGGCCGTTGAAGCATTAGGTGTAAACGTTGAACGTTCAGACAGTATCATTTCTTTGACACCTCCTGAGAAATTAGATACGACAGAAGATAAAATTATTGACTGTGGTAATTCAGGTACAACTGCACGGATACTTGCGGGTATAATCGCAGGTTCTGAAATTTCGACAACTTTGTCAGGCGATGAATCTTTATCAAGTCGTCCAATGAAACGAATCATCTCACCACTCACCGAAATGGGTGCTGAACTATTTGCCGATGAAAACGATACTCTCCCTATGAAAATCAATGGTAAAAAACTGCTTCCTTTTGAGTACCGCTTACCGGTTGCATCAGCACAGGTAAAATCATCGGTCTTGCTCGCCGGACTTGCATCATCATGTTCTGTCAGAGTGATCGAAGATGTCATCACCAGAGACCATACCGAACTAATGGTAGAGCATCTTGGTGAAGGGCTTGAAGTACGCGTCATCAAAGCCGAGCTTGTTGAAGATCCGAATGACCCTCGCAAGAAAAAGATGATTATGCCGGAAGATTTCAAAAAAGAAATCAAGACTTCGTCACAGACAAAAATTATCGGGGGAAGAGTTGATATCCCCGGTGATATTTCTACGGCAGCTTTCTTTTTAGCAGGGGCAGCTATCTCAAAACAAACTGTGACAGTGGCACATCTTGGGCTTAACCCGACTCGCACAGCATTTTTAACTCATCTTAAAACTATCGGGTGCAAAGTTGTCATCTCTGATAAAGAAACAGTCTCGGGCGAACTTCGTGGAACCGTCACTGTGACAGGAGCAGAATTAAAAGTAAAGAAAATTTCTGGCTCAACTACTGTTGGACTTATCGACGAAATTCCTATCGTTGCTGTTATTGCTGCATTTACAGAAGGAACCACCGTCATAAGGAATGCGGCTGAATTAAAAGTCAAAGAATCTGACCGACTGCAAGCTGTTGCTGACAATCTTCGTCTGGCAGGTATCAAGTGCGGGCTTCTTGAAGATGGTCTTGCTATTGAAGGTGGTACAGAATTCAGCGGGGCAGATTTTAAATCATTTGGTGATCATCGCATTGCTATGGCATTTACAATCGCATCGTTATTTGCCGTTGGTCCATCGTCGATTGATGATGCTTCGGTCGTTGATATTTCCTGCCCAGAGTTTTATGAGTTATTAGGAAAAGTAACCAAAGCATGAAACAGTTTCGATTCGGATTGATAGGCAACAATGTAACCTATTCAAAGTCGGCTGATATTTTCCAGGCTCTGTTTCAGCAGCATAATATAGATGGCAGTTGCGAAGTTTTTAATATCAAGCCCGAAGAGTTCAAAGCTAAATTTGAAACGATAAACGATTCTCTTGTTGACGGACTATCAGTTACTATTCCATATAAAAAAGATGTCATCACATCGCTTGATGAAATCGACCCGGTTACCAAAGCTATCAAGGCGGTCAACTCGATTCGACTTAAAGACGGAAAACGAATCGGCTACAATACCGACTGCTATGGTTCTTCATATCCTCTCAGAATTCATGCAGAAAAGTTAAAGCATAACAAAGCAATAATCATTGGAGCGGGCGGAGCAGCCAAGGCAGCGGTCTATGCACTTTTTGCCGACTATGAAATCAAAGACTTTCACATTGTTGCTCGTGATGAAGAAAAAATTAAATTATTTCAAGAGTCTTTGCAAACCGATCTAAAGGGCATTTCAATAAAAGGAAGTAGCTTTGAGAATTGCAATTCTGATACTCGCTTTGCTATCTGTGTCAACTGCACCCCGCTCGGAGGCTGGAATTTGCCTGATGTGATGCCATTCCCTAAAAATATAAATTTCCAAAATGTGAAAATCTATTATGACTTAAATTATAATGCCGATAATAAATGTATGAAAATTGCACAGACAAAAACTCAATTTGCAATCAATGGCTCTGCTATGCTTGTCGCACAGGCGTTGCGGTCGTTTTATCTATGGACAGGTATCAAGACCGAATTTGAGCCGATTTATAAAAAAGTTTTCGGAGTCTGATTTTGACACCTGCATATTTCACAATCTATCTCATCGGTTTTTCCGGTGTAGGGAAAACAACTATCGGTGCAAAATTAGCTGACTCACTCGACGCAAAGTTTTACGACATCGATGCTGAAATTGTCAAGCATGACAAAAGAGAAATCGTCGATATCTTCAGAGTCAAAGGCGAAGAATATTTTAGATATTTAGAAGTTGAGATGGTGCAGAAAGTTTCTAACAGACGAAGCAAAAGAAAAGTTGTCGCCTTAGGTGGCGGGGCATTTGAAAGTAAAGAAATTCGCCATTGTGTAAAAGAGCACGGCGTTTCTATTTTTCTCTCAGCCTGCCAACAGAAATTATATAAACGGATGCGAGCTAAAATTGATAGACCGCTTTTACAAAATTTTGAATCTAAAATGACTGCGGCAGAGTTAAAAAAACAAATACAGATGCTGATGAAAAAACGGATTAAAAATTACAGAACTGCCGATATTACCATTGCTATAAAATCAAAAACTGTTCCGCAAGTTGTTTCGGAAATCAAAGGTAAACTTACTTAGATGGCACGTATTGAACTGAAATTAAAAGAGAGAAGCTACCCGATTGTTGTGTCTAAAAACTCAACTGCTCAGCTTATACAACTCTTGAAAAAAGAGCTTAAGAAAAATAAGCTGTTTGTCTTTTATGATGCCAATTTTTACGCACTGCATGGTAAGAAACTATCCAAAGAGTTGTCTTCCAAATTTCAGTATAACGAAATAGTTCTTCCGTCTGGTGAGAAAACAAAATCCGCAAAAGAGCTTTCCAAAATATATGCTTATCTGCTTTCAGAAAATATCTCCCGTACCGATTTTATCTTAGCAGTCGGGGGAGGAGTCACGACCGATTTAGTCGGCTACGCTGCCGCTACGACACTTCGGGGAATCAAGTGGGGTGCTGTTCCGACAACTCTACTTGGCATGGTCGACGCATCGATTGGTGGTAAAACAGGTATCAATCATAAAGCAGGGAAAAATCTGGTAGGTGCATTTTGGCAACCATCGTTTGTTTTTTCCAATATCGAATTCTTACAAACTCTACCACATCGTCAGATGATCGCAGGGTATGGTGAGATTCTGAAATATGCCGGTCTGCTCGGAAACGAAATGCTTGATGTCGCAGAGAAGTTTCTTCGCAAAGCTGATTTCTATGATAAAAACAGATTGTACCGAATGGTCGTGCTATCATCTGAATACAAAGCCAAAATTGTCAAAGCGGATGAACGCGAAGGTGGAAAACGGATGCTTCTAAATTTTGGTCACACTGTAGGACATGCCATTGAGAAGTCTCTTGGCTATGGAAAACTTCTGCATGGCGAAGCTGTACTTTTAGGATTATTAGCTGCAATACAATTATCTGCTCATACAAACTATAGCTCAAGTAAAGCTTTAACTGACTATGCCAAACTAATTGTTGATACATTAAGTTATTTACCCTATAAACGACTGAACTCATCCTCTATTTTAGATGCGATTCAAAATGATAAAAAACGGATTGACTCAAAACAGAAATTCATCTTACTTACAAATATCGGCAAGCCGATAATAACTGACAAGGTGAAACAGAGTGAAATTTTGAGCTCAATTAAAGAGATGCTTCATATGTATAAATACGGGGTCAAAAATGACTAAGCTACTTGTCGTCAATGGTCCGAACTTAAATCTGCTGGGCAAACGTGAACCTAATATTTATGGCTCTCAAACTTTAGATGAACTGAATGAAGGTTTAAAATCTGCTGCATCAGAGATGAAAATCGAATTGCTCTTTTTTCAATCTAATTCAGAAGGTGCTATTATTGACTTCATTCAACAAAATGGATTTGATGCTGACGGGATGATTATAAACCCCGGAGCATATACGCATTATAGTTATGCCATTCGAGATGCGATTACCGCAGTCGGGATTGACACAGTGGAAGTACATATTTCAGATATTAATAAAAGAGAAGAGTTTCGAAAAAAGTCAGTTATTACTCCGGTGAGTGTTGAGAGTTTTGTCGGCTTTGGAGTTGAAGGTTATAATATGGCTCTTTCTTATTTCTCAGATAAATTACAAAAGGAAAAAAATGATTAAATTTAGACATAGTTTTCAAATTCTATTCATAACTTTATTCTCGATAATCAGTCTGAACCAGATTGTTCAAGCGAATGATATCATGACTGTAGTCGATGATTTCGAGAAAAAAACTGAATGGCTTAATTTCCGAATCTCTCAAGAATCATGGGACTTCTACACAACTGGAAAATCAGATTCATTGGACTTCTATAATGGTTTATATCAGAGGCTAGTAGAAGATGAAAAACTGATTGCTGCTTTATCTGCCAAAAATATAAAAATCGACGATGAAGATGATTTCCGTCGCTTTGAATTAGTTCGTGATGCTGTCTTAAATGGTGCCATTGAAGCATCATCTGAAATTTCATCTATTCGTGATTCACTTTCTAAAATAAATATCATGTATCGTGCTGAATTTGAAGGTGCATCAATTACATCAAATGAACTCTATAAGATTTATCGAAACGATAATAATCGCTCACGACGAGAATCTGCGTACCGTGCCTGGGTTTCTGTGGGTGCTGAAATGCAGGAAGGCATCACCGAACTATTTAAACTTCGTAATCAAAAAGCAAAAGATGCAGGTTTTAATAACTATTTCTCTTTAGCACTTTCAAATCAGGGAATTGACTTAAACGAATATAAAAAATTACTCAGCTCTCTTGATTCATTAAGTGAAAAACCATACGCCGACATTCTGCAAAAGACAAAAGGAAACCTCCATATTTCAGAACCTGAAATATGGGACTTAGCGTACTCTTCCAAAAACATTAATTCTAAAATCGATGAATATTTCCCGGTAGATTCTCAACTGAAATATGTGAAACGTTCTTTAAAAGATATTGGCTTTGATATAAATAAACTTCCTATTTATTTTGATCTCGATTCACGCGAGGGGAAGTCTCAATATGCCTACGCCTTTACAATAAAAGCTCCTCATGATATGCGGGTCTTGGCAAATTTGACCGACGGTATCCTTTCGACAAAAACTCTTATGCACGAAGTAGCTCATACATTGCATTCTGCGTTTATCAAACAGTCACATTCGCTTTATTCTAATACAATGATTGATGGAATTTGGGCGGAGGGCATGGCTCAAACTTTGGCAGCATTTTTAAATGACCGCTCATGGTTGATTACTTATGCACATGTTCCAGCTTCTATTGCCGATGCATATCTCTCGGCGAAAAAAGAAGCTGATATCGTTTATCTCCGAACAACATTAATGCGTCTGCAGTTTGAACTTGAAGCGTATCAAAATCCACAAGCTGATTTGAATAAACTGTACTGGAATTTGTTTGAGAAATATCTGATGCTTCCACGCCATGAAAATATCTACCCATGGGCATCGATAATCCATTATACGACCCACCCGGTATACTTACATAATTATTTATATGCCGATATTATTGCCGCTCAAAATATCAAATACTTAGATGAAAATTATGGTTCCTATGTCGCCAATAGTAATACAAAATCATTTTTGGTACAGAACTACTTTAGGTTCGGAGCCAAGTATAATTGGCGGGAACTTCTCAAACGTGGCACCGATAGTAAACTCAAACCTGAATATCTAATCGAATCTTTAGGCTTGTAAAAAGTTACAACTTACCAAGACAATCCGTACCCGATTAATATCCCGATAGTTGACAGGTTGCCATCTATTTTAAAAGAATCTAATTCTTTGATTTCTTTATTATCGGACAATATTGTTTTATAAAAAATCTCAAATCGTAACGCTCTTCTATTTCCCTGTAATCCATTAGTCCCAAGTCCTAGTTTATAGTAAGGAATAAAATCAGTAGATAAATCATCATGGGATGTATTGACGTAAACATCTTCAGAAGATGCTTTTATAAATCCAAGCTCAACTTTCATATAAGAACTTGACCGATTAAAGCCACGCAGGTAGTACGAGTAATTTGCTGAAAAAGTATAAGCGTGTGTTTTTGCTCTATCAATCTTGTTTAACAAATAACCGACACTTCCTCCGATAGAATATGATCTAGAAATTATTTTATCATACGAAATAGAACCGCCGTAAATCAATTTTGCAAAAGCTGAATTATCTAAGTAATCAATGTCATCCCAATACGAACCGATTACTGAAGCACTTTCTATATTAAATAATAGAAGATTATCTTTTTTTGTAGCATCTGTAGACTCAAGACTCAAATTACCTCCCAAACAATTCGACACTGAAAATAGTAGTACAGTAAAGCTGACTAAGATGATTTTTTGATTAAACATTATTCTCCCAACTTATAATAGATTATTAACTAGACAATCAATCTAATGTAATTGAAATTAAATGCAAGTTGTGATTGTAATCAGCTTGAAAAAGCGACTGTTTGTTCATATACATAGAGCAACATATAGGAAAGAGAATGACAAAAGATTTGCAAACTAACAATAGCGTTACCGAAGGGCCGATTTCAAAGACAATAATCAGCCTTGCATTCTCGGTTGTCCTGGGTATGCTTTTAGAGTTTGCCCTTTCAACGACCGATTATTTTTGGGTAGGCAAACTAGGGGCAACGGCTCAAGATGCCGTGACATCGTCGATGGTTGTTATCTGGACAATCTTTGTACTTATCACTATTGTCTCGGTCGGCGTGACTGCTTTGGTCTCTCGTTATGTTGGAGCAAATGACAATGCTCGAGCAGCGTTCTATATTAAGCAAGGCTTAGCTCTTGCAATTATCTTAGGTGTCATAGTTTCATCTATCGGGTATTTTGTAACTCCGCAGCTACTCACTTTTATGGATTCATCCGATGCAACTTTAGATTTGGCAATTCCATACCTACGTATATTTTTTCTTGCCGGTGTGATCTTCTTTTGGAATGAAACAATATTTGCATCGTTCCGTGCTTCGGGTGATACAAAAACACCTACGATTGTCAGTTCGATTGCGGTGCTTTTGAATATGGTCTTAGACCCACTTCTGATATTGGGATATGGACCATTTCCCGAACTTGGCGTAGCGGGAGCATCAACCGCAACGGCAATATCAATATTTGTCGGTATGCTGATAATTACAACTTTATTGCTCAAAGGAAAACTCGGCTACCCGGTTAATCAGCTTCTTAAAATCAGACCGAAATTAAAAGAACTTTGGAAAGTAGCCAAAATTGGATTACCAATGTCGACTCAACAATTAGTCTTTGTAATTGTCTACTGGTTCTTAATTAAAATAGTACATTCATTTGGAGAAATTTCTGCCGCTGCGATGGGAATCGGGAACAGGATGGAATCCTTTTCATACCTGACCTGTTTTGGTTTTTCGCTAGAGGCCTCGACAATGGTCGGGCAGAATCTGGGGGCAGGTAAACCGGACCGAGCTGCCAAATGTGCCTATGGCTCGATTGGAATTGCGGTTGCTACAACTCTCGTAATGACTTTTTTCTTTATAGTCTTCCCAAAATTTATAGCGGGTATTTTTACTGATGACCCTGAAGTTTTAACTATCGCTGTTGATTATCTAATAATTTTAGGCATTTCGCAATTTGCGATGGCGATAGAGATTGTCCTTGAAGGATCATTCTCAGGAGCGGGTGACACTATCCCGCCGATGATAGTCATGATTCCCGGCTCCCTGGCACGAATACCTTTGGCGTATTATTTATGTTTTGATTTAGGTTGGGGCATTAACGGCGTTTGGTGGACACTGACAATCACGACATTATTTAAGAGTATGATACTATTATATTGGTTTAGGCTCGGTCGCTGGAAATTAAAAGAAATTTGATATTTGTTGATTATTGCATAAAATAAATCTTCTTTATAGAAAATAGGAATAAGAAAAATGAAAAAACATATTCGCTTTCAAAAAGAAAACCAAGCTCCACAGTTTGGCATTTTAGAAAATGACTCTCTGACTGTTCTCGCACAAGCTCCATGGGATGGCATTGTTGAAACAGATGAGAAGCTCGACCTCGCATCTGTCAAAATACTTGCTCCGGTTACACCATCAAAGATAATTTGTATTGGGCTCAATTACCATGCCCATGTCGCAGCATCTTATTCTGCCGATGAAGCCCCCGAAAATCCGCTTCTCTTTTTAAAACCATCATCATCGATTATTGGAGACGGCGATAAAATTATACATCCTAAACAATCTGAACGAGTAGACTACGAAGCAGAGCTAGGTGTTGTCATTGGTAAAGTTGCCAGAAATGTCGCTGAAAAAGATGCCGATGATTATATCTTTGGATATACATGCGTCAACGATGTCACCGCTCGCGATTTGCAAAAACAAGACAGGCAATGGACAAGAGCAAAAGGCTTTGACACATTCTGTCCAACAGGTCCTCATATCGTGACAGGTTTGGATTACACGGATATTCTTATCGAGGGTGTTGTCAACGGCGAAGTGCTGCAATCGGGAAGAACCTCGCAGATGATTTTCAAAATTCCATTTTTGATCGAATATATCTCATCGGTTATGACACTCTATCCGGGTGATTTGATCTCTACTGGTACTCCTGCGAAAATCGCACCGATGCAAGCCGGGGATCAAATTGAAGTACGTATTGAAAATGTTGGCACTCTAAAAAATGAAATGTCTTAATAACTCCGCCTATGAAAACAAAACGTCTATACTATACCGATTCTAATTTACTCGCATTCAAATCTCGGATTGCCGAAGTGCGTGAAGAAGATAATACGCATATAACAATCCTTGAGAAGACAGCATTCTATCCGACTTCAGGTGGTCAGCAAAATGATATTGGTATGCTAAACAATATAGAAATTCTCGATGTCATAGACGGTGACGAAATTTTACACATCACCAGCTCTGCTGTCGGCAAAGTAGGCGATATAGTCGCAGGTCAGATTGATTTTGACCGTCGCCAAAAAAACAGACATCAACATTCTGCTCAACATATTTTAAGTCAGGCATTTTTTCGTCTTTACGAGTTTGTAACTATGTCGGTGCACCTTGGCGAAAAATATGGAAATATAGAATTTGATGTCAAAGATATTTCATCCGCACAACTTCAGAAAGCAGAAATCCTAGCCAATCAGGTTATTCGGGAAAATCGAAAAGTTGAAGTTATCATAACGCATACTGACCACCTCTCAAAACATAACCTGCGAAAACCACCTATGCGTTCGGGGGAAATTCGTCTTATCGACATTGATGATTTTGAATGCACTGCCTGTGGTGGAACCCATGTAAATTCGACATCTGAAATACTTCTGATTAAAATAATCTCGACTGAAAAAATCAGAGGTCGGGTTACGGTCAATTTCTTATGTGGCGAGCAGGCTCTCAACGATTATCGTAATCGGTTTGATATAAGCACCGCTATTGCTAAAAAGTTAACCTGTTCAGTTGAAGATATCGAAGCTCACTTTGATAAATTAATTGAAAACAATAAAACTCTCAAGCGTAGCATAACGACATTGCAAAAAGATTTGATACCATCTATTATAGATAAACTTGCCAATGAGGTTGAGCTTTTCGGTGACCTGCCTGTTTTGTTTGCTGAAGAGAATCGGTTTGATAAAAACCTGATAAATCAATTCAGTTTAGAAATTGCAGAAAAATGTAACGGAATCGCTGTTCTCTTGTATAATGATAAAATCATTATAAGTTGTGCAAAATCTGTCGAGCAGCATGCTGGCAATCTTGCCAAAAAGATATCTGCCATGACAAGTCTCAAAGGCGGAGGTAACAAAAATATTGCTCAGCTTGGTGGAGTGACATCCACTGATTTTGATTTGCTAAAAACAAAGTTTGCTGAATTGATTTCAGAAGGAAATAATGAAACGTAGTTTACTGCTAGTTATCATCATACTTTTTATCGCATCATCGCTAATGGCGAGAGAATCATTAGTACTTGAGCATTCTGACCACTTTGAAGTGCTAGATATAGACAATCACTATGTCACCTATGTCGTCGGCAATGTGCATTTTGTGACAGAAACTGGTCATATTTATTGCGACTCTGCCAAATGGGTCAAGGGATCCGATGTCCAGCTCAATGGCTCAGTCATTGTTGATGACATCAAGTATATGATGAAAGCGGATTCTGTTTTTTATAATATGGGCAAAGGTGAGTATCTTGCCCTTGGTAAAAACGTTGAACTCTGGTCTTACGATGATTCAGTTTTTGCCGCAGGCAACCATGCATTTTTTGATGAGGGTGGTAATTATTTCTATATGGAAAACCGCCCGATTATGTATCTGAATTATCCCGACACTGCCACGATGTATGAAATTATCGGTGACCGAATTGACTACAATGCGCTAACCAAAGAAGCACAGGCGTATGGCGATGTAAAAATAACTTCCAAAGAATTTTCATCACAATCAATTGTGCCAAGATGCTCTCAGATGGAAACTTGCTTGACCTCTTTGATAAACCGACGATTCAAAAAGGAGAGTCGGTCATCTCGGGTGAACTCATTTCTATACATTTACAGAATCATCAGATAGAATTTATCGATGTCCTAGATTCTGCTCATGCCGACTTCAAAGAACCTATCGACAGCAGTAGCGAATTTTACAATCAGTCGATATTGTCAGGCAATAGAATTAAACTCTTTTTCAAAAATGGCTTGATGGATAATATCCTTTGTTATGGGCAAGCATATTCATGGTACTTCCCATCGGCACTAGGGAAAAACGAATACCAGGAGAACACTGTCTCGGGTGATACTATAAAGTTTATCATTCAAAACGATGAACTCCAGACCATACATGTTATCGGCGGTTCCCAGGGGCAGTATATGTCGGGCAAAAGTCAGGTCGTCGATTCCAACGTTGTTATGGTCATTGACACGATTGAATATCGGTCGAATTATATTGAATATGCACTTACCGATTCTCTTATATCCCTCAAAGAAAAAGCATATGTAAAATCTGGGGCAGTAGCACTCGATGCTCATTTGATAGATTTTGCGACAGACAAAAAAATCATTGAAGCGTTCTCCGCCGATATCACAGCCGACACAATCGTAAACCCATATTACCTTTCAGAGCAAATCCAACCGAATATCATACCGGTTCTTTTAAAAGATGGCGATGAAGAAATTTTCGGCAACTATCTGCTCTACTCAATAGAAACTGAAAAAGGTCGGATCATTCAGACCAAAACAGATTTCACCGAAGGGATGTACTATGGCAAGAAACTATATCGTGAGCAGAAAGATATTTATTATGTAAAGGAAGGTCGCTTTACTACCTGCGATGCCGACGAACCACATTTTCATTTTAAATCAAGTAATATGAAAATGATTGAGGGGAAACGTCTGATAGCCAAGCCTGTTGTCTTTTATATCGAATCTATTCCATTGTTGAAACTACCATTTTATATTTTTCCACTTGAAAAAGGTCGACACTCGGGACTGCTACCGTTTTCGTTTGGGAAGTTTGAACGTGGTGAAAGATATGTTAAAAATGTCGGTTACTATTGGGCAGCATCAGACTTTATCGACTTTAAAACAGCCTTTGATTATTATGAAGATAGAAGAACGCTTAACATAAATCAGCGTATCAATTTTAAAAAACGGTATGTCTTAAATGGGGATATAGATGGGAACTATGCCCGAACAACAAGCTATAACTCAGAGTTTGGACAAGAGGTAAGTGAACCTCGCTGGACTATCAACGGGAACTATAGCCATATATTTTCGCCGGATTTTAATATCAGAGCTAACGGAAGTTTTCAATCTGATTCTCGATACCAGTCAGATTTTTCTCAAAATCTTGAGGAGCTAACAAATCGTTCACTCAGATCACAAATTTCTTTTTCGAAAAGATTCTCTAAAACAGTTTCGTTAACTGGTTCAATGTCGCATACGGTCAACCTGGATTTGGAATCTCGCGATGACTTGCTTCCTTCGCTTGCCTTATCGTTGCCCGCTTTTTATCCTTTTGGAGCAGGGAAGAGGAACAACGAAGGGAAGATGGAATACAAATTTTACAATTCTATATACTTAAGATACAACCCATCACTTCGTCATACTTCCAATAGATCGACAATCGCAGAAGTTGTAGATACGACTTTCATCATTGATACAATATCATTGGATACAACATTTATAATTGATTCTACCGATAGCTACCGTACTCGTAAAAGATACGCAGTCATGACACACCAGCCTTCACTGGCATTACCTCAATTACGGTTTGGGCATTTTCTACATTTGACCCCTAGTTTGAACTACTCCGAAACGTGGGTTAAAGTATATGAGACCGATCAATCAATTGACGCAGCAATAGACGCATCCAAAATTTATCGCTCTTACAGTTATTCTGCCAATGTGTCTGCTAATACAGAATTGTATGGAGCTATTTATCCGAACATGTTTGGGCTAATCGGACTTCGCCATGTTATCACACCATCGGCGAGCTTTTCATATTCACCTCAGATAGAAAATGCTGACCCCGAAGTGAGGACATTTACCGGGAGTGGGCTTTCAAGTAGCAGAAGAAGATTTTTATCTTTTAATCTTCGAAACCTTTTACAGGCAAAAGTGAAGTCAGGTGAACAGGAAAAAAATGTTGATGTTGTACTTTTTAAGTCATCGTTTACATATGATCTCGAAAATGATACAAGACCCCTTTCAGACCTTATCTCATCGTTTAGTTCATCGGCATTACCGATAATCTCAGGGTTCTCTGGTTCGATGAAACATTCATTTTATAACCCAACAGACTCTACCGAACATTTTTGGTCACCATTTTTAGAATCGTTTTCTGTGAGTGCCAGTTTCCATCTTGCTGGCAATAAGTTTTTCTTTGATGATATGTATGAGTCGACTCAAGATTCAAAGTCTCCAAAAGGTAAAAAAACAAAAGAAGAATTAACGAAAAATAATCAAGCAAGTTCAGGTTGGTCATTCTCTGCTAATTACAGTTATCGTGAAAGCGGATTTAATTCAACTTGGACTAAGAGTAGTTTTATCAATTTTACTCTGAACTTTAAACTGACACCATCAACAGCGATTTCATATAGGCAAAACTATAATATCGCTCGCAAACTAACCAGTAGTAATTCTGTTAATGTGACTCGAAAAATTCATTGTTGGACAGGCTCGATGTATTGGGTTCCAATCGGAACCAACAGAGGCTTCGGCTTCAAGTTATCTGTTACCGATTTGCCTGAAATCAAGCTTGATAACAACCACGATTCATTTACTACCCAATCATTAAATCGCTAAAAAAGGCTGATTTAACGCTCTTTTATTCAATTGTTTTAGTTGACTTAAAACTATAAAAGCTACTTTTTATTCTTGATAAATAAATCTTAACTGTTTATTTCCCAAGGAAGGGGATCAAATGACTAAAGATCAAGTAATTGCAAAAATGGCGGAATCATCAGGTATTTCCAAAAAACAAGCTACTGAAGCACTTGAATCATTTATGGTAACGGTAACTACACATCTGCAAGCAGGTGAAAAAGTTAGCTTCTCAGGGTTCGGTACATTCTCTGTCTCTGATAGGAAAGCTCGGATAGGAAGAACCCCTCAAACTGGTGCGCAGATTAATATCCCGGCTACAAAAGTACCCGTTTTTAAAGCAGGTAAACATTTTAAAGAGGCGATTAAAAAACAATAATCTGCTTATGAATTAGAATAGAAGGCAGGGAGACTTTTCTCTGCCTTTTTATATTGATTACTTAAGAGTTATAAATTGTGAATAGTTATTATGGCAAGAAAAAAGAAAAACAAAACAAAGAAAAAAAATTACACCGTTGTGGGGGGCCTCCTATTTTTAGTGGCACTTATTTTATTGGTCTCATTGGTGACACATCGGGCGGTCGATGATGTACGTATTTCTGATGACAATAGCCTCATAAACCCATTTGATTCTACTATGTATAAAAATCAGGGCGGTATGGTCGGGGCATACCTCTCATTTTTCACGCTCACCTTTTTGGGTTGGCTCTCTTATTTTATCCCATTAGGATTACTTCTACTTTCGTTTCGTCTGTTTAAATCAGAACTTTCAGAAAGCTTACGACTAAACAGCTCTATCTTATTTGTTGTCTCGTTATTAGGTTCAATGATTTATAATGTCCATTTCTTAACCTCACGAGCCTTAGGGGTCGAAGATGGAATTGTCGGCGGTTTTCTGACTGACAAGCTGACTCTGCTCTGTATTAAAATTGTCGGTGAAACTGGTTCATATATTATTCTTGCCGGAGCAATCGTAATACTTCTTATGGTCTACACATCTATAACTCCACTACTTGCTTCAAAACTATCTATGCCGTCGATGAAACCACTCTTGAATTTAGGCGGTTCTCTGTTTGGCTCTATAGCATCATTATTCTCTATGGAAAAGCTGAAAGAGAAATTCCAATCGTTCTCATCATCTAAAGACGACGAGGAAGATGATGAAGAATTCGACGATCGCTATCCATCGCTTGCTGCCAAGAAACCAAAAACAAAATTGAAAAATTCTGCCACAGCTGACTTGATGCCATCTACATATAATGAAGAAGCAGAAAGTTCGGAAGAAATTCCAACTCCTAAGCATGTCCCTCGAAAACCAGCCTCGGTCAAATCTGCCAAACAACTTCAGATGGATTCGATGACATATCTCTATCCCAACAATGAATTCCTGACTGAAAACCCACATACTGAATCCGAAGTAAACCATGAAGAATTAAAAGTTACTTCGCAAATGCTCAAAGAAACTTTAGAAACTTTTGGCGTCAGAGTCGAAGGAGATATTTCTTATTATCCCGGTCCTATCATTACCCGTTTTGAATTTAAACCGGGCATAGGTATTAAAATTAATCAAATCGTTAATCTGTCCGATGACCTCGCATTAGCTCTCAAGGCAAAACGTATTCGTATCATTGCTCCAATTCCGGGTAAAGCTGCCGTTGGTGTTGAGATTCCAAATCGGAATCCGCAGATGGTTTATCTCAAAGATATTATCGAAGACCCTGACTTTAGAAACGCTAAACATATTTTACCGATGGCACTCGGAAAGACGACATCCGGTAAACCGTTTATTGTCGATCTTGCCAAAATGCCTCATCTTCTTGTCGCAGGTGCTACCGGTTCTGGTAAATCTGTTGGACTAAATGTCATGATAACATCGTTCTTGTATCGACTGCATCCCCATGAAGTACGTTTCATTTTCATTGACCCGAAGATGCTTGAACTTTCTGTCTACACAGGTATTCCGCATTTAGGTCGACCGGTTGTCACAAAACCAAAGCGTGCTGAAAAAGTCCTCGCCGATGCTGTTGTCGAAATGGAACGACGCTACCGTAAACTGGCAAACGCTTCTGTGCGAAACATTGCCGACTACAATGCTAAGCAGACCGAAGTCGAAAAGAAAATTCCATATATCGTCGTCTGTGTTGATGAACTAGCTGACCTTATGATGTCTGCGACATCATCTAAGATAGAACTGCTTATTACCCGCCTTGCTCAAATGTCTCGTGCCGTTGGTATTCACCTTATCTTAGCAACACAGAGACCTTCAGTCGATGTTATCACCGGGTTAATTAAAGCAAACTTCCCTGCCCGAATAGCTTTCCAGGTCTCTACGAAAGTTGACTCGCGAACTATCCTCGATGGTAACGGTGCTGAAAAACTTCTCGGTAACGGCGATATGCTCTACCTAGGGTCAGGTCAACCTGATGCTGTCCGTATACATGGTGCTTATCTTTCAAGTGAAGAGACCGACACGATTGTAAGTTTTATCCGTGAACAAGGTCTCGATATGATGACTATCGAAACTATCTCGCAATCTTCAGGTGAACCAACAGGAACCGAAATCGATCTGACTGACCCAATATGCAAAGAAGCATGCGAAGTTGTTATCCGCCATAAGCAAGGTTCGGTCTCACTACTACAACGTCGCCTCGGTATTGGCTACCAACGTGCTGCTCGTTTGATTGATAAACTTGAACAGGCAGGTATTGTGACGCCATTTGACGGCTCCAAAGCACGTGAAGTTTTAGTAGATAAAACATTCTTGGAAAACCTCATGGCTGGTGGTGCCGCCACTGTTGTTGAGCCGGAAGTGAATTCTGAATCGAACTGATTGCTCTAAGTCGGGTATAATATCTATGAAAAAACTTATCATAATTCTTCTGATTATTTTCCCATTGCAAATGACATTTGCTGACACTTTTTCAGAAATTAAGAAAAAACTGAAAAAAGCAACCTGTATGCATTTTGAGTTTATTTCAATTATCGAGTCCGATATCTTCGAAACAGTCGATTCTACATATGGCAACGCTCAGATGGCTAAAGATGGACGCTACAATATCGCCTTAGGGACAGATGTATACGCTTATGACTTAAAGCGATACTTTACATACGTGCCTGACAATAATCAGCTGATAATTGAAAAGGGAACGGCAGCTCAAATGATGATATTCTCTTTATAACGAAGCTTGACGAATTCTATAAATCATATATACTACAACCTGATTCGCTATATAGATTAGTGAAAAAAGAAAATGTGATTGGAGATTTCCCGGATTCTCTTATCGTACGAACAGATAAAAAGAAAAATCTGCTATCAGAGATTTCTTTTTATGATATTAATGGCGAACTTAACAGAATTATTTTCAAGTCGCAAATGTATCAATCTGTTTGTTATGATTCACTGCTTATACCAAATTTTCCGGATTCTGTAGAAAGAGTTAAACTGTAATGAAATTTTATGTGCATAAATTAGGTTGTCCTAAAAACGATGTTGACGCCGACTATATCTACGCTCGCTTAATTCACGAAGGACACCAACCTGTCAAAGACCCTGAAAAAGCTGACTCAATTATTGTCAATACCTGCGGTTTTATTTTACCTGCCAAAGAAGAATCAATAAATGAACTGCTCAAGTTTGGACAGCTCAAAAAAGAGGGTACATTAAAAACGTTATACGCCGCCGGTTGTCTCTCCCAAAGAAACGGCGACGACATGCTCAAAGCTATGCCTGAACTCGATGGTGCCTTTGGACTAGGAGCATTAGACTCATTAGCAACAGCGGTGAATGGTTCCGAAAAGAAAAGAATTACAATTAAAATGGAAGCCCGCAAACTTGGCTACCTCAGTTGGAACAACCGTTTTATCTCTGATGACTTTCCATATTCATACCTGAAAATTTCCGATGGATGTAACCGTGGATGTACCTACTGTGCTATCCCGGGCATGCGTGGAAAATTCAGATCAAGACCTCTTGATTCAATAATCAAAGAGGCAAAGTTCTTAGCAGAAAACGGCAAGAAAGAACTTATCTTAGTCTCCCAAGAAGCAACCATGTACGGCTATAATTACAAAGGTGATGACAAACCTGATATTTTAACACTCCTGCGAGAGCTTGATAAAGTAGAAGGTATCGAATGGATTCGCCTGATGTATCTCTACCCAGCCGAATTATCAACCGAAGTTATCGAATACCTTGCTGCTGATAATAAAACAGTCAATTATTTTGACCTTCCATTTCAACATGTTAATACTAAAATTCTTGATGGCATGCAACGCAATGTGACTTCTGAAAAGGTCAGATCATTGGTAAAACAAATTCGTTCAGTTTCAAAAGATGCCGCCCTGCGTACGACATTTATCGTTGGATTCCCGGGGGAGACCGAAGAACAGTTTGAAGAGTTAGCAGATTTTATAAAAGAATCAAAATTTGACCGCATGGGCGTATTCACCTATTCACAAGAAGATGACACCCCCGCGGCAGAAATGGCTGACCAAATCCCCGAAGATGTCAAACAGGAACGGCTAGACCGACTTATGATTATTCAGCAGGATATCGCATTTGAGAAAAATAACAGCTTGTTAGGCACAGTCCAACATGTTATCATAGATACTATTACCGATGGTGAAGCAGTAGGGCGAAGCTATGCCGACTGTCCCGATGTTGACTTAGAAATATTTATACATGATGCCGCTCATCTTTCTATCGGCGATATGCTGGATGTTAAGATTATTGGCGTTGATGGCTACGATATTTTTGGCGAAATTATAAAAGGCTGATTGCATGATACAATTTGAAAAATTAGGAATCTTTCTGTCAAAACCGGTCGCATTTTTGTTGGTCGTTATTTATTTAGTGCAGTCGATGCTCTTAATTTATCTGGTACGTGATAAATTTGAACTTGAAAAACAGATTACATATCAGCAAAAAATAAATGATGAGCTTGAAGAAAAACTACAGATTTATAATGCGATAAAAGATTTCCAAATAGGCTTTAACGAACAGGAAGTCGGCACCTTGGCAAATGTGATCTATGAAGAAAGCGATAGATATCACTACGACCCAATGTTTGTACTCGCAATTATTCTCACCGAATCATCATTTAAAAAAGGGCAGAAATCACATGTTGGCGCCAGAGGGCTTATGCAAGTTATTCCTTTTGTCGGCAAAGATTTAGCAGAGCGTTCAGGAGTAGAGTGGACAGGTTCTGAAACTCTCTACGATGTTGAAAAAAATATTAAGCTCGGAACTCTACATTTATTTGAACAAATACTCGAGTTTGGTGATATAAAGAAAGCACTTGTTTCTTACAATATGGGTGAGACTCGGGTGCGAGGAATGTTACGAAGGAATACGGAATTACCGGATAGATATTTAAATAAAGTTTTAGAAAATTATAAGATGCTCAAGGAGAATTACTCAGTTTGAGAAATAGAATATTGATTATAGCCATAAGTGCCTGTTTGTTATTAGTTGCGATGGCAGGATGTGGCGGAAAACACACTCTGAATACTTTAACATCACAAGAACTTTTTGACTTAGGTACACAAAAATACGAATCAAAAAAATATCTCAGTGCTATCGAACATTTCCAAACATTAGTCTACAATTATCCCGGCGAATCAATCGTAGATACTGCCCAGTATTACTTGGCTCTATCATATTTTAATAGCAAAGAATACGATCTCGCAAATGTTGAGTTTAATCGCCTTGCCGTGAATTACCCAGCATCAACCTATGCCGAAGATGCTATTTTCATGAAAGCATTATGCCTCTATCGCGGAACATCAACACACTATGGTTTAGACCAATCCGATCTTTATATTTCAATCAAACAATTTGAAGAATTCATTATAGATTTCCCTGAATCAAATGTCATCGGTGACGCACAAAAGTATCTGCTAGAAGCCCACACTCGTCTTGCTAAAAAAGAATATAACTCCGGTGTTGTCTATGACAGAATCGGAACATACAAATCGGCAGAAATGTATTTCCAAAAAGTTATCGATGAATACACCGATACTGAATACGCTCCACTTGCAACATATGGCTTGGCAGAAATGAAATTTAAGCTCAAAGAATATCATGACGCAAAAGTCAAATTCTCTGACTTTCTCATAGTCTACACAGACCACCTCTTAGTTGAAAAAGCAAATGAGTATATAGAAAAATCTTCATTTATGTCTGGTGAAAAAGCTTTTAAAGCAGAAGAATTTCCAAAAGCATTAGAATATTTTCAAGAGTATATGACTGAATTTCCAAAAAGTAAGCATACAAAAAAAGCATCTGAATATATTGAAAAATTAAATGCTATGCCAAAACCGACAGTTGAGGAAAGCGATGAAAACTCCTGAACAGGGAGGATCTTGGGGTATACTTGGCGGAACATTTGACCCGATTCATAACGGGCATACTTGTTTAGCATCCGATATTTTACGTATTAAAAATTTAGACGGTATATTATTTATACCGTCTTTTTTACACCCTTTTAAAAATGGGCAGATAGTAAGCTCGTTTGATGAAAGAATCAAAATGCTTCAACTTGCTATCTCATCGCACAAAGAATTTTCGATTACAACAATTGAACGTGACAACAAATTACCCGGCTACACTTTGGAAACTATTTTGTCGATAAAAAAAATGTTTGCCCGTACTAAGTTTTATTTTCTCATCGGTGCCGACAATATTTCTCAATTACCATTATGGCATAATATTGACAAAATTTTAAAAGAAACTCAAATCATCGCTGGTAAAAGACCACCCTTTAAAAAGCCTGAGATTGAAAATGACATTTCCAAATCAATTGAGTATATTCAATCAAGCGAACTGCTGATTTCATCGACTGAAATTAAGCAGTATATTCTCAATCAGGAGTATGAAAAACTGAGAACAATTTTGCACCCCGATGTGTTACAGTATATTATAGAAAGAAAATTATACAGCCAATGAAAAATAAATCACTATACCTTATAGACGGTTCGGCGATGTTTTACCGAGCATATTTTGCCTTTATTCGAAACCCACTTATTAATTCAAAAGGTGAAGATACCTCGGCAACATATGGATTTGTGAATTCAATTTTAAAAGTTATCCAAAAAGAAAACCCCGACTATATTGCTGTCGTCTTTGACACAAAAGCCCCAACCTTCAGACACAAGATGTATACTAAATATAAAGCAAACCGTACGAAAATGCCCGAAGAACTTGTAGTGCAGATTCCCCGAATCAAAGAATCAGTCAACGCTTTAAATATTGTTGCTTTAGAAATGGAAGGCTACGAAGCCGATGATATCATCGGTACGATAGCAAACGATGCCTCCAAACAAGGCATGAAAGTTTGGTGTGTGACAGGGGATAAAGATTTTTTCCAACTCGTCAATGATAATGTAAAAGTATACAATCCAAAAAGTGCCGATGGAAAACCAATCTTATACGGACGCGAAGAAGTCAAAGAAAAATTCGGCGTTTATCCCGAACTTGTAATCGACAAACTAGCCCTTATGGGCGACGCTTCCGATAACGTTCCAGGTGTACCCGGTATAGGACCAAAAACAGCCGACACACTTTTAACTCAATTTGGTTCGCTTGAAGGTATTTTAGAAAATCATGACCAGATAAAAGCCAAAGGTGCCAGAACAAAAATTGCCGACAATATCGAACTTGCCAAACTATCAAAAGAATTAGTAACGATAGAATTAAAAACTCCGATTGATTACAAACTCGAAGACTTAAAGCGAAAAGAATTCAACTACGAACTCTCTAAAGAACTATTCATGGAACTTGAGTTCGGTCGAATCCTCAAAGATGTTTTAGCAGGCTCAGGTGTTGAAGCAGATACCGAAGTTAAAAAACCGGAGATCAAAAAGAATTATACAACTATTACATCGCTTGATGAATTAGAAAAACTTGTCGCTAAACTTTCTAAGCTAAAAGAAATCGCAATCGACACCGAGACAACATCGCTGAATACATTTGAGGCAAAACTTGTTGGCGTCTCAATATCTGATAAATCAAATGCAGGTTATTACATCCCGGTAGGACATACTACCGATGCCGAAGATAATCTTCCACTACAAAAAACTTTAGACATCCTTAAGCCTCTGCTCATAAATACAAAAGTACAAAAGTTTGGTCAGAATATAAAATATGATCTGAAAATTTTCCATAATTATGATATCGAAATAGAACCGGTCAGCTTTGACACGATGCTCGCTGGCTATCTGATTAATCCTTCGGCTCGTGAAAATTCTCTCACTATGCTTGCTCTCAAATATTTTGATTACCAAATGCAGCCAATCTCTGATTTAATTGGAAGTGGCAAAAACCAAAAGACATTTGATATAGTACCTATCAAAACAGCAACTTTTTATGCTGTCGAAGATTCCGATTATACTTATCAACTCCGAGGTGCCATGGCTCCGATTCTTGAAGAGCTCGACATGGATAACTTGTATTACAATATAGAACTTCCTTTGGTAAAAATCCTGACCGATGTCGAAGAGACAGGTATCAAAGTCGATGTTAACTATCTCGCAAAGCTTTCACTTGAAATGGAAGCCAAGCTCGAAAAGTTAACAGCACAAATTTACGAAATTGCGGGCGAAGAGTTCAATATCAACTCAACTCAACAGCTTTCCCATATCCTTTTTGAGAAACTAAATCTTCCCACAAAAGGAAAAACTGCCAAGAAAACAGGTTACTCTACCGATGTAAAAGTGCTTGAAGAACTGGCTAAAATTCATGACCTTCCGAAATTCCTTTTGGACTATCGTCAATTCAGCAAACTACCAAGTACCTATGTCGACGCTATTCCTAAACTCGTCAGACCTGATACAAACCGAGTGCATACATCGTTTAATCAGACAGTTGCTGCTACAGGACGCCTGTCATCGACAGATCCTAATTTACAAAATATTCCAATTCGCACCGAAGAAGGTCGCCAGATTCGCAAAGCATTCATCCCAAAAGATAACGAACACACTCTTCTGGTAGCTGACTATTCTCAGATTGAACTTCGTATCTTAGCACACTATGCCAACGATAAGACCCTTTTAAAAGCATTCAAAAACAACGAAGATATTCACAAACGTACTGCTGCCGAAGTGTACGATGTTACCCTTGATGAAGTCACCGCTGATATGCGTCGTGCTGCCAAGACTGCAAACTTTGCCATTATCTATGGCGTGTCGGCGTATGGTCTGTCGCAACAATCGGGTATGTCACTAGATGAGTCCAAACATTTTATCGATCGGTATTTCCATCGCTATCCGGGCATTAAAGATTACATGGACACGATGAAAGAATTCGCCCGTCAAAAAGGATATGTCATCACCCATTATAATCGACGACGCTATCTTCCTGAAATCAATAGCACCAATTATCAAATGCGTCAATTTGCCGAACGGATTGCAATCAACACCCCTATCCAGGGAACAGCTGCCGACATTATCAAACTTGCTATGATTAAAATCCATAAGAAAATGGAAGGCATGAAATCGAAGATGGTTTTACAAGTGCATGATGAATTAGTCTTTGATGTCTATAAACCGGAACTTAAAAAAGTAGAGGCTATTGTGCGAGAGGGAATGGAGCAAGTTGCTGATTTTGAAGTCCCGCTTATAGCTGATATTGGAGTTGGTGATAACTGGCTTGATGCAAAATAATTTGAAAATTTCAGTCTTATGTTTTTTTCTACTTATCAGTTGTTTTAGCATGGCAAATGCAATAGATAGAGTCGAAGCAACCCCAGACACGACACATGAAGTAATTGTTGTAGACACTCTCCCAGCAAAGTTTCATTCATTCACGCAAATCGCATTTGGTCTTTCGCAACGGATAGATGAAGACTTTTTAATAAATCATTCTCCTATGGCAACGGTCAAATTACTCTTTCACCTTTCTGATAAAACTGCTGCCAAGGTTGGGCTTGGTTATAGTTCAGGAAATAAATTCAAATCTGATCTGTTTAATGTCGTTGACTATCGGAACTTTAAAATTGAAACAGGTTTTCGTTGGAACATTATAAATAGTATCATTTCGCTGTATCATGAAAATGGAATTGTCTACAACTTTTATTATGAACCTCAAACTGAAATTTGGGAGCAGAGAATCGGTGTGAATGCTTCGATGGGTATTCATTTCCTCTTTATCAAAAATTATGAACTCGATATCTCTATAGGACAGACTATCAATAATGGTACTTTTAGTCCAACGAAAAATTTTCTCCCTGAGCTATCTCCAATTGGTTTAAAAGATGATAGGTTTTTTAATGAACTTTTTAATCCTTTAGAAATCAAAGTTTTGTTGCTGAAAACTTTATAAGAAAACAATATGGTAATTGGAATCACAGGAAAAATAGGTGCCGGCAAATCTACCGTTACAAATCTAATAGCATTGTACGGTTGGAAAGTTGTCGATGCTGATGAAATTGGTAAATCTGTTGTAACTCATAATCCAAAACTTCTAAAAAAACTCGCAGATGAATTCGGTGAAGATATTATAATCAATAAATCTATATTGAGAAGATAAGTCCTTCGAGAAAAAGCATTCAAAAACAAAAGAACAACTCAAGCACTCAATAAAATTGTACATCCATTTTTGCTTGAAGAACTCTATTCCCAAGTACGGAAACATATAACTCAAAATAAAAATGTTATTATCGATGCTGCCCTTTTGCTTAATTGGAAATTAGATTTGAAAATCGATGCGGTAATTCTTGTGCATGCGAATTTGAAATTGCTATGTGAACGAATGCAAAAAAGAGGCTTCTCTAAAGAGACAGTCTTAGAAATTGATAAACAGCAAATCAGTTTTCAAAAATTAAGAAATCGTTCTGATTTTCTTATATATAATTCAGGCACTCAAAAAGAATTACAAGCAAAAGTCAAAAGACTCCTCAAAAAACTTCACAAATAGTTTATAGCTTTAAATATTGCTTCAATAGCTCAGCAAATAATTTCGGCACCAGTTTCATCTTTTCAGGAGTCTCAACAAATGCTATCCGCATCTGTGTCCGCCCGGGGTTCGGGGAACCATCACCGGCAGAATAAAACTCCGCTAGGGGAGAGACAAGTAAAGTTTTCTTTGTTCCTTCAATTTCTACAAACCCTTTTTGAGCACAGAACAAAACAAACTGCGACGCATCAAAAGTCTCATCTACAATATTCCTTACATCAACAACAGAATATATCGATGCGTCTGGGCTGGATGCAATAACATTCGGAATCAACTCACGCATCGACGATGCCAGTTCGTTAAGCATCGCAGCGTAGTATTCTCTTTGCTGTTTATACCAGCTTTGTAAATCGGTATGCGAAACATGAGCCAGCGAACCAAAAATATATTGCCCAATTACATTTGGGCAAAGGTTGGCGGTGTTTTCAGCGATTGAACGCTGGTTAAATTCTGCACTATCGGTAACAATCGCACCAATACGAAGGCCACATGCATTCCAAACTTTCGAGGCAGTTTCTATTGAGATCCGTCTGCCGGAAATACCAGCGACTTCAGCTTCAGAAATTCCCCAAATTGATGTAATCTTTTCATCTATGTAATACAATTCACGATACGCTTCATCGGAGATAATCCACATATTATGTTTGACAGCGAGCTTGCTTAATTCTACAAAAGCATCATGCGAATAAAAATGCCCGGTCGGATTATCGTATGGAATAACAACCAACGCAGATGGCTTATACTCGGTTATAATTTTTTCCATTTCGTCTAAGTCAGGATAGGCAAAGGTTCCATCATCACTCAATGAACGAGTAATCGAAACAGTCTTCCGCCCAAGCCGTTCAGCCATTGCTTTGTAGTTTGTATAGGCGGCGTCGATTAACAGCAGCGGTCTTTCATCGGCACCTGCTTGCCCGCAAACACCGAGAATAATTAGCTCCATCGCCTGCGAGCCACCGTCTGTGATTTGCGAATAAAGTTGAGATGAGTCAAACCCGCTAGAACTTATAATATTTAAAAAAGCATTGTTTGCTTCTTTCGTTCCAACTGTCGCTGAATATTTTACAACGCCATCAACAAACGGCGAATCGTCAGCCCCTAAATTTCTCATTCTATCTTGCATAGCGGGGTGCATAGGAAGTGAAACATTGCCAATGGCTACATTGATAGCTTCTGTGTCGTCGGTTCTTTTACTGAATTCTATTTGAGCTATTCGTATAGCAGATGGTGTCCGAAATTGGAAATGCTTAGAAAGTTCTGGTTTCATAGTCTGCTTTATCCTTTATTTTTAAACCGTAATATCACGAAAATATATAACTCCATTCAGCCTAATTTGTCAATAGATTTTGATTGTTTTTAATTGATTCGAGATTGTTGGTTTCGTAGAATATAGTATGAAATACGGACAGACGACAAATAATGTTACTGATATGTGGAACAAGCCACAGTATAATTCTGAACGGGTCAACCAACTCTTATTCTCTGATCTGGTGAAAATCCTTGATGAAAGAAAAAACTTTTACTTGATAGAGAAACAGGACAATTATCAAGGATGGGTTGATAAACGATTTATTGCATCATGTACTTTCAAAAACTATGCTCAATTTTTAAAAAAGAAAAAATATGTTGTCACTTCGAAATCTTTATTGGTAAGCGACAGCTCAAAACCTGGAATAAATCCTCATCAATTATACTATGGCACAATCCTGACAGGTAGAAAAGTGAAAGAGAATAAGTTTAAAATAAATCTTCCTGATAAAATCTCATTACTCGTATCATCTTCAGGTCTGTGTGCAATCCCTAAAGTTTGCCAAGCAACAGAAGTCATCAAAGAGACCAAACGCTTTTTGGGGGTGCCATATTTATGGGGCGGTCTGACATCGGTCGGCTTTGATTGCTCGGGTTTTACCCAAACGATTTTGGCACGCTTCGGCATTCAAATCCCACGCGACACCAAAGACCAAATCTCTATCGGCACAGAAATTGCCCGTGACGATATTCGCAAAGGTGACCTGCTCTTTTTTGATCGCCATGTCGGCTTTGCTATAAGTAATAATAGATTCATCCATTCCTCTGTCGGTGGTGGAGGAGTACGAATAAACTCAATTGATGAAAATGCGGTCGACTACCGTAAGGATTTAGACCTAACATATAAAACAACTCGGAGAATTATCTGATGCAACTAGATGCGGTCAAACTGACCTTCCCATTAAAAAAGAAATTTCGAGTCGCCAAAGGTGAGGCGGTATCTAAAACAAACCTGTTTACAATTTTAAATAATAGATACACCGGCGAAGCTGCCGCTTCGGTGCAGTACGGCCCATCCCTAGAACTGATTGAAAAAGATGTCATGCTTGGTATCAAGCTGCTCCAAGAGGCTGGCGAAATCACTTTAGAAACTCTGGACTATGTTTCTTCTTTTGACATTATTCCAATTTCAAAATCTGCTCTGGTTGGTATGGTCTTAAATTATTTGTCTGGTGAAAGTCGAAAATATCCATGGGAAGTATTAAATATTGGCACTCCCGTTGGTGTAAAAAGTTCTCTTACCATCTCAATCGACACACCTGCAAAGATGATTGAACAAATAAAAAATTGCGACTTTCCTATTGTAAAAATAAAGATGGGTAACGAAGAAGATGTCATGATTCTTGACCTGCTTGAGTCGCTTGAGGGAAAAGATATTCGCGTAGATGCCAATGGGGGATGGTCGTGTGCGAAAGCGGAAGAGATGATTTTTAACCTATCCCAAAAAGGTGTCAAAATAATTGAACAGCCGACATCGGTCGAATTTGTCTCCGAATGGAAACATCTTAAAGGCAAAAATGATGTCTGCTTGGTTATGGATGAAGGCTTGAATACACTAGAAGATTACAAAAATATGCGGATCATTTTGATTGTGCCAATATCAAGATGGAAAAATCGGGTGGAGTTATCGAAGGGCTCAAAATCGCTCTTGCCGCTCAAGATGATAAGAAAAAAGTCATGCTCGGATGTATGGTCTCATCATCAGTCGGTATAGCACAATCTTTGTATATGTCATCTAAAGCAGATTACTTTGACCTCGACGGACCAGCTATTTTAGAAAATGATATAGCTACTGGAATTAGATATACGAACGAATCAATCGAAGTTGACCGTGAAATTATCGGCGGTCCTAAAATAAAGAGAGAACTCTTTGAAAAATATATTACAAAATAGTGCGAATGTTCTTGTTTTAATATTAATATATATTCTGTCTTTTTCAAATGTTACAGCATATGAACCAATAGCACACTATGTTGATTCAATTCAAGTTATTTATCCTAAAGATTCTCAACTTGTAAGAGCAGTTGATTCAACATTTATTTTAGGTAATGTTCCTTACCCCTCTTTAAATAATAATATAATTATTAATGGGCAAAAAGTGAAAGTACATGAAGATGGAGGCTTTTTAGCATTTCTTCCTGTAAATCCTGGTGTTTTTAAATTTATTATCGAATATGATACATCTCTGTATGAAGATTATTTTGTTATTGGTTCAGAAAATTCAATGATTGACTCCAATACAATATTTTCTAAAACCCTCACCGTTCAAATTCCTGAACCCTTGACGCCTATTCCGTTTGATTCGCTTGTCATAGCTAAAGAAATTTCTCCACCATCAGGCTATCTCAACTTAAAATCCGGCGACCGCATACAAGTATCTTTCCAAGGAACCCCGGGATGCATCGCAACATTTTCAATCCCTGGTATCGCCGATGCAATCCAGATGGCGGAAACATCACCACGTTCACAACCATACTGGGGCGAATCTGTTTTTGGTGTCGGAGCTGTGCCTGACTCTTTATTACTTCGAGGAATCTACACAGGCTACTTCAATGTACCAGTCGGTGAACATGCCGACTCAATACAACTTGAGTACAGACTCAAATACCCACCTATTGATTCTGTACGGGAGCATCTACTTGACTCTACAAATACTTCTGTACTGACCATGCATCAAATTGAAGAGAAACAAAACGACACCGCAATATTTAAAAGTTCGTACAAACTTTCTATCAATAGCAAACAATATCCATTTACCGTAAAATTCACCGACTCGGTACAGACAATTCGTCATGGTGCCAGAAAAGGGTATCTTTCTATATTCCAACCAGAGGGTGTCGAAGCATTTGTTACTGGCTCCGAAGGAGAGTGGTATATTGCCCAGCTCACCAAAAACCGAAAAGCATATATCAATAAAAATTCAGTAGAAAAACTTCCCCAGGGAATCCTTCCGCCTCATTCCTATCTTTCTGTCATCCGTACAAAAGGCTCCGACAAATCGGTTAAGATTCAGTTCCCCCTAAGTGGAAAGCACCCATTTAAAATTATCCAGGAAGACAAACGCACTCTCAAAGTACAACTTTTTGGAGTAACCACCGACACCGATTGGATACGCTACGATTTCTCAGACAAACTTATAGACATTGCAACATGGTCTCAACCCGAAGAAAAACTCTACGAATTAAAAATTAAACTGACCAAAGATTTATGGGGCTATGACAGTTACTACGAAGGAAATACTTTTTATCTTGAACTGATGAAAGCACCTGCCAATGTCAAAAAATTAAAAGGAAAACGAATCGTCATCGACCCGGGGCATTCATCCGACAAAGGCTCAGTAGGTCCAACAGGCTACACCGAAGCAGAGGCGAACCTCGGTATCTCTTTATAACTTCGTAAGCAACTTGAAGCAAAAGGGGCGATAGTGATAATGACTCGTGACGATAATTCTCATGTCGCTCTCTACGACCGACCTGCCATTGCCAAAGCTGCCGATGCCGATATCTTTATCTCGATGCACAACAACGCCCTCCCCGATGGTGTCAATCCGTTTGAGCATAATGGATCCTCGACATATTACTATCATCCTCATTCAATCAACTTAGCAAAAAATATCCAGTCTCAACTTACCAAAGCTACCAAGCTTGACGACTACGGATTATATTATGGCAACCTCGCCGTCAACCGTCCTACCCAATACCCGGCAGTGTTAATTGAGACTGCCTTTATGATAATTCCAGAACAAGAGGCTCTTTTGAAAACTGAAAAATTCCGTAAAAAAGTTGCCAAAGGAATAGTCAAAGGAATCGAAAACTTTTTCAAAGAGTATCATAATGACAACAGAAAATAGTGTTGCCACTAAATCACTCAATTGGATGATCTATCTTTCCTTGATACTCTCCGGCATGTTACTTCTAGCCGATGCGTTTGATGCAACTTATTTTAATCGTTGGACGGCACGAATCGGGATCAGCTTATTGTTCACAGCTTTTGCTTTAATCGTTGGAGCTGGAAGAAAAAAAGCACAGGTCGCCATAGGTATTGTATACGCTTCTATAGCAACAACCTATTTTCTATAATTTTAACCGAAGGGATTTTAAAAATGAAGAATCTCCTAATTTGTTTGGCTGTTATAACTCTTGGTACCACAGTTGGGCAAGCCGAAGCAAAAGAAAAACTACACCCGGTACACACATATTCTATTGTCGCCTACGATTCTACTACCGGTCAATTTGGTGCGGCAGTTCAGTCGCATTGGTTTAAAGTTGCCGATGTTATTTGGGCAGAGCCTGGTGTTGGTGCCGTAGCAACTCAATCGTTAGTCGAATTTTCCTATGGACCTCTTGGATTAGCAATGATGAAAAATGGGAAAACTTCAAAACAAGCTCTGGATGGATTGTTAATCTCCGATGAGAATAACGCCGTCAGACAAGTGGCTATGATTGATATAAATGGAAATGCTGTAACTCATACCGGTTCAAAATGTATTGCCGAAGCAGGACACTATACCGGTCATCATTATTCGGTGCAGGCAAACCTTATGGAGAAAAACACTGTTTGGCAAGCGATGGCAGATGCTTTCGAATCTGCCGAGGGAGACCTTGCCGAAAGAATGATGATTGCCTTAGAGGCTGCCCAAAAAGAGGGTGGAGATATTCGGGGCAAACAATCAGCGGCAATGATTGTTGTACGTGGAAAACCAACCGGAAAAAGTTGGGAAGATAAAATTGTTGATGTTCGGGTTGATGACGCAGCTGAACCACTTATTGAATTACGACGGCTGCTGAACATTTCAAGAGCATATGAGCATATGAATAAAGGTGATGAATATATCACCGCAAAAGATTTTGCCAATGCAACCAAAGAGTATCAAAAAGCTTCCGAACTATCAGGTGGTAATATTGAAATTCTGTACTGGTTTGCGGTAACTTTGACAACAGAGGGAAATATCGAAAAAGCGTTACCAATTTATAAAAAAATATTTGATCAGGATAAAAATTGGCAAATACTTATTCCAAGGTTGGTTGATGCTGAAATACTTCCGAACGACACGCTCGTTATAAAACAGATTATGGAACTATAAAAAAAAGGCTGTCAATCGACAGCCTTTTTTTTATTACAAAAGATTTAAAAACTGTCAGGCGAGGACGCCTGACAGTACTAAAAATTATTTACCTTTAGCAGCCATTTCTCTGTCTAAAAGTTCTTCTTTTAATTCACCAATAGAATGATAAATAGTTACATAAGATTTACCATATGATTGCATGCTCATAACTTCAAATGGATTGTAACCTTGTTTTTTATAGATAAAACGTAAATTTACTAGGTTTACAATTTCTTTATCAGTTAATTCAATCTTGTCCCACTGACTTGCTAATACAGAATGATATTTTTCAAATGTAGCTTGAAATTCAGCATTCTTAATTTTGCCGGCCATCATTACATAGAAAACTTTTGGGCTTAAACTATAACTAGATGCAATATCCATCCATGAATTTTTGTCTGAACGCATTTTTGCGATTTCTTCTGGTTCTACTTTAGCTGACTGAGCAACATAAAATACAACTGGAAGTTCTTCAGATGATACATAAGAATTTAAAATATTGTTTACATAGTCATAATCGTAATCATAATAATCACCAACAGCCATAACGTATTCTAGAGTTACGTCATCATTATTGTTAGCAGTAACTGAACCGACTACTAAAAGTGCGGCAAGAACAAAAAACATTAAAAATTTAAAAGATTTAGTCATACAAACTCCTTATGAAATAATTAGTTAAAATAAAATTATATACAATTATCCTTTTTTCGTATTCTTACTATCTCTTTCGGTGCTTTTAAATTGGAATTTTAGGGCTATTATTGAAAAATAATGGTCTTACGTTAATCTGTATATCTTTTGCTCAAGCGAAATTGGCAATTGTTTCAAATCGAAAAACAGGAGCCATGGAGTGCGTATTTATTTTGCACTAACTTGTCAAAATATGATATTTTCTTGATTTTGAAAGAATTCTAATTTATGAGAAAAACAGGGTAGCCCACCATAAATAGTGGGCTACTAAACTTGATTTTGAATAGTTTAGAATTTTGGAGAAAGTAAACAATCATTTTTTAAATACCCCCGTCAGGAATCGAACCTGAATTGCCGGCTTCGGAGGCCAACGCGTTATCCGTTACACCACGGGGGCAGTAAGTAAGTCGATTGTATTACAACTTCACCTCAAAAGCAATAGAAAACTGCAATTTTCACCCAAATCTGTTAGTTTATCGTATAATAGGTCAATCTTTTACATTGATTTAAACAAGTTATCCTATATCTTACCAACTCGTAAATTTAGAAAACAGAAATTTGAATATATAAGGAATTAAATAGATGCGCTGGAGTCAAACATATATACCAACTCTCAGAGAAAACCAATCCGACGCCGAACTGGTCTCACACCAACTGCTTCTTCGAGGCGGTTATATCAGAAAATTAGCATCAGGGATTTATATCTACTTGCCGCTCATGCAAAGAGTAATCGACAAATTTTCTAACATTGTCCGCGAAGAAATGAACGCAGCCGGAGCATTGGAAATCACCATGTCTGTGCTTTGTCCGGTCGAAGTCTGGCAAAAATCAGGACGCTACGATACTGTAGGTAAAGAACTAATGACTATGCAAGATCGCCATAACCATGAGATGATTCTCTGTGGAACCCACGAAGAAACCGTTACCAATTTGGTTGCAGGTGAACTTAAAAGTTACAAACAGCTCCCTTTAAATCTCTATCAGATTCAGGTGAAGTTCCGTGATGAAATTCGCCCTCGTTTTGGTCTGATGCGTGGAAGAGAATTTGTCATGAAAGATGCGTACACTTTTGATGCCACCGAAGAATCTCAAAAAGTTTCCTATCAAAAGATGGTCGACGCTTATTTCAAAATTTTTAACAGAGCAGGTCTCGAAGTTTTAAAAGTAGATTCTGATTCAGGTGCCATGGGTGGTTCCAATGCTCATGAATTTATGTTTATGGTAGACACAAACGCCGGTGAAGAAACTATTTTATATTGTACCGATTGTCTCTACGCAGCTAATGAAGAAAAAGCAATTTTCAAAGATGTTAATAAACCAAACATAGAAGCTGTCAGGGTAGACACCGAAATTGTCGACACACCTGGGGCAGCATCGATTGAAGAAGTTTCCGAATTTCTAAAAGTACAGCCAAACCAACTTGTCAAAACTTTAATCTTTATGGCAGATGAAAAACCTGTAGTTGCTTTAGTTCGTGGTGATCGTTCGGTCAATGAAACTAAACTGAAAAATGCTGTATCGGCTGTTGAACTTGAACCTGCCAATGCCGAACAAGTTGAAGCATTAACAAAAGCACCGGTCGGATTTGCTGGACCTGTCGGACTCAAAGATGTCACAATTATTGTCGATCCCCTTGTTGCCGAAATGAAAAACTTCATCGTTGGTGCCAATCAAAACGAAAAGCATATTCTCAATGTTAATATCGACCGTGATTTTAAAGCCACACAAATATTTGAAATAACCAATACCGAAAAAGGTGACGGTTGTCCAAAGTGTTACTCAAAACTAGAAGCAAAATCAGGAATCGAAGTAGGCAACACTTTCATGCTTGGAACAAAATACTCAAAAACCTTGGGTGCCAAGTTCTTAGATGCTGACGGAAAAGAACAACTGATGATAATGGGTTCCTACGGAATCGGAATTACTCGGACTCCACAAGCAGCGTTAGAGAAATTCAGCGACGAAAATGGAATTATCTGGCCAATCGGGCTTGCTCCGTATCATGTTGAAATCATTCCACTTAACGTCAAAGATGAAGAAATCGTTGCTGCTGCTGATAAACTCTATGCTGATCTCAACGAGGCAGGCGTTGATGTTCTCCTCGATGACCGTTCTGAACGTGCCGGGGTGAAGTTTAACGATGCTGACTTGATCGGAATTCCAGTCCGTGTCACTATCGGTGCTAAGTCATTGAAAGATGGCAAGGTAGAAGTGAAACTCCGCTCATCTGATGAAATTGATAAAATTGACCTAGAAACTGTTGTGGAACATCTGAAAAATGTCATCCAAACGCTTAAATGATAACAAAATAGTTGCTTTTAACTAATATTTATATTATTCTAATTGACTTGAGTGGGTGTAAACCCACTCTTTAATTTATGGTGCAAAATGAAACTGGATTTAAAAGATAAAATTGTTGAACTTATAGAAGTTCCGCTTAAAGAAATTGGCGTCGAAATCGCAGACCTTAACTTGTCTCAATATAAAACTGAGACAACTATGAAACTTTTTATCTATTCTTCTAAAGGTGTTACGTTAGATTATTGTGCCAAGGTTTCTCGGGCTGTCGGTGATATTTTAGAAGAGACAGAATTCTTTGAGGATGGATATTTACTTGAAGTGTCATCGCCGGGACTTGATAGACCTCTTACCAAGCTGGTCGATTTTAAATATCGCATTGGTGAGAAAATAAAACTTGAGTTTGTTGATAAAAAAAGAAAAAAAATCACTGCCGAAGTTATTGCTGTTGACGGTGAAAATATAACGTTTCAAGAGAAAGAAAATACGGTTTCAGTGCCAATGACTGAAATCAATAACGGAAAAATAATTTTTTAATGGAGAGTAGATAAATGGCGTTTGATATGATCGAAGCAATGCAAATGATTGCTCGAGAAAAAAACATCGAATTTGACGCCGTGCTGGGAACACTGCAGGCTTCTCTTTTAGCAGCGGCTAAAAAGAAATATGACTTCACTGATAATATCAGCTTCAAATTCGACCGGAAAACTAATGAACTGCTTATGATTGCCACACGGAAAGTCGTCGAGGAAGTTGAAGACAAAAATATCGAAATCTCTTTGGCTGAAGCAACTGAAATTGACCCGGAAGCACAAATTGATGATGAACTAGATATGTATATCGACTATGAAAATGAGTTTGGTCGTAATGCTGTTCTAACTGCAAAACAAATTCTTATTCAAAAAGTACGCGAAGCAGAACGTGATCGTATTTACGAAGAGTATATCGACCGCGTTGGTACACTCGCTTCAGGCGTTGTACAACAAATCGACAAAGGAAATGTCATCGTCAACCTCGGTAGAGGTGAAGGTGTCCTTGAAGTGAAACAACAAATTCCAAGAGAACGTTTCAGACAAGGTGACAGAGTTCGTGCTTATATTCTTGATGTCCAAAGATCGGTCAAAGGACCTCAAATTCTTTTGTCACGTGTCAGCAATGAATTCTTAAAAGCATTATTTGAACTTGAAGTTCCTGAAATTTACGAACGGGTTATCGAAATCAAATCTATTGCTCGCGAACCTGGTGAAAGAGCGAAAATCGCTGTCTATTCTTCGGATGATCGTATTGATCCGGTTGGTGCTTGTGTAGGTATCAAAGGTGTCCGTGTGCAATCTATTGTAAGAGAATTAAATAACGAACGTATTGATATAGTTCCATACACTTCAGCTCCTGAAATGTTTGTCAGTAGAGCCTTAGCGCCGGCAAAAGTTGTCAATGTTGAAGTTTTTGAAGAAGAAAAGAAAATGACTGTTGCTGTGGAAGATGAAAAACTTTCACTCGCTATCGGAAAAAATGGTCAGAATGCTCGCCTTGCTTCAAAATTAACTGGATGGAAAGTCAATATTATGTCTGAAACCGATTATAATGAACATAAACGAATGGAATCAGAAATGCTGGTTCCGGTCGGACAACTTGAAGGCGTTGGTGCAAAACTTGAAGAACGTCTTGCCGATGCGGATATCGCATCTGTGCAAAGACTTTCAAATACTACGATAGAAGCGTTAGTTCGGATTGATGGACTTGGTGCAAAAACTGCCGAAGCACTTCTTGAAAAAGCTCAGGTGTTTGTTGAAAAATTAGAAAAAGAATTCCAGAAAAAACTCAAAACGAAAGCAAAAGAAGATGCTAAAGCAAAGAAAAAAGCTGCAGAATCTTCACCGGCAGAAGATCTCTTTGAAGATGACTCCGAGTTTGTAACTGAAGAAGATGATGTCTTAGAAGTTTCTGCTCCAAGTTTTGAGGAAGACGAAGATGATGAGGAAATCGCTTAAGCATTAGTAAAATGTTTAAGCATGAGAGGTTGTGCGAATAGATGGCTAAAGTTAGAATTTATGAATTAGCAAAAAAATATAAAATATCTTCAAATGCTTTGATAAATGTTTTAAAAGAATTAAAGTTTGAACCTAAATCTCATATGTCGGTAGCTACCGACGATATGATTTCGGCTGTCACAAAGAAATTTGCTGAAGGTCAAAAAGAAGCAAAAAAAGAGATGGAACAACAACAGCAAATTAAAACTGCTGTTGAGCGTAAAGTTGCGGTCGAACGAAAAGCTGCCGATGTAAGCAAAGCTCCTGTAAAAAGTAAATCTACTGCTCCCGGCAAACCAGCTCAAGGCAAGCCTGCTCTTGCAGGGAAATCTGCTGCTCCTGGCAAACCTGTTACTACTGGAAAGCCTGCGGTAGAACGCAAAACTTCTCTTGGGAAAATATCGACTACTCCCGGCTCTGAAATGGAAACTATAGTCAAGAAAATTGACAAAATTCAGAAAAAGAAAGACCGTCGGAAAAAGAAGATTCACAATACTGTTGATAAAGCTGCCGTGGCTCAAACGTTTAAATCCACCATGGCAAATCTTACCGGTGCAAAATCAAAAAAGAAATATAAAAAATCTGTTCAAGAAGATGGCTCTGTCATAGATGAAAATCTAAATATCCTCGAAGTAAATGAGTATATGTCAGTCTCTGAAATTGCCAAACTCATCGATGTCAAACCTGCTGAAATTATTGGCAAGCTGTTTGAAATGGGTATGATGGCTACGATGAATCAACGTCTTGATATGGCTACAATAGAAACTATCGCCTCCGAATATGAATATGAAGTCAGACTAATTGCTGAAGTTGGCGAAGATGTTTTACAAGATGAGAACGAAGAAGACCTCATAAAAAGAGCTCCGGTTGTAACTGTCATGGGACATGTTGATCACGGAAAAACTTCTTTGCTTGATTTTGTAAGACATGCGAATGTCGTAGAGGGTGAAGCAGGTGCTATCACTCAGCATATTGGTGCCTACGATGTAGATTGTAATGGCGAAAAAATTACTTTCCTAGATACTCCGGGCCATGAAGCATTTACTGCTATGAGAGCAAGGGGTGCACAAATTACCGACATCGTTGTTTTGGTTGTTGCTGCCGATGATGGCGTTCGTCCTCAGACGATTGAAGCGATTGATCATGCCAAAGCTGCCGATGTTCCTATTGTTGTTGCGATAAATAAAATTGATAAACCCAACGCAAACCCTGATGCTATTCGGAATGCTCTTTCAACTCATAATCTTCTTTCAGAAGAATGGGGTGGAAAAACAATCATGGTTGAAATCTCTGCCAAACTTGGTGACAATGTAGACACCCTTTTGGAGATGATTCTTCTGCAAGCTGAAATGCTTGACCTGCAAGCAGATCCTAATATCCGTGCCCAAGGTGTTGTAGTAGATGCACAACTTGAAAAAGGTCGCGGAACTGTTGTAACTGTCCTTGTACAAAAAGGAACCTGCAAAGTCGGCGACTCAATTGTTGCCGGTATTCAAAAAGGTCGTATCAGAACTATCACCGACGAGAACGGAAAAACAATCCCGTATATCGGTCCATCTATGCCAGCGCAGATTACTGGCTTAGGAGGAGTTCCTCAAGCTGGTGATTCGTTCATGGCTTGTCTCAACGATCAGGAAGCAAAAGAAATTTCTGGCAAACGTGCAATCATTAAGCGTGAACAAGATGCCAGAAACAATTTAGGTGGCGTGACTCTTGACCAAATCTTTGAAAGAATTAAAGAAGGTCAAATCAAAGAACTCCGTCTACTTATCAAAGGTGACGTTGATGGATCTGTCGAAGTTCTTGCCGATACGCTAGGGAAGATTCAAACCAGTGAAGTAAAAACTGCTATTATTAGAAAATCAGTTGGAGCTATCTCTGAATCTGATGTTATCTTAGCTGCTGCATCGGGAGCATTTATTATTGGCTTCCATGTTTCAATTGACAGCCGCGCAAGACTACTTGCCAAACAGGAAAAAGTTGATATCCGTCTGTACGACATAATTTATGAAGCCGAAGATGATGTCAAAAAGCTCTCGAAGGTATGCTCTCACCTGACATCTCTGAAAAGTTTGTTGGCATGGCAGAGGTTCGCGATGTTTTCAAAGTACCGAAAATTGGTGCCATCGCTGGTAGTTATGTCAGAGAAGGTCGTTTTAAACGGTCTGATAAAGTCAAACTTTCTAGAGACGGTAAAATTATCTATACCGGAACTTTAACTTCACTGCGTCGTTTTAAAGATGACGTCAAAGAAGTCAAAGAAGGATTCGAATGTGGTATCGGTCTTGAAAACTACAACGATATAAAAGTCGGTGACCAGATTGAAGCATACGAAATAGTTGAAACTGCCAGAACGCTGGAAGATGTTTGATAACTGTTATAGCAAGAATTGAATTATCACTTACCGGTGTTAATTCGCTCAAGGAGAAACGAAGAATACTAAAACCGCTTTTGGCTGGACTAAAAAAGAAATTTAATATTTCAATCGCAGAGATCGATGACAATGATGTATATAGAAAAGCAGTCATCGGGGCTGCGATTGTGTCAAATAAAAGCAGTTTTGGAAATCAGGTTATTGCGAAGA
>JAJRSF010000036.1 GCA_024278935.1 Candidatus Zixiibacteriota bacterium
CACCTCAAAAGCAGTTTCTGCCATTTTGTTTCCTTTTAAATCTAAGAGTGGATTAACTTCAACAAATTCTAAAGAAGCGATTTTGCCGGAAGCAATCAGTTGATTGATAATGGCAATTATTTCGTGTTGGTCAAAACCTTTGGGAACTGGAGTTCCTGTTCCGTAGGAAATTAAATCGCAATCCATACTATCCACATTAAAAGAAATGTAAATATGATCACAATTTGAAAGAGTTTCTAAAGCTTCACTAACACAAGTTTCTAGTCCACGATAACGGACTTCATCCACCATATAGTTTTTAATTCCAAGTTTTTCAATTTGTTTGTCTTCGGGTTCTTCAGTATCTCGCACTCCAAAATAAACCACATCATCAGCTAAAACTTTTGCTCCTTCTGCTCCAATATTTTTCATTGCATTCCAACAAGTTTTTACTTCATCGGTTACTTCATTTACTTGACAATCAATATTATCATCTGCTATGGCGGCGGCTAATGGCATTCCGTGTACATTTCCAGAAGGTGAAGTGTAAGGCGAATGAATATCAGCATGAGCATCAATCCAAACTACGCCCAAACGTTTATTGGGATAAGCTGCTTTAATTCCTGAAATAGAACCTAAAGCCGAAGAATGATCTCCTGAAAGTACTAATGGAAATTCATTGTTTTCTAAGGTAGATTTAACTACTTCACTTAAACGAGTACATTGATTTAAAACAAAGTTGATTCGCTTTCCGAAAGGGTTGTTTACTTTATTATAAATCGATTCGTTTTCAGTATCAACATCTACATATTCAAACAAATTAAAATAATCATTTTTAGTATTGATAGCTGCAATTTCTATGGCATCAATTCCCATATCTGAGCCACGTGTACCCGCTCCAATATCCGATCTGTTTTTGATTATTTTGATTTTATTTTTCATTTCTTGAAATTAAATTTAAATACATTGTTAAAAATATAATGTCTGTTCGAGCGCGGTCGAGAACTTCGTAATTTTAGTACAGAAGTAGGTTTCGACTGCGCTCAACCAGACATATAGTTCAATTAAAACTTACTATTACCTATCTTCTACTTTCTTAAAAGGACGATAGGTTTCTCCAATATAAACCTGTCTTGGTCTTCCTATTGGTTCTTTACGTTGTCTCATTTCACGCCATTGTGCAATCCAACCTGGCAACCTTCCAAGGGCGAACATTGGTGTGAACATATCGGTTGGAATTCCTAATGCTCTGTATATAATTCCAGAGTAGAAATCTACATTTGGATATAATTTTCTATCCACAAAGTATTTATCTTCCAAAGCTTCTTTTTCTAAACCTTTAGCAATTTCTAGAATTGGATCTTCAACTCCCAATTCATGCATTACTTTATCTGCTGAAACTTTAATTATTTTTGCTCTAGGGTCGAAATTTTTATAAACTCGGTGTCCAAAGCCCATTAATCTAAAAGGGTCGCTTTTATCTTTGGCTTTTGCCATATATTTTTTGGTATCACCATCATCTTCTTTAATGGCTTCTAACATTTCAATCACCGCTTGGTTCGCTCCTCCATGAAGTGGCCCCCAAAGGGCATTAATTCCTGCTGAAAGCGAAACAAATAATCCAGCATTCGAAGACCCTACTATTCTTACTGTTGAAGTAGAACAGTTTTGTTCGTGATCTGCGTGAAGGATTAATAATTTATCTAAAGCATCAACTACAACAGGGTTACATTCATATTCTTCAGTAGGTTTTTTAAACATCATTTTCATAAAGTTCTCTACATAACCCAAAGAATTATCTCCATAATCTAAAGGAAGTCCCGCTTGTTTACGATAAGCCCAAGCAGTTAGTACAGGAAATTTACCTAAAATACGAACAATAGCATTGTACATTTCTTCTTCAGAATCTACATTTACTGATGTTGGGTTAAAAGCTACTAGAGCACTAGTTAGAGAAGAAAGTACTCCCATAGGATGTGCAGCTTTAGGAAAACCATCAATAATCTTTTTTATATCTTCATCTACAATCGCCTGACCCTTTATATCTGAATGAAATTTTTCCAACTCTACTTTTGTGGGAAGTTCTCCAAAAATCAACAAATAAGCAACTTCTAAAAAGTCTGCTTTTTCTGCTAATTCTTCAATAGAATAACCACGATACCTAAGAATTCCTTCCTCTCCATCTAAAAAAGTAATGGCACTTTCACAAGAACCTGTATTTTTATAACCTGGGTCGATTGTGGTAACACCTCCAGTTACTGCCCGAAGTGTTTTTATATCGATGGCTAATTCATTTTCAGTTACTTCAATTACAGGGAATTCATATTTTTTACCGTCTATTTCGATAGTGGCTATTCTTGACATTTATTTGGTGTTTTATATTAATTATTGAGTGGACGCTAAGTTATGGAAAATCGTTCGTTTTTAAGATATGATTTAACAATAAAATGGCAACTATTATAGAAATAACAGTCGCCATTTTCAATCAATAATTACAATAAGACTTCTACTATGAAGTAACTAATTCTTCTTTAGAATCTTCTTTCTTAGCCCCTACCATTTCCTCTAACATATCGGTAGTAATCGATTTTGGTCTCTCTAAAGAATAGCCCAATGCTCTATCCCAGATAATGTTTGAAAGTACACCGAATGATCTTCCAATGGAGAATAAAACCGTGTAGAAATCGAATTCTTTAATTCCGTAATGCCATTGTACTACACCTGATTGTGCATCTACATTAGGCCAAGGGTTTTTTGCTTTCCCTTGTTCTCTTAAAATATCTGGAACTACTTTATAAAGTGCATCTACGTATTTGAACAATTCGTCATCTTTCATATGTGACAAACAGAATTCTCTTTGAACCGTATATCTTGGATCTGTTTTTCTTAACACCGCATGACCGTAACCAGGAATTACTTGACCTCGTTTTAGCGTTCCCCAAACGTATTTTTTAAGTTCATCTTCAGTAGGGAACTCTCCGCCC
>JAJRSF010000037.1 GCA_024278935.1 Candidatus Zixiibacteriota bacterium
CGTAGTAAAGCCACGTTCCATACTTTCTAAAGTTGATTCACCTGCCCGTTCAGGAGCATTTGGAGGTGTAAAGGCACCATCAACTGCAACAACTGTTGCGTGGAAATGCATAGGGTGACAACTTAAACATAAAGCTGGTTCTGATTGTTTTAAAAGATTGTCAGCGATTGTTCCATGCGGAGAATGACAGGTAATACAGCCTTCTTGTACCGGAGCATGCTCATATACGAAAGGTCCTTCTTTTTCAGCATGACAACTATAACAGAGTTCTGCTCCGCTATTGTCCATTGTCAATCTTGCTGGTTCGCCATGAACGCCATGACAGTCGATACACTCTAGCTTGCCTTCACCAATAGGATGGTGCGATGGCATTGAAAGTGTTGCCCGGACATCGGTATGACATTTCAGACAATTATCCGATGACGATTTTACAATTGAAGTTTCATACCCGGTATGAACCGAATGACAATCTGCACAAGTTAGATCGGCAGTGCCATGTGATGAAAATTTCCAATTATCAAATGTGTGTGATTTGTGACATGTGAGACAAAGTTCCCTTGCTCCGAACTGTCCCGAATTAGCCGGATTAATAATCATTTCCGGATCACCATCTTCTATATGATCAATACCAGAACCGTGACATGTTTCACAGTTGGCATCTGCAAGATGGGTTTTTGAACTAAAATAAATACCGTGTGATGTCTTGTTGAACATTTAAGAAACCTCATCATGACATCCTGAACATACTTCATCAGATACTCCTGCCGAAACCGGCGAAGAGATCATGAGAAGCAGACCCACAATCAAAAGCAGCAGACCGCTGCATTTGGCTTTCTTCATCGTTGCTCACCTCATTGTTAATTTCATTACCTACCTCCGTTAGTTTATTAACTAACACATTATCTGAAATTCATTTGACCTAAAAACAGGACAAAGTTAGTTATCGTTAACTAACTTGAATACTATAAAAAAAACACCCGATTTATTATTCCTTTATATTTTAATTTTTGAGTTTTCATTATCTTCTCTTTTATATTTCTTCAATCAACATAAATAAGGTTAAGTTAGTTTGCTTTAACTAACCATCTAATGCAAAAAAAAACTACTTCTCGTCTGCAGTTACTAAGCCACGGGCATAAATTGGTACATTATTGGCAACGACATCTTCCGGTTTATAAGCTTTCCCTTGAAAACCTTTCCAAAGAGTTGTTGAAAGAGCGCAGTCAAATACCATCCCGGTGAAACAACGAGCAGTAACTTCATTATTTTTCTTAATACTCTTACCTTCTTCAAAGAATCGATCAAGACGCATTATCAAAAATTTCACATAGGAACCACGAATCATCTGGTAAACTTTTTTCGCTTTGCTGTGTCCTCGAAGTGCTGAGAACAAAAGCAACCGATAGATATCTTCATTTTTAGTGAAATAGTGAATAATGTGAATTGCGAACTCTTCTAAAAAAGGCTGTATTTCAGAATGTTTTTCTAAAGCAGTAAATAAATCATCAGTGCCGAGCCGTACTTCTATGGCATCTAAAACTGAATCATAAATAGCTTCTTTTGAAGCATAGTGCCTGTACAAAGCAGGTTCGGTAATCGAACATGCATCAGCAATCTGTTTGATTGTAACTTTATCATAGCCCGCATCGGAAAAAAGGCGGGTAGATTCTTTTAAAATTTGAGCTTTTCTGTCTATACTACCTGATCTCATAACACCTTCCTGAGTTAATATTTACTAACATACATAATATTATCGGTTTGTCAAGTAAAATATTAACATACTTGTGAATTATTTCACCATCTTGCCCGAATTATATTAAAATTGATATAGGTATTGGTATTCTATTTACTTATTCAGCAATCTATTACAGAGTTTTTCCTGACTTTTGGCTGTTTTATTTATAAATAAGTTTCACAATAAAGAATTAGGACAAAAAAAGAATTATTCTGAATTTTTTTACTATTTTTTTTCAACAAAACAAACCTCTGGACTATTTAATCCAAACATTGTATGATGATTAAAATTAAGAATTTTAGTAAATTTATGAAAGTTAGAGGTACCTTACAATGAGCAACGAACACCATGAGTTAGTACTCCGATTATTCCCGGAAATGGAAATGATTCAAGATGCAGATTTACGACAAAAAACTATCGCCTGTTGGATTGAAGCAATCGAGTTTCGCGGATGGACCGAAGAACTTCTGAGAGGAATCCCATTCACACTTTTAGCACCTAATTGCAAAATAACATTTATTGACCATGTGCGAGCATGTGCTTTGATGTGTATTGCCTGCGACAAGGTCCTCGATGAAGTCCATGGTGACTTAAAAACAAAAGTGAATCGTGACTATTTAATCTCCGGTGCTTTGCTTGCTGATGTCGGTAAACTGCTAGAGTTTGAAATTATCGACGGTAAGCCAAACAAGTCGGATTATGGTATGCATATCCGTCATCCGTTTTCGGGCGTAGGTCTTGCCTTTAAACATGACTTACCATCTGAGGTGATGCATGTGATCGCTACACATTCCAAAGAAGGACATGGCGAAAAACTTTTACCTGAATCAATTATTTTCCATCATTGTGATTTTATTGATTTCGATTTAGTACGGTAAGTGAACATATAAGTTGTAGGAGTGAACCTGTGTGTTCACCCAAAAGGCAGACACATAGGTCTGCCCCTACATATTTTAAAAGTTTTTGTAGGGAACAGGCCTGCCTGTTCCGAGAGTAACATACAAATTGTAGGTCAGGTCTTTTAAGAGACCTGACAATAAATTTAAACTTTAATAATGTACTCTTCTTAAAAAGAGTTAGAGGTGTGTACACACACATGAAACCAAAACAAAATCTTGTAGAAAAAATCGCCCAACGGTTTGCTGTTGGACTTGCAGACAATCACACAGTGCAGTCAGGGGATTACTTATCAATCTCGCCTGCTCATGTAATGACGCATGACAACACCGGAGCGGTGATTCCAAAATTTCAATCTATCGGTGCTACAAAAATTGCCAATAATCGTCAGGTTGTAAACACCCTTGACCATAACGTGCAAGACAGAAGCGAAGCGAACGTTGCCAAGTATAAAAAAATCGAAGCGTTCGCAAAATCTATGGGGCATGATTTCTACCCTGCCGGTCGAGGTATCGGACATCAGATTATGTGCGAAGAAGGCTACGCATTCCCCGGTACTATGGTAGTTGCCTCGGATTCGCATTCAAATATGTATGGTGGGCTTGGAGTGCTTGGAACTCCGATTGTACGAACCGATGCTGCCGCTCTTTGGGCAACAAGTCGTACATGGTGGCAGGTTCCTCCTGTTGCCAAAGTAACGCTGACAGGTAAATTGCAAGCAGGTGTGACAGGCAAAGATGTTATCGTGACACTCTGTGGACATTTAAACAATGACGAAGTTTTAAACCATGCGATCGAATTTTGCGGCGATGGTGTCGCTGAACTTTCTGTAGACGAACGATTGACGATTGCAAATATGACAACCGAGTGGGGTGCTTTGGTTGGACTGTTCCCTATCGACGACACAACTCTCAACTGGATTGAAAACAGAATCGACTTTGTAGCTAAGCGTGGTTTGGCTGGGGTTCCATCGGATGCCGATGCTGTTGATGGTGTGCATCCTCGTTTGAATAAAGCACGACTTGAAAAATTAAAAGCTGACAATTTACAAGCAGACAGTGATGCATTTTACGCCAAAGAACTTACCCTTGATTTGTCAACTGTCACTCCGCACGCATCGGGACCTGACCATGTTAAAGTAATGACACCGATTGCGGAGATGAAAGACATTAAAATTCAAAAAGCATATTTGGTTTCATGTGTAAACAGTCGGGTGATGGATCTCGCCCAAGCTGCCGAAGTTGTTGATGGCAAAAAAGTCGCAGACACGGTAGAGTTTTACATCGCGGCGGCATCATCGGAAGTACAAGCAGAATCAGAAACACGAGGCGACTGGCAAAAACTTGTCGATGCGGGTGCCAAGGTTCTTGCTCCGGGATGCGGCATGTGTATTGGGCTCGGCGTTGGACTTTTGGAAGATAACGAAGTTGGTATCTCTGCGACGAATAGAAATTTCAAAGGACGGATGGGTTCCAAGTCTGCTCAAGCATACTTAGCATCACCTGCGGTGGTGGCAGCATCGGCACTTGCCGGACATATCGCTATGCCGTTTGAAATAGACGTTGCCGAAGTGAAGGCATCTCTGAAGATAAACAAAAAAGATACAAGTGCTGCTTCAGTAGCGATAGTCGAGAATTCTCGAGAAAACATTACAGGCAACTGCGTCTTTTGTCATCTTGATAATTTGAACACCGACGGTATCTACCCCGGCAAGTATACATACATTGACGATTTCACCGCCGAACAACAAGCCGAAGTTGTCATGGAGAACTATGACGCTGACTTTTCCAAAAACGTTAGCAAAGGCGATATACTTGTAGGCGGATATAATTTCGGTTCAGGTTCTTCTCGTGAACAAGCAGCGACGGCACTTATGCATCGTGGGATTCGTTTGGTGATTGCAGGTTCTTTTTCTGAAACATACAAACGCAATGCAATCAATAACGGCTTTTTGGCGATTGAATGTCCTGCACTTGTTGAAGATTTAAAATCAGCACATGGTACAGAAAAACTAACAGTCTATACCGATACAGAAATACAAATTGATTTTGCTCAAGCATCGCTAAGTTTTAATAATAAAAATTACAGCCTTCAGGCTGTTGGTGCCGCCGCACAGGAACTGATTATCATCGGTGGTTTAGAAAACTGGGTAAAGCAGGCGATAGGGTAGAAATATATATGGGTCCTTTAATTCCAATGTTAATAATGACAGTTATCCTGTTTTTGGCATGTTGCATTATTGGTGGAATAATTCTTTTAGTGATAATACCATTTATATTTAAAAATAGTCAGATTAATAATTTAAGTGCAGATAAGAAAAGAGCTTATATATTGAAAGGTAGTCTTTTTATTGCACTATCTACTTACCTATTTGTTCTGATGAAATTTTTGATGGAATAATTTAAGAAGAGGTAATGACTATGGTATCAAAATCAATTAAGGCAATATTTTTTATAGCGCTTGTTACCTTCATGTGTATCTCATGCGGTAAAAAAGAAACTGCCAAGAGTGAGTTTGTATGAACCTTGATACTTGGCAACGACTCTCTTTACTTACAAGTGGACGAAGACAGCATGGCACTCCCATTTTCTGACATCGGTGCCTATGATACAATCAATAGTGAAGTAGCCTCGGTTATGACTGTGTATTCAACCCTTGACACTTTTGTATTTTCACCCGATTCTATTCACAAAGATATGAATATCATTTGTAATGACTCGGTAAAAATTGTTACAATAACATATTTTAACTATGGTAAATAAATAATTTTAATAAAAGGATTCAACACACAATGGAAAACACATTATCAAGACAGATGGCGAAGTTCGCTATCGGACTCAAGTATTCAGACTTACCTGAAAATGTAGTCCACGAAGTCAAGCGCTATCTCTACGATTCAGTCGGATGTGCTTACGGTGGGTATCACACCAAAGATTTAAACATGATACGTGATATCTACAAAGATATGGCAGGTAAAGGCGAGGCAACTGTTATCGGATTCGGCGACAAGATTCCTGCGGTAAACGCAACTCTGGTCAACTCACTCATGGTGCGTGCCTTGGATTTCAACGACATCTATTGGAAAGAAGATCCTTCACATCCATCCGATATTATTCCAGCAGCACTTGCGGTTGGTGAGATGGTCGGTTCATCGATGGAAGAAGTCATCGTTGCCATAGTTCTCGCATACGAATTTGAACAACGGATGTGCCTCTTCGCAACTCCGGGTGTTCGTGAACGCAAATGGCATCACGCAACTCTTACACAGTTTGTATCTCCAATCGTCGCCGGTAAACTTCTTGGACTCACCGAAGATCAGATGGTCAACGCTATCGGAATCTCCGGTTGTCACAACCATACTATCGGATGTCCTACCGCTGGTAAACTAACCATGATGAAAAACACGGTTGACCCTATGGCAGTACAGTCGGGCGTCTTTGCGGCACTGATGGCACAAAAAGGATACTCAGGTACCGAAGCAGTTATCGAAGGTAAAGAAGGATTCAAAGATTGTTTCGGCGACGGATGGGACGATGAAGCCTTAGTCGGCAACCTTGGGAAAGATTTCAAAATTTTAGAATGCTCAATGAAAGCGTTCCCAACCGAAGCGTTGACACACACACATATTTCGGCAGCACTCACAGTGATGAAAACAAACAACCTGACATACAAAGATGTGAAAGAAGTTTCGGTTACAACAATTGCCAGAGCATGTGATATTTTGTTTGACCAACATAAGTACCGTCCTGAATCACGCGAGACTGCTGACCATTCATTGCCGTATTGTATTGCGTCGGCGATTGTAGATGGACAGATTACGACTGATTCGTTTACCGATGAAAAGATGAAAGACCCTGCTATCTGGGAAACTATTGATAAAATCAAAGGGATCGCATCGGAAGAATTCGAAGCGATGTTCCCAGCCAAGCAACCATCAAAAGTTGTTATCGAAACAACCAAAGGTGATAAGTTTGAAGCGTATCTTGAATATCCAAAAGGTGACCCTAGAGAACCTATGACACAGGATGATCTCGATGCTAAGTTTAATTCATTGACCGCCAAACTTCTTGATGCTGGTCGTCAAGCAGAGATGAAAGAAACAATTTTCAATTGTGAAAAATTATCCTGCCAAGACTTCATGGCAAAGTTGGTCGTGTAGGAAATAGTTTTTACATAATGCTATTCCCTTGAAAACGGGAATCCAGTAAGGCAGGTCTTTAACGATCTGCCTTTTTACTTTCTAAAGTCATATCAATTACTTATTATAATTACATGCATCGGTTCTATGAAAAAGAGTATCATATCCTTTATAAACAACTAGTTGGATATTGGGGATACCCTGAAGAAAAAGAGAAAATGTTATTAGACCCTGAACTTGAATATCAATATGATGTCTATTCGGTGTTTCAATATCCAATCTTCAAAGGTAAAATAAGAGATACACATTTTAAATTAGAATTTGTTGACAATACAGGTGAGCCATATTTTTCTATTCAAATGACATACGATAAAAACCATGGTGTTCGTATTGAGCATGAAAACATTATACGTACATTTTTTAAAATGATAAAACTCAACCATGAAAATGAGATAACTAATACTGAGTTTAACAAAAAATATTATGTTGAAACAAAATTTAAAGAAGATAAAGAGTTAATTAACAATACTGCTTTTCAATCTGCAGTTATCGCATGTGAGCCTTTTTTTACTATTAGAATGAAACCATTTATTTTGTATTTAGATTTTCGAGTTGACAAAATAAACAATCAAAGCATCCCTCTTCTTCAATCATATCTTGAAAAAGCAACTCAATTAGCAAAAAGTATATAGAAACCCTCCGAATTTAAAAAGCAATCAAGGTAAATAATTTTTTATTCGCGGTAGAGTTTGAGACCGCCGGAGTTGTCGAGACCGTTTTTGTTTGTCTCTGATGGTTTGTCGAGTTTGCGAAGGCACCATGTGGTCATAGCACGAAGGTTCTGCACATTGGTAGTTTTGATAGGTTCTGTCAGTTCACCGCCGAGTTGCTTGGTAAGCGACAGCAGAAGTTCTTCATCAACAAGGTATCTATCAGATGTATCGGGTAAGTGGTAGCGACGACCGTCTATCAGTTCGACTTTATCTTCGATACCGATTGTCGATGCTATCCGTACAAACATAAACCCGCCAACTTTAAGTACTCGCCAAGATTCTTTGAGCCAATTTTTAAACTGGTTATCATCTTCGGCAAAATGTAAAACCGCCGACGAGATAATCGCATCAAACGATGCGTCGTCGAAAGAAAGTTTATCTAAAGACTCAACCCGAAAGTTTTCTTCAGGAATTTCAGGGTTTAACTGTTTGGTAAGAAATTTAGAATTATTTATAAACGTCGTAGAAGTATCAACACCATATACATCAAAGCCGGAACGCATGAAATAAATTAGGTTACGTCCATTGCCACATCCGAGGTCGAGGATTTTCATCCCTTTTTTAAAAGTCCCTTTTTGAATTTGATCAAAGAGGTATATATCTATTCCCCCAAAATATTCGTGTACATCCATTTGTAGCTACTGCTTTCATTCATTTGATTATATTGTGCTCTACAAATATAGAGAATTAACTGAAGCAATATAATACATTATTTACTAAGTATTACACTTTTAAATCTAAAATTCTAAAATTTAATCAGATTTATTTTTCTTTATTCAGAAAACCAGCCAATATATTTTTTGTACCGACAGGAGTGTTTATGTCAAAATAAATAAAAGTACAATAGTCTTTTACTAATGGGTATGAATTCAGATTTGCTTTTACAGACCAAGTTGCTGCTTGATAAATCAGTTCTTTCCAGCTATCCTCATTAAGTTGGCTGAGATCATTTATTTTGCCAAGTTTTTCTAATGAGCCGAGATATTTACTGTTTGAAAAAGTGCTGACAATTTTCTGAATCGGTTCATAACTTCCGTCGGCAAAGAACTTTGCCCAAAGCATATCCAAATGTGCAGGATGGGTAATAGTTTTCACATCAAAAGGATTATCTTTTAATTGGAGAGATTTTACTTTTTTACGATGTTTTCTATTTAAAGAATTCAGAAAAATATCGTCTTTGATATTTGCATAGACATACATTGTAAGAATATCTTCTTGTATCTCTTTTGACTGTTTATCAAATTTGTTTATGAGAATATCAAAAAGAAAATCGTTGGTTCGAAAGAGTTCAATATAAAAGGAATAGAGCATACTCACAAACTCAGGATTGTTTTTAGTCGAGAGAAATTTTAAATAATTGCTAATAGCATATTCTGGTTTAGGCGGTTGAAAATAGTTTTGCATCCATTCACCAAATAAAGTATCATTTGCGAACGCTTTTTTCTCAACAAAATCAATTAGTTTAATTTTCTTTTCAAAATTTATTTTATTTTTGGAAATATTATCTGTGATAGTTCCAGAGATTATGTATTCACCAAGTAAATCGTTATCTTCAAACGAAATTCCAAGACTAGAATTAGCCAATATAAACATACTCGGGTTTGGCACTTCATAAGTAATAGCATTTATAGAATCATAGGAAAAATAAATTTCACCATTAGGAGCAAGTGCTTTTATACTATAGGAAACATGTGGCATGTTCGCTTGATCAACTTGAAAACCTCCAATAAAAGGCAAGGCAAAAAAAGTTTGGTGTCGATATATTTCAGACACGTCTCTGATAATTGGAGTTGATTCAAATGTAATATTGTACCATTTATCATTAAATGAAAAATCGTCTGATAACGCAACATGACCTTTCATCTGCTGTGCACCTAGTGTAGCACTTACAAATAGGACAACTAAAAAGCTTAGTAAGATTTTCTTACACATCTGTTTTACCCTCACGATTAAATATTACGCTTTCCCTAAGATGCCACGCAAATCGGAAAACCGTCGATTTTTTTCTGTCTTACTCATATCAATAATAATTTGAATATTGCCTGTTAATGAAAATTCCATTGGGCAATCGGTTGCTTTGCGAAGTCCTTCGACCTCTTCCCGTTTGAGAATTTTATTTTCTTCAAAAAAGAGATTCACAATTCCCTTACGCATTTTTACTTTTTCGATATTTAAAAACGATGCTGATATCTTCACTGCCGTTGCATCAAAAAGATCCGATGCGGATTGCGGGAGTTTCCCGAAACGATCTTCGACTTCATCGCGAATTGTTTCAATTTCAGAAAGCTGACGTGCATCTGCAATTCTTCTATAAATATCAACTTTTTGCTGACGGTTATTTACAAAGCTATTATCAAGAAACATTTCAACATCACACTCAAGTTTTGTTTCTGGTGGTTTGTCTACTTCGCCACCTTTGAGTTTGGTGATAGCCTCTTCTAGTAGTTTGTTATACATCTCAAATCCGATTTCTTCAATGAAACCCGATTGCTTGGCACCGAGAACCGTGCCGGCTCCACGAATTTCCAAGTCACGCATGGCAAGGGCAAAGCCGGAACCTAAGTCGGAATGTGCTTCGATGGCACGCAGACGTTTGATAGCATCTTTTTGCATCAGCTTTGCTGTTGGTGTTAAAAGATACGCAAAAGCTCTTCGTGATGAACGACCGACCCGACCACGAAGTTGGTAGAGTTGTGCCAATCCAAAACGATCGGCACGGTTGATAATAATTGTATTGGCAGCGGGGATGTCCAAACCTGATTCGATAATCGCGGTACAGAGAAGCACGTTGTATCGTTTATCCATAAAGGCGTGCATGACACCCTCGAGCGATTTCTCATGCATCTGTCCATGGGCAACGACTATCTCGGCTTGCGGAATATATTTTTTGAGGTAGTTATACATAGCATCGATTGTCTGCACTCTGTTATGTACAAAAAAGACCTGTCCGCCTCGGTCGATTTCTCTGAGAACTACCGTCGCAATCATACCCGGGTCGAACTCAGCAATCTCGGTGATTATCGGAAGCCTGTCTTTTGGTGAAGTTGTTATCAGCGACATATCACGAACACCCATAAGCGACATCTGCAGAGTTCTCGGTATAGGAGTAGCGGTCATCGAAAGAGTATCGACATTTGCTTTGAGCTTGCGGAGTTTTTCTTTATGACGAACGCCAAAACGATGTTCTTCATCGACAACAAGCAGACCTAAATCTTTGAAGAAAATATCTTTGGAAAAAAGTCGATGGGTGCCAACAATCAAATCAACTTTACCGACAGCTAAATCTTCGATAATTTTATCCTGCTCTTTTTTTGTTCGGAAGCGTGAGAGCATCTCAACTTTGACAGGGAAGTCGGCGTAACGTTCTTTGAAAGTTTCATAATGTTGTTGTGCCAAAATTGTTGTCGGGACAAGTACGGCTGCTTGTTTGCCACTATCAATTGCTTTGAATGCTGCACGAACGGCAACCTCGGTTTTGCCAAAGCCAACATCGCCACAGATCAGACGTTCCATAACATTATCCGATGCCATATCTGCTTTGACATCCTGAATTGCCTTAAATTGGTCTTTGGTTTCTTCAAACGGGAACGATGCTTCAAGTTGTCTGAGCCAAACGGTATCTTCGCCAAATGAATATCCCTTGGATGCTTTCCGTTCGGCGTAGAGCTGTACCAAATCTTCTGCCATCAGCTCGATAGCTTTTTTCGTTTTGGTTTTAAGCTTATCCCATCCCGGTCCACCAAGACGAGTTAAAACCGGGTCGGCATCTTTGCCTGCATATTTTGAAACACGGTTGAACTCTTCGATAGGCACATAGAGTTTGTCATCGTTGTCGTATTTTAAGAGCAGGCAGTCACGGTTGCGATTATCAAGATTGAGCGTTTCAAGTTTGAGGTACCGTGCGATACCATGGTCGGTATGCACGACAAAATCGCCGGGGGTCAGATTGGTGTAATCTGAAATTGCGACACCTTCTTTAAATTTTTTCTTACGAACTCTTCGATGGTGCCTACTAAAAATCTGATGATCGGTCAAGAGTGCAAACTCGGCATCATGAGCAATAAAGCCACCATTGAGGTCGACAACTTCGACTATTGGTTCAAAAGCAATATTAGATTTTTCGGCAACAAGTTCTTTGAGTCTGTCAGCTTGGTTTTGATTGTCAGTCGCAATTATGTACGTCAGATTGGTTTGGTTATATTCTCGTAGAGTGTCGCCGAGTAAATCAAGCCGTGCAGCAAGCGATGGGTGTGGAGCACATTTGAAATCAATTATATTTTTTGTGCCGCCTTTAAAGGGAAGCATATCAATTTTTTTATAAGATGCAAAGTTTGACTCTATCTGGTCTGGAGTCAGATAATATTTATCCGGCGTTGGAATGCCCAACAAACGACTTTTGAATCGTTCATACAGCAGAGCTGCTTCATCCATAATTTTTTCCATCTCATTATCTAAAGAACCTCGTCCTTCGAAAAAGAGAATGCTATCATCGGCGATGTAATCAAACAGGGAACCTTGCGAAAGACCAAACATAATAGAGAGCCATTCAAGACCCGGAAGTTCGGGATCATTGAGATAGCGATGGCGAATAAAATCGGCATCATCGAATGATAATTTTTCAAGATGCTTCTCAACATTTTCCGATGTGATAAGGACTTCACGCTTTGGTAAAATAGAAACCGAATCAACTTTGCTGATTGTCCGTTGCGAGCGTACATCAAAATTCCGAATCGTGTCTACTTCATCGCCGAACAATTCAATACGTACCGGGGAATCAGAACCGGGAGTGAAAAAATCTATCAAACCACCACGTTGGGCAAAATCGCCGACCTCTTCAACATTGGCAACTCGTTTAAATCCTAAGTCGAGCAGTTTGTAAACGAATTCTTCTAAATCAATTTCTGAACCAACTTCTAAAACCAGCCGATTGCTTTCCAGATTTTTTGGAGTGATAGTCGGCTCCATAATAGCACGAATTGGAGCGACGATAAAATCGCAATTATTATCTAAAAGCGAAGATAGGGTCGAAATCCGCTGACCCATAATTTCACCTTGTGGAGCTCGGAAATCGTAGGGAAGAATTTGTCTGGATGGATAAAAAGCTACTTTTTTCGTCGGATGAAGCTGTGAGAGGTCATCGAAGATGTCCCGAGCCGTTTCGCCGTTCCCAGTGATGATTAAAACAGGCTTTTTTGACTCTAAATGCAGTGATTTCAGTAAAAAAGAAGCCGATGAACCGTGCAGGCCAGAGACATGAACAGCATCTAACTCACTGGAATTCAGGCTATTAACCAGATCAATCATTGAATTGGAGTTACGAAACCGGTCGATCAGTGTTTGAAGCAGTTTGCTCTGTTTCATCGTTTCTGTGGTCATGAAGTGCCTTTATTTTGCAATACGGAAAAGCCCCATATTATATTTTATGGGGTGTTACTTTCTTATTTTGGACAAATATAGGAAAAAAACGTATAAAAACCACTCTTTTTCTGTTTTTTTAATTGCCAAAGGACGTTGAGAGTAGTGAAATTACGCATCTTTAGTGAAATAGAAAATTAAAAAAACTCTAAGACAGATATGAAGGAGTACAACATGTCAAGTTACACAAAATTAATCGAAGTCGTAGAATCAATCAAAGGTGATGTAGAAAAAGCTGAAGCAGGTAACAAAGCTGCCACAGGTCGCGTTAGAAAATCTATGCAAGAAATCAAAGCAGTTGCTCAGGACATCAGAAAAGAAATGCTTGAACTTCGCGAAAAATAGTCGATACGATTGATAGGTGAAAATTTATGAGAGAGTGCTTTAGCACTCTCTTTTTTTTGTGTGTGGGAATTTAAATCAAAACTTACGGGCAAGATGGCGGAGGTGGTCCACCGTTAAATATAAAGTCTACTATATGCACTAAATCAGTTATATCAATTTCACCTGAACCGTCTACATCCCCCTCAGTCTCACAAGCAGGAGCAGGACCTTGAGTAAATATAAAATCAACTATATATATTAAATCCGAAATATCAACTGCGTCAAGCGGATCGTTATCGACATTGCCTCGGGTTGGCGGTACACAACAATTTGCGTTTGGGTACAACCCATCCATAAAAGTAATGCCGGTTTCCAAAGGGTCAAGCCAGAATTTTAATTGTCCTGATGGTGAAGTACGAAAGCTTGCTCCCAGAGAATGTGCTAGATTAATGACATTTCCGGAAACGTTTAAAATGCATAGTTCTAAATCTCAATGCTATAAACAATTTGGCAACTCTGTTGTAGTCGATGTTTTGCAACATATCTTAAATGATTTAGTCATTAAGAAAGTGTTAAATTAAAGAAAAATAAATTAGTTAAGATTGGCTCACAAACAGCTAAAAATGGTTTCAAAAATGAAAGAGATATTCCTCTAAATTTGAAAATTGGAACGATGATTTTGAAGCAAAACAATGGCTTATTATTATAGGGTATGTACTTGAAGAAATCATAAGTATCAAAGCTCTGATTATCTCAAGAGACTCACGAAGAATGTTTTTGGATGAGTTCCATATTGATAATCAGCAGTTAATATTAAAATTCTTTTCTTCAAATAAGCCACTTATAGTAAATGATATTTTAAGAGGTAGAGGTCCACTTGCCGCAGAATGGATTTTGGTCGCTCAAAAAGTTGTTTCAGAGGCGCGATGGATTTTACAACCTATGAATATTGCTATTAATCATTATAGCTCTGGAGATGTAGAATTATCTCCACGTGGAAGTCTTAAAATTGGAAGAATAACTGTTCAAAGAAAAGGTGGAGATAGTGGACGTCCATCTGCAAACATGCTACAATTTAAGATAGACCCAACTGAATTATTTGATATTTAAGATAGCAGAGCTTAGTCTCCGAACCGTTAGCCGTTGTTGGCATCGTGCATGAGATCTTCGCCGACTTCGACCTGGTTATGTTTGCTCTCTTGCGAGCGGAACAATACAACAAGCGATATTCGTCTGTTACGGTCATCGTTTGGATCTTTGCGAATCATCGGGAACCTATCGGCAAAGCCACGAACTTCACGAACCTGCCCTTTGTATAACCCTGATACTGCCATCAGTTGTCTTGCGGCATTGGCACGGTCGGCAGAGAGTTCCCAGTTGGAATATCTTTTTCGTCCGCCAAACGATGCATCGGTATGCCCTTCGATAACAAGATGGTTTTCCAGAGTACCGAGTTCTTCGGCAATAATCATAAGAATCGTTGCAGATTTTTGAAGAAGCTTCGCAGAGCCGGGTTCAAAAAATGCCGGAGAGTCTTCGTTTTCATTTAAGATAATTCGGAGACCTTCGGAGGTCATTTCCATTTTGATATTTTTTTCGAGCTTGTTGAATATCGATTGTTTTTTCAGTTGAGCTGCTATTTTTTTAGCAGTAAGTTCGAGATTCTTCTTATCTTTACTTGCTGATGAACCATCATCTTTTTTCTTAACCATTGAACCAACCGGATTTTGTTTTTTTATAGGTAATGCTGAACCTTTAAGGACACCATCTTTCCCCTTTGATGTAAATTTACCGGGGTCTTGGAAGTACCCTGCAACAGATTCGCGAACATCCGGTTTTTGACCTACGAGCCACATCACCAGAAAGAATGCCATCATCGCCGTCATAAAATCGGCGAATGCAACTTTCCATGCCCCACCATGGTGACCATCGCCACCTTTTTTGATGATTTTTTTTATTATCGGTTGTTCGTTATTTTCACTCACAGTACTTATCTCTTTTTGGAAGCATTACATGCCTCTTCAAGTTCCATAAAACTCGGACGTACATCAGCAAACAATGTACGACGGGCAAACTCAACCGCAATCACACCAGCAACACCTTTATTAAATGAAAGAAGGGCGTGTTTCATACAACCAATATATTGAATATCTTCGTTAACTCTAAATTTCATATTTGCAGCGATTGGTCCAACAAAACCGTAGCAAGCTAAAATGCCTAAGAAAGTACCAACTAAAGCATGACCTACTTTCATTCCGATTTCTTCCGGTGGCCCGTCGATAGCTCCCATAGTTATAACTATGCCCAATACTGCAGCAACAATACCGAGTCCTGGCAATGAATCTGAGACTGTGTTTAAGGCATGCGATGGATGTAGTTCTTCTTCAAGGAGTGCTTCGATATCATTGTCCATCAGGTCTTCTAAATCTGTCGGTTGCACCGCACCTGAAATAATAACGCGCATAGTATCAGCAAAAAATTGAACCGCATGATGATTTTTGAGAAATTTAGGATACCGTTTGAAAATATCAGAATCTTCAGGATGTTCCACATGATTTTCAAGCCCAATCAGTCCATCTTTTCTGGCAATATTAAAAATTTCAAACATCATCACTAAAATATCTTGGTAATCGCTTTTAGTATATCCTGAACCAAAAACAGCAGTTAATTGACTTATAATTCCTTTAATGACATGTATTGAATTACCAACTAGCAAAGCACCGATTGCTGCTCCCCCAATAATTAAAACTTCTAAAGGTTGATAAAGAGCGAGTAAATGCCCACCCGATAAAACAAATCCTCCTAATACGGCACCAAATACTACAAGTATATCAACAATAACTAACATAACATTCTCTTCAGTTTTTTATTTTATAGTTAAATACTCTTTCTATTATTTTCGTCAGTTTTTGCTTAAACATGAGTGTTTTTTATGTGAAATGATTTCCCTATACGGTTAAATGATATACTCATGAAGAGTTGATTTATAACTTGTACATTTTGATACATTTCTTTACATTTTTGCTAGAAAAATGGATAAACAAACAGGAGTTCAGATGCGTTTAATAACACCAAGACGATTTTTCATATTTTTAGCCATTTCGCTTGTCTATTTTGGCTATAACATTGCCTATGCCTCAAGCGATGGCGGAGGTGGCCATGGCGGACCGGTTCTTGATTTACTTTTAGAATTAGTAGTCATTTTATTAGCCGCAAAATTGGGCGGCGATCTATTTGAACGGGTCAATCAACCGGCTGTTTTAGGTGAATTAGTCATCGGTATGCTGATCGGAAATATGCATCTTCTCGGAGTTGATATTTTCACCCATTTCCAACAAGATGTTACTCTTGAAATTCTTGCTGAACTTGGTGTCATTATACTGCTCTTTGAAGTTGGTTTAGAATCAACGGTTAAAGATATGATGAAAGTCGGAGTGACTGCTTTTATGGTCGCTATCTTCGGAGTTGTGGTGCCGTTTTTCTTAGGATGGGGAGTTGGTATCTGGTTCTTGCCCGATGCAAACACGCTGGTACATCTCTTTATAGGGGCAACTTTAACAGCAACATCGGTGGGTATCACTGCTCGAGTACTCAAAGATATTGGAAAGATCAATACCAAAGAGTCTAAAATTATTTTAGGAGCTGCAGTTATTGATGATATTTTAGGGCTTATTATTTTAGCTGTTGTATCCGGTGTTATCACGGCTGCCAATCAGGGTGGTGAAGGTATCGGGTCTTTAGATGTATTTATTATTATTGGTAAAGCGGTTCTCTTTATTGTCGGTGCGGTTGTTCTTGGTGCCTATGTGCTACCACATTTCTTTAATCTTGCTTTTAAATTAAAAGTTAAAGGTGGCTTTTTATCTATCAGTTTGTTTATCTGTTTTGCTCTTGCTTATATAGCCGGGCAGATTCAGCTTGCCCCGATCGTTGGTGCTTTTGCGGCGGGATTGATTTTGGAAGATGTCCATTTCACTAAATTCCGTGAACGTGGTGAACATACGATTGAAGAGTTGATTGAACCAATTGCGGTATTTTTGGTGCCGATATTTTTTGTACGGATGGGTATGATGGTTGACTTGACAACATTTGCAAAAGTTGAAATACTCGGTTTTGCGGCTGTTATGACTATCGCTGCTATTATTGGTAAACAAGTTTGTTCACTTGCTATTTTTGATAAATCGGTCAATCGTATTGCTATTGGATTAGGAATGATTCCTCGTGGTGAGGTCGGACTTATCTTTACCGGTATAGGAGCAAAACTTGTTTTAGATGGAAACCCTGTTATATCGACCGAGACATATTCGGCAGTTGTAATCATGGTTATTATTACGACCTTGGTAACTCCACCATGGTTGAAGATGTCGATGCTTAAAGATGATAAATAGTAGATAATTTGTATTGCTAAGCAATAGCTAAAAGTCAGGAGTTCAAACACTCAATGAGTGGTTACTCCTGACCTATAATATTTATAAGACGGTAGCCTTTTGAATGGTTGCCGTTTTTTTATATCCACTCCTGTTTGTATCTAAAAAATATGCACCGCAAGTGGATAGTGCATCGTGGTAACATTGTCTCAGATTACAACTAGATATAATCGAATTATCTGAAATGGAGAGGTAAAATTCAATTTAATATTTCAAATACAATATTTAGAATTTGAACCGAACTTCTCTATATTGTCATCCGAAACCGCAGGATGAAGTCCGATTAGACAGAATAGGTTAACAGATTTAAACTAGATAAAACAAAAATAAGAAGACTTGACTTTGCGGGTAACTTCTCTATATTGTCATCCGATACCGCGGGGTGGAGCAGCTTGGTAGCTCGTCGGGCTCATAACCCGAAGGTCAGAGGTTCAAATCCTCTCCCCGCTACCAAATTTAGAAACCGACTCATTAGAGTCGGTTTTTCTTTTGCAGTACTAAAATGGCAGGGTTCAAACCGACTCCCCGCTACCAAATTTAGAAACCGACTCATTAGAGTCGGTTTTTCTTTTGCAGTACTA